>NZ_JBSWYQ010000009.1:0-238914 GCF_056161165.1 Alteromonas sp. ABV2_168 | reverse complement strand
ATTTTTGAATGTTTTCAGAACCACGGTAAATTTCAATCTCATATTACTGCCCAGCCTGAGAATATCGTGTTACAGCACGACTTTCCACCAAAGCACCTGTAATTTCATGATTAGATCGCACAGGAAGCCGATTTTTGACGGTCAAGTCTTTCAAAGGTTCACTGGGATGCGTAAAATGCCCCGATTAAATTTTCCCAGTAAATGTAATAAGTGTGGAACGAGCATGACCGATTGGCAAACCGCTTTAGCTGAAATTAAACGGGGTACGGATGAGATCCTGCCTGAAGAAGAGTTAATTGAAAAACTCAAGTCAGGCAAGACGCTGACCATCAAGGCTGGTTTCGATCCTACGGCACCAGACTTACATTTGGGTCACACCGTCCTGATTAATAAACTTCGCACCTTTCAGCAGTTAGGCCATAACGTTGTGTTCCTGATCGGTGATTTCACCGGTCTTATCGGTGATCCTACCGGTAAAAATGTGACACGCAAGCCTTTAAGCAAAGAACAGGTATTGGAAAACGCTAAAACGTATCAGGAACAGGTATTCAAAATCCTCGATAAAGAGAAAACGCAGATTCGTTTTAACTCTGAGTGGATGGATGCACTGGGTGCGGCTGGTATGATCAAACTGGCGGCCAGCCAGACGGTAGCCCGTATGCTTGAGCGTGATGACTTCAAAAAGCGTTACAATGGTGGTCAGCCAATCGCTATTCACGAATTCCTGTACCCGCTGGTTCAGGGTTATGATTCTGTTGCACTGAAATCAGATGTTGAGCTGGGCGGTACTGATCAGCGCTTTAATCTGTTAATGGGCCGTGAGCTGCAAAAAGAGAACGGTCTGAGCCAGCAGGCGGTAGTGATGGTACCACTGCTGGAAGGTTTAGACGGCGTGCAGAAAATGTCTAAATCGCTGAATAACTACATCGGTATTACTGATGCGCCGAACGATATGTTTGGTAAAGTGATGTCGATTTCTGATGATCTGATGTGGCGTTACTACGACCTGCTGAGCTTCCGTCCTCTTGAAGAAGTGGCAGAACTGAAAGCGAAGGTTGAAGCCGGTGCGAACCCCCGTGATATCAAAATTGAACTGGCAAAAGAGATCATCGCCCGTTTCCACGACGAAGCTGCAGCAGAAGGTGCGCATCAGGACTTTATTCAGCGTTTCCAGAAAAACGCCATCCCTGATGACATGCCGGAAGTGTCTGTTGCCATGGAAGCTGACGGGATTGCCATCGGTAACCTGCTGAAAGAAGCGGGGCTGGTGGGTTCTACCTCTGATGCCATGCGTATGATTAAGCAGGGCGCGGTGAAGATTGACGGTGAAAAAGTCGAAGATACCCGTCTGGTGATCACAGAAGCCGGTGAAGCCGTGTATCAGGTGGGTAAACGTAAGTTTGCCAGAGTTACACTGACAGCATAATTTTCCGGTGTCCGCCGCAGAAATAAGAAAACCCGCATGATTGCGGGTTTTTTAATGGCTGTTGATGTGTATTTACCGTAGCGGGCAGTGGCTGATTACGGAAATACAATCATCATTTCTGCCCCTTCGCATTCACAATAACCGGGACAAACAGGGCAATCATAGCCTTCATGGATGGAAGCATAACGCCATTTGCCGGGGTGTCTGGCAATCAGTTTACCGCCGTTTTTACTGAAATAACGAAAGGCACTGTTACCCGGACTACCCAGCCAGATATGCGCCAGGCCCGCCAGGGCACCCTGTTCCTTCGCTTTTTGTGTGGCGATTTCCAGCAACCGGCTGCCAATGCCACATCCCTGCAGACGATCGTCTACCGTATTACATTTGAAATAACACACCCGTGACGGATCCACCGGCCACTCTGCCACAGAACACCATTCGTCAGGCTGCCAGTGGGAGTGGGCAAAGGTCAGTCTGAATCCGGCGATCTCACCGTTGTACAGAGCAACGTAGCTGGCATTAATATTGTCGTGCCAGCCCTTATGATACATTTCTTCCAGAGAGAAATGAGACAGATAACCGTCACCCTGAATGCGGTTGCCTAATAACAACACGCCTTCAAAGTGCTCCGGCGCAAGGGGGACGTAAGTAATATCGCTGGCTGATGGCTTATTGTTTTTCATTTTTTATTATCTTTTATGCCATCCAGATGGAAATCCAGTGCTTCAACAGAGATCAGGATTTCCCGCACAGACATCCACAATGAATACATCAGACACACCAGACTGGAGGCGAATATCCAGTTTCCGGCCAGCTGATACGTCAGGTAAATGGCAAGCATGGATAAGACACACAGGAAAAAGCTGACAACACCGGCTATCTGCATGCGTTTTATGAATAAAATGCGCTGGCGCAGGTTACGGATTTGCGCCTGTGTGTTTTCGTCGCGGTTTTCACGGGCAAAGTTACGGATTATCGTTGCCAGTGTCAGGAAGCGGTTCGTGTAAGCCAGGAGCAACAGTGAAATCGCCGGAAACAACATGGCCGGCGTAGCAATATCTATCTGCATTGACGTATCTGCTTAAAATGAAAGCGCGGAATACTACCAGCTTAATCCGGTTTCTGCCATACAGGCAAGCAATCACATTCTCTCTACGGGCAAACCGGCTTCTGTCCAGCCCAGCATATCGCCTTCAAGGTGACTGATACCGGTGAACTGCTTCTGTTCCAGCATCTGCATTGCTATTTGCGCCCGACGCCCGGAGCGGCAGTAAATAATGATAGGTTTGTCTTTGGCATCATTCAGCTGTTCCACATAGTCGCCGATGGCTTCGTGAGGCATGTTGATGGCGCCGGGAATATGGCCGTCAGCGTATTCCTGCGGAGTACGCACGTCGATGAGTAACCACTCGTCGGCTTTCACTTTTTCCAGCATGAAAGGCGTTGCCTGAACTGAGCGGAATCCGTCGGCTTCGGCTTCTTTTGGCCAGTAAAAGGTTGTTGCAACAACGGCAACGATAATAAGAGCAGAAACAACAATGATTTTGCGCATGAGGTAATCCGTCACTATGTTCCGTATATCTGTTTTAACCTGTGTTTCCGGTGCAGTGTACACTATTTGAACAAGGCGTGCAGAACCCTTTTACATCCCGGGCAGTTTGCACAGTATTAAAAAGCATATAGTGCGTGCAGGGCAGAAAAGATCACAACAGTGATCCCCAGCAGCAGTAAAACCGCTCTGGTAACAGCCTGACGACAATGTGTCATGTCTGAAAAGCGTACCTCGCGGTGGCCGCCGACCCGGCTGTACCGGATCATATTCCCTGAGTAAATGGCCGGGCCACCCAGCCGGATCCCTAAGCTCCCGCCACATAACGCCAGCAGCAGTGAGGTGCTGTCTCTGGATCTTGCCTGTGAGAGCGCTTTAAATCCGGCAACCGGATGTGTTGACAGTGCCAGTAATATTGCACCGGTAAATGCAGGGACCAGCGAGAGCAGCCGGGTGACCCTGCGAACGGGCAGGGCAAACCAGTAGAAGCCGGGGTTTCGCCAGTGCCACTGCCAGCTGAATAAGAGCAGCAGACGATACAGCAGTGCTGCCACCGGACCGGCAATCAGAAACCAAAAAACCACACCGCAAAACTGGTAGCAGAACCTGAGCAGTAAACTTTCCATGCCAGCTTTAGCAATACCGATATCTGACAGACGAGCACAGTCGCGGGCGACGAAGTGGGACACCATTTCTCTGGCAAGGACTTTCTTTTCTCTGCCAAGGGCGGTGACGACAGCATTGTAGTGCCATCTCACCTGAGCGAAGTCCATGACGCAGAGCAAAATGACTGCTTCGAAAAACAGCGGATATTCAGCCATGGTAACCAGCAAACCGGTAAGCACAGTGAAAGGCACGATAAGTACAATGGCACCCAGTGCGCCGGATATCCGGTGTTGGGAAGGGCTGTCAGTGGATTTGGGTTTTACTTTTGTCGCCATCCCGGCCGCCAGCAGGCGGAATACGGTTAACGGGTGGTATTTGGGAGGCCAGCGCCAGAGGCTGTCGATGGCGATAACCACCAACAGCAGGGCGAGATTTTGTAATAAGGGGCTGTGGAGCAGGGCG
Organism: Alteromonas sp. ABV2_168; assembly: GCF_056161165.1. Taxonomy (NCBI): domain Bacteria; kingdom Pseudomonadati; phylum Pseudomonadota; class Gammaproteobacteria; order Alteromonadales; family Alteromonadaceae; genus Alteromonas; species Alteromonas sp. ABV2_168. The sequence continues at coordinate 234,871 of NZ_JBSWYQ010000009.1, read as the reverse complement.
TCCATGCTTAACACTATGCTCAGGCCAGACGGGCAATCATTCCCATAACCAGTTCAGCAGAGTGCTTCGCTGCGGTTTCCAGATATGCCTCGAAGGACACTGATGATGTCTTGCCGGCGATATCAGACAAAGAACGGATCACCAGAAACGGTGTTTCCAGCATAAAACAGGTTTGTCCGATGGCTGCGCCTTCCATTTCACAGGCCTTCATTGCCGGAAAAGTGTCTTTAATTTTCTGTGCCGCTTCATCTGAACCGACAAAGGAATCGCCGGTACAAATCATGCCAGTGGTGTTCTGGATATGGGTGATGTCCTGTGCCGCGGCGGTAGCAGCTTCAACAAGCCGGGGATCGCAGTCGTATTGTGGCGGCATACCGGCACATTGCCCAAGTTCATAACCAAAATGGGTAATATCCACATCGTGATATTTCACTGCACTGCCGACGACCACATCACCGATATTCAGCGCCGGATCGAAGCCGCCGGCTGAACCGGTATTAACAACATAATCAGGCGTGTATTGCTCGATAAGTGCTGTTGTGGCAAGGGCTGAAGCAACTTTACCAATACCGCATTTTACCAGCACGACTTCAGCGCCATGCAGGGTGCCGGTGTAAAAGGTCAGATGTTTCCACTGTCGGGTTTCACAATCTGTCAGAGTTGCCTGTAACAGTGCAATTTCCTGATCCATTGCGCCAAGAATACCGATTTTCATAAATATGTTCCGTCGATGTACCGCCCGGCGAACTGGGTGTGCGCGGGTCCGTTAAGTCATGATTGTTAATGGTAATATGAAAGTGAAGAAACTGACAGAAATTAGGGGAAAATGGGTCGGTACCTTGGGGAGAATACCGACCCGGAGAGTAAAAGGTAAATTAAGCAGCCGCTGCCCGGCTTGAACGCACCGGACGTGTCGGGCGTTTATTCGGTGCAGGGTTAAGCGTCGGCGCCTGTGCAATACGTTGCTGTTTGCGGCGGTAAGGCACCAGCTTGCTTTCGATACATTCGCGGATCTCTTCAGTGGTATAACCGGTTTTCACCTTAATGCGCACATGAGGCAATCCTGCTGCATCCAGCGCGCCGCTGACAAAAAAGTCGCGCTGGGATTTGTATTTGTTCTTGCCATCGTTATAAACAAGGTCGATAGCCATAACAGGCGTCATGTCGTCGCGGTCACACAACACGTAATCCAGTTGCCTTGACGACGCCCGTGACATGGCGCTGGAGCCCTGCTTTTTACTGGCTTTTGCTCTTACTGCCAGTACATCGCTCAGGCGAACCCTGCAAACGATGCGGAATTCACGGCCCACTGCCTGCTCAATCAGTTTCAGAAAATTATGTTCTACCGGTGTGAACAGCTGAGGTTTACTGCGAAAAGGAAAGCTTACACCGCTGTCCGACAATTTCATGGCGCCCAGAGCCACCACAATCAGTAACATCATTAAAATTATAGCCAGTTCCATATTGATCCCCGCGAAAGCAAAATCACATACGTCAAAAAAGTGACGTTTTGTGTCGTGAATTAGTCAACAAGCTGGATTTTGCAAAGGGAGTGCCAGACCGCTAGAAATTCGCAAAGTCGGGAGATCGTCCGGCACCAGATAGCAGGGAGGAGGCTGACAGGTCTCAGTTGGCCTTAACAATCATCATATCTACCTGAGAACCTTCGTGATCAGGGGAAATGATGACCCGCACACTGTCGTTCGCAGCAGTGAGTAACGTTCTGCCCTGTACTGTTGCTGCGACCTGCATACCGGGATACTGCGCCGTGTAGTAGTCGATGAGTGTTTGCTGTGGTGTCGCGGAATAAAACACCAGTGTCGCAGGCAATCCGCTGTCGAAAACCTGACATTGCTTTGCGTCATCCGGCATGGTCAGCGTGTGAAAGTCTGCCGGACAGGCTGATGTGTCAGGGGCTGCTGCCACAGATAAAGAAGCCGTACACAGCAAAGTCGCTGCAATCATACTGCACGTCTTTTTGTTCATTTTTACTCTCCCTTCATTAAGCGGAATGGATGCTTAACAGATGAGTAAAACTATAGGCAAGAACCCCTGAAGCGGCAATAAAGCATAGGTATACCGGCACGCACTCAAGTATCGGCGGCTGATCTTCAAAAACGAAAAAAGCCACGGAATTTTCATCCCGTGGCTTTTGTTTTTTGCTTTGAGCCGTATTACACGCCGAGGTAATCCATGATGCCGTCAGCCGCTTTACGGCCTTCGTCAATGGCGGTTACCACCAGATCGCTGCCCCGAACCATATCGCCACCGGCGAAGATTTTCGGGTTAGCAGTCTGATAAGCGTACTTACCACCGGCAGGGGCGATAACACGACCTTTTTCATCCAGGATAATACCGTAGTCAGCAAACCAGCTGGCAGGGCTTGGCTGGAAACCGAAGGCGATGATAACCGCATCAGCTTCAAGCACGTGCTCTGAACCTTCCACCTCAACAGGACGACGACGACCGTTGATGTCCGGCGGACCCATTTCAGTTTTAACCAGTTTAACACCGGCTGCAGTGCCTTCACCGGTCAGCGCGATATCCAGCGGTTGTACATTGAAGACGAATTCCACACCTTCTTCTTTCGCGTTCTGTACTTCCTTGCGTGAACCGGGCATGCTTTCTTCATCACGACGATAAGCACAAATTACGCGTTTTGCGCCCTGACGGATAGACGTACGTACGCAGTCCATAGTGGTATCACCACCACCCAGCACAACAACGGTTTTGTCTTTCATGTCGACAAAATCAGCAGGATCTTTTTCCAGCCCCATTACGCGGTTAGTATTCGCAATCAGGAACGGCAGGGCATCGAAAACGCCTTCAACGTGCTCATTGTCGAATCCGCCTTGCATGGACTTGTACGTACCCATACCGAGGAACACTGAATCGTATTCATCAAGCAGCGCCTGGAAGTCGATATCTTTACCGATTTCAGTATTGAGTCTGAACTCCACACCCATTTCGGTAAAAATTTCACGACGACGTTTAATCACGTCTTTTTCCAGCTTGAACGAAGGAATACCGAAGGTTAACAGGCCGCCGATTTCTTCGTACTTGTCGAAAACAACCGGCTTCACACCGTTACGTACCAGAATGTCTGCACAAGCAAGACCTGCAGGACCGGCACCAACGATAGCGACTTTCTTGTCTGTCCAGACTACGTCAGACATATCCGGACGCCAGCCCATTTCGAAGGCGGTGTCGGTGATGTATTTTTCAATACTACCGATAGTTACGGCACCGAACTCATCATTCAGCGTACAGGCACCTTCACATAAACGGTCCTGCGGACACACGCGGCCGCAGACTTCCGGCAAGCTGTTCGTTTTATGAGAAAGTTCTGCCGCTTCAATAATACGACCTTCATTCGCAAGGCTCAGCCACTGCGGAATGTAGTTGTGAACCGGACACTTCCACTCGCAATAAGGGTTACCGCAGTCCAGGCAGCGGTCTGCCTGGCCTTCGGTTTGAGATTGCGTTAACGGTTGATAAATTTCAGCGAACTCACCCTTACGCACCATGATAGGTTTTTTCGGCGGGTCAATCCGTTCAACGTCAACAAATTGGTATACATTTTTAGCCATTACTTCACCTACCTCTCTTATTGCGCCTGGATCCGCAGCTCGTCACTCGAACGGCTGATGTGGCCCAACAGGTTTTTAACGTCACTGGTTTTCGGCTTAATTAACTTAAAGCGTTTTACCGACTCAGCAAAGTTCGTCAGCAATGACAATGAGTGTTCACTGCCTGTTTCTTCATAGTGCTGGTTAATCAGACCTCGTAAGTGCTCTGACAGAATGGCCTTGTCGCCAATATCCATGATTTCAACCAGTTCAGGGTTAACGCGGTTATCAAGGTCACCGTTTTCGTCGTACAGGTAAGCGAAGCCACCTGTCATACCGGCACCAAAGTTAACGCCAACCGGGCCCAGTACAGCAACAATACCACCGGTCATGTATTCACAACCGTTATCACCGATACCTTCAACCACGGCGGTTACGCCTGAGTTACGCACACCGAAACGTTCACCGGCACGGCCGGCAGCAAACAGTTTACCGCCGGTAGCACCGTACAGACAGGTGTTACCCATGATGGCACTGTTATGTGCATCGAAACTGATGTTCTTCGGCGGGTAGATAACCAGCTTACCGCCAGTCATACCTTTACCCACGTAATCGTTGGCATCACCTTCAATACGCATGTGCAGACCACCTGCGTTCCATACGCCGAAGCTCTGGCCCGCAGTACCGGTAAACTGTATTTCAACCGGCACATCTTCCATATCATGGTTTCCGTGATGTTTGGCGATTTCACCAGACAACATGGCACCCACTGAACGGTCAGTGTTGCGGATTGGGTAGCTTAAACGGATACCTTTGCCTTCACGCACAGCGTTACGGGCATCGTCCAGAATCTTCGCATTCAGCTCACCTTTATCCAACGGCTGGTTGGTGGTTTCTGAACAGAACAGACGGGTATGCTCGCCTTCAACCGGTGTTGCCAGCAGTGGTGACAGATCCAGTTTGTTTTGTTTCGCTGAAATGCCGTCGATAACTTTCAACAGATCAGTGCGGCCTACCAGTTCATCAAACTTACGTACGCCTATTGCGGCCATAATTTCCCGCACTTCCTGAGCAATGAACTTAAAGTAGTTCATTACCATCTCAGGCAAGCCGATGAAGTGTTCTTCACGCAGCTTTTGATCCTGAGTTGCAACACCTGTCGCACAGTTGTTCAGGTGACAAATTCGCAAGTATTTACAGCCTAACGCCACCATCGGGCCAGTACCGAAACCGAAGCTTTCAGCACCCATACAGGCTGCTTTGATAACGTCCAGACCGGTTTTCAGACCACCGTCGGTTTGTACACGTACTTTGTGACGCAGACCGTTTTCAATCAGTGCCTGTTGTGTTTCCGCCAGACCCAGCTCGAAGGGGCTGCCGGCGTACTTAACAGACGTCAGCGGGCTTGCACCTGTACCACCGTCGTAACCGGAAATGGTAATTAGGTCAGCATACGCTTTCGCTACACCGGTAGCGATAGTGCCTACGCCCGGCTCTGATACCAGTTTCACTGAAATCAGGGCGTTAGGGTTAACCTGCTTAAGGTCAAAAATAAGCTGAGCCAAATCTTCGATAGAGTAAATATCGTGATGAGGTGGTGGTGAAATCAGGGTTACACCAGGTACAGAGAAACGCAGTTGCGCAATGTACTTGTTAACCTTGTCACCCGGCAACTGACCACCTTCGCCCGGTTTTGCACCCTGTGCCACTTTGATCTGGATAACATTTGCGTTAACCAGATAGTGCGGGGTTACACCGAAGCGGCCGGAAGCCACCTGCTTAATTTTAGAGTTCTTTTCTGTACCGAAGCGGGAAGGGTGTTCGCCACCTTCACCAGAGTTCGACTGGCCACCTAAGCGGTTCATTGCAATGGCAAGCGCTTCGTGGGCTTCAGGGCTCAATGCACCGATAGACATCGCTGCGGTATCGAAACGGGGGAACAGTTTTTCCGCCCCTTCGACTTCGCTGATATCAATGGCTTCATTTGGCGAATTCAGTTTCAGCAAGTCACGGAAGTGCGCTGGTGCGCGCTCATTGACGTGTTTTGCATAAACCTGATAATCGCTGTATTCACCAGAAACCACTGCGGTTTGCAGTGATTTCACTACATCCGGGTTGTAGGCGTGATACTCGCCGCCGTGAACATATTTCAGCAGACCACCGTGAGACAGAGGCTTACGCTTCAGCCAGGCAATGCGGTTAAGGTTAATCGCATCCTGTTCGAAATCTTCAAAGCCGGCACCCTGAATACGTGAAGGTACGCCGTTAAAGCAAAGGTTAACCACATCTTTGTTGATACCGATGGCTTCAAACAGCTTGGAGCAGCGGTAGCTGGCCACGGTGCTGATACCCATCTTTGACATGATTTTATACAGGCCTTTATTGATACCTTTACGGTAATTCAATACTGCGTCTGTGACAGAGCAGGTCAGCTCGCCTTTTTCGCACAGTTGCTCAATGGTTTCATAGGCAAGGAACGGATAAACAGCCGTTGCACCCAGGCCAATGAGTACAGCAAAGTGATGCGGGTCACGGGCTGAAGCAGTTTCAACCACAACGTTTGCGTCGCAACGCAGTGCTTTTTCAACCAGACGACGATGCACCGCACCGGTCGCCATAGCGGCAGGAATGGTCAGTCTGTCTTTCTTGATGTTGCGGTCTGACAGAATAACGAATGCAGCACGCTTCTGTTTAACCAGATATTCCACTTCGTTACAGATACGTTCGATGGCCTTACGCAAGCCCTCTTCCTGCTTATATTGCAGGTCAACTTTCTCTGAATAGTAGTTATCAGGGTTAAATTCACGCAGCTGTTTCAAGTCGGTGTAAACCAGTACCGGAGATGAAAACAGTACGCGGTCAGCATAACCTGACGTTTCGCTGAATACGTTCTGCTCGCGGCCGATACACGTAGCCAGTGACATTACGTGATTTTCACGTAACGGGTCGATTGGCGGGTTTGTTACCTGGGCAAACTGCTGACGGAAGTAATCGTAAACAGTGCGGGATTTGGAAGATAATACGGCCATTGGCGTATCATCACCCATTGAACCTACAGCTTCCTGACCATCTTTCGCCAGAACCTTCACCACTTGCTGAATTTCTTCGTAGCTGTAGTTGAACAGCTTGTGGTAAACCTCAATGGTGTCGTCATCGAGGACGCGCTTACCTAATTCAGAAGAATCCATCTGCTCAATTGGCGTCAGGTGACGGATGTGTTTTTCCAGCCACTCTTTGTACGGGTGACGGTCTTTCAGCTCTGCGTCGATTTCATTGGAACGCCAGATCTTACCGTTGTAGGTATCAACGGCGAGCATTTCGCCCGGACCAACGCGGCCTTTTTCTACCACGTCAGCTTCGCTGTAATCCCAGATACCTACTTCTGAAGCCAGTGTGATGAAACCATTTTTGGTGATCACGTAGCGGGCAGGGCGCAGACCATTACGGTCAAGGTTACAGGCAACGTGGCGACCGTTTGTCAGTACGATACCGGCAGGACCGTCCCATGGTTCCATGTGCATTGAGTTAAACTCGTAGAATGCACGCAGGCTTTCGTCCATGGTCTTGTTATTTTGATACGCTGGTGGCACAAGCAGACGCATTGCACGGAATAAGTCCATGCCGCCCGCCAGGAATAATTCCAGCATGTTATCCAGAGAAGATGAGTCAGAACCTGTTGTATTTACATAAGGTGCAGCATCTTTCAGATCCGGAATCAAAGGCGTCGAGAACTTACCGGTACGGGCCATCGCCCAGTCACGGTTACCTTTGATCGTGTTAATTTCGCCATTGTGCGCGAGAAAACGGAAAGGCTGCGCAAGAGGCCATTTAGGTAATGTGTTGGTAGAGAAGCGCTGGTGGAATACACAAATCGCACTTTTCAGACGTTCGTCAGCCAAATCTGCATAGAAGGCAGGCAGATCTTTCGGCATCACCAGGCCTTTATAGATGGTGACTAAGCCGGATAAACAGGCTACATAGAAGTCTTTGTCTTTTTCCAGACGTTTCTCGGCACGGCGGCGAACCATAAACAAACGACGTTCTACGTCGCGTTTACGCCAGCCCGCAGGAGCATTCACAAAAACCTGCTCAATCTGCGGTACACCGGTCAGAGCCAGTTCACCTAATACATCGTGGTTTACCGGCACTTTGCGCCAGCCCACAACATTCAGTGTTTCTTTTTCCAGCTCTTCGTTAAGAATGTCTCTGGCAGCTTGTGCCAGTGTGTCGTCCTGACTCAAAAAAATCATGCCTACGGCATATTTCTTACTCAGCTTCCAGCCGTTCTCGTCGGCGATAGCCTGAAAAAAGGCATCCGGTTTTTGCAGTAGCAATCCGCAGCCGTCACCGGTTTTACCGTCGGCAGCAATACCGCCACGGTGCTGCATTCTGTCCAGGCCCTGGATTGCAGTCGTTACCAGTTTATGGCTGGCTTCCCCGTGAGTGTGGGCAATAAGACCAAAGCCACAGTTATCCCGGGAATCATTGGGATTATATAAACTCATCTTAAAAACTCCTTCAACCTTCGACTGGACAAGGCATGTGTTGGATCGTGTTCCGCGCAGGACACGCATCGCAACATTAGTGTAGACGTCTATTTACGAGCCAGTTTTCACCATACTCTAAGCGCCTTTTTATGTCGTTAATTATTATTAGTAGGACGCCAGTCGTTAACCGCATTTTTATGCACTATTGCCTAGCGGGCCGTACAAAATACATACATTGGCATATAAAATCAAATGATAAAAATGTGAAGACCTTATGTATTTTGAATAAGTTACATAAAGTCATTTTAAATCAACATCTTAATTTTAAATCGCCGCTGATTGGATTTTGAGCTGAACGCTCATTTTTTTATCAAATTAGTATGTTTATACTAAAGTTCAAAAAAGAATAAGAGGTTAATTGTGAATAATCATTCATAAAAAATGTTTATTTATATGGAAATGCAGGGTGTGGCTGAATGAATATCACTTTTACGGCAACCTGTCAGAACCCGCCAAGCCCGACCAGATAAAATCTAATATACCTCTGTGCCGGAGCATTAGCAAAGTCACCGGGCGTATCCATATAAATGAAGGGAATTATCGCTATGACGAATTTTGCCCGTCAGTGAATATGTCAGGATAGTCACCGCAGTGTCACAAATTAGTATAACGTGCAGGCAGATTTGTGGGTTTTCCAACGCGACCGTGTTATAAGTGCTGTAAGTTTAGTTATTTAGAAATTGCAGTACGTTCGTTATGCATCAAGATTCTCCAAATGATTCGTGGGCGATAAAATTTGCGCAGTTTATAAAGCGCTTTGGCACACTGAAACTAAGTTTGCTGTTTGTTGTTGTTACGCTGGTTTTCACCCTTGGCGGTTCATACGTCATCCGGGTGACCATGGGCAATGAGGTTCAACCTGACGATTTTATTATCGCTGTTGTGCTTACCATGATGTCAGCCCCCTGGGTGCTTTACTTCTTAAGTGAACTGGTTAAACAACTGGAAACTTCCCGCACTAATTTAAAAGAAGTGGTCAGCCAACTGGAACGTTTGCGTGAGGAAGATGTATTCCTTAACCGCGAACTGCAAAGCAATATCCGCCAGCTTAACCATGAGATGGAACAGCGCCGTAAAGCGCAGGACGACCGTGAAGCGGTGTTTAAAGATCTTGAAAAAGAGATTGAAGAGAAATCTTTTTCAGAACAGCAGGCACGACACTTATCTACCTTGCTGCGCTCTATCATTGATGCCTCACCGGATCTGATTTACTACCGTAATGAAGAAGGGCGTTTTGCCGGCTGTAACCGTATTGCGGAAATGCTCACCGGCAAATCCGAAGCTGAGCTGGTTGGTCTGACCTTACATGATGTGTTTGAAGAAGAACTGGCCCGCCAGATTGTTGCCTCTGATCATGAAGTGCTGGAAACCAATGCCAGCATGACCGAAGAGTTGTGGCTGCGCTTTGCTGACGGAAAACGCCGTTACTTCGAAATGAAGCGGGTACCGTTTTTTGATAACGAAGGCACACGTTTAGGTTTGCTGGCTTTTGGCCGGGATATGACAGAGCGCAAACAGGCCGAGAATGCCGCTGCGAAAGCCAGTACCGATAAAACTCGTTTCATTGCTACGATTTCTCACGAATTGCGAACGCCACTGAACGGCATTGTGGGTTTAAGCCGTATGCTGCGCGACACGGATTTGAGTGAAGAGCAGTTCAACTGGGTCAGTACTATTTATGCCAGCGCAATTACACTGGGCAATATATTCAACGACATCATCGATCTGGATAAGCTGGACCGGGATAAACTTGAGCTCAGCCTGAAAACGGTATCGCTGCGTGATTTCACCCAGGAGTTGTCCAGCATTATCCGTCTGTTAGCGGCAGACAAATCGCTGGAGCTGGTAACCGATATTCAGGAGCCGTTACCGCAACTGGTGGAGGTTGACGGTACCCGTCTGCGTCAGATCCTGTGGAACATTCTGTTTAATGCCGTGAAGTTTACGCAGAAAGGGAATGTGAAACTGAGTGTGTCGGCAACCCCGGCAAAAGACGATATGACGGTGGTGACCTACGTGGTAGAAGATACCGGTGTGGGGATCCCTGACAGCGAAATTGAGAAAATCTTCGCCATGTATTATCAGGTAGACCATCCGGATCATCAGTCTGCAACAGGTACCGGTATTGGTCTGGCAATCTGTAAGCAAATGGTCGACTTGATGAACGGCGATATCCGCGTGACGTCTGAAGTCGGCAAGGGCACACGCTTTGAAATTGAGCTGCCGTTACAGATTTCTAACCGTCCTATGCAGGTTTCTAAACTGCTGGTGACCGATCTTAACATTCTGCTGGTGGAAGACATTGAGCTGAATGTGATGGTGGCAAAAGCGCTGCTTGAAAAATTAGGTCAGACAGTCGATGTGGCCATGACCGGTCAGGAAGCGATCGATAAAGCCCGGGAAAATCACTACGACCTTATCCTGCTGGATATACAGTTGCCGGATATGACAGGGTTTGACGTGGCCAACACGCTGCGCGATGAAGATTTGGTTATGGGCACGCCGATGGTGGCATTAACGGCTAACGTGATTAAAAAGCGTGAAGAGTACCTGCAAAACGGTATGGATGACGTTATCGCCAAACCCATCAAGAAGAGCCGTGTGATTGAAGTGTTCAACAGTTTGTTTGCTGAACCGGCCGCACCGCTGCATACTGAAGTGGAAAACAAGCCTAAGAAAACTGACAACAGCAAAGCGCTGTCCAATATTCTGGATATTGAATTGCTGCAAATGCTGGTGGATACCATCGGTGAAGATATGGTCCGTGCCAGCGTAAAAGTGTTCCAGGATAAAATGCCGGAATACATGGAAATTCTGCAGTTAAGCCTGAGTGCTGACGAAAAGTCCGAAGTGTGTTCCCAGGCCCATAAAATAAAAGGTGCCGCCGGCTCTGTCGGTCTTGCCCGTGTGCAACGCATTGCCAATCAGATCCAGCAGGGGGATCACCCTGCATGGTGGCAAAATGTGCATGACTGGGTTGAGGAGCTTCAGATGGCAGTTGCTCACGACATGAAAGCACTGCAAGAGTGGCTTAACTCACAAATGATTGAGGACTGATACAAAGCATGACCACGGAAGGTGAAGCCTTTTCAAATACGGTTGTCTCTGCAGACCAGCTGCCGTCTCTGGACACGCTGGTTTATGAGCCTTTGTCGCCGCGTTACAGAACACTGAATCTTGCTATCGCGGCGGCAATCTTCATCACCCTTCTGGTGGTCGTAAACTTCATCCGCTTTCAGCCTTTTGTCACATTGCCGGAAGGACTGTTATTTGCCTGGCCATTCGTGACGGCGGGTCTTATAGCCTTATGGGGGCTGCTGAGTGTTTATCACTGGCTTGCTGATCCGTTGTTGCAATTCTCACTCAGAGAGCAGGATTTATCTGTTCACAAGGGGTTGATATTCCGCAGCATCACCAGCCAGCCGGTACTTCGCATACAGCATATTGAGCTCAAGCGCGGACCGCTGGAAAGGCTGGCCGGGCTGGCAACTTTGCAGGTTTTTTCTGCCGGAGGGGCAGGGCATACCTTTGAAATACCGGGCCTTCCCGTGGCTCAGGCACAGAAAATCCGCCAGTTCATTCTTGATCACAAGGATGTGGGAGCGCGCTGATGCGGTCACAACAGGAAGCCGCTGTCTCCACCGGCGTTAACTGGCGCAGACTGGCACCGGTTGCGGTGATCTATTTCATTGTCTCCAATGTCCTCAGTTTTATCCGCCAGTTTATTGTGGTGCTTTCTGTACTTGCCTGGTCTGCCAGCAGCTTTGACTATCAGCAGTCGTTCTGGTTTATACCCGTCATGGTGGCTATCTTTCTGGCAACGATTGTAAGTGGAGTAGTGAGTTACTGGTTTTATCAGTACCGCATCCGCAACGAACACATTGAAATACGTAGCGGACTGTTCAGGCGTCGTAATCTTAATCTGCCGTTCTGGCGCATTCAGAATGTAAAAATTGAACAACCGTTTTACTTTCGCTTTACCCATTACACCGTGGTGGTGCTGGATACAGCAGGTTCATCCGGAGAGGAAGCGAAAATTGTTGCTGTAGAACGGGATTATGCGCAGCAGCTCCGTCAGGCGGTGTTGATCTCCGGCAGACAGCATCAGGCCGGGACCACAGAGGACAACAAGCCAGAGGCAGTTGACACCGCGACGTCACCGCTAGCGGATGATGAGAAGGTGATTAACCGCCGCAGCCTTTCCGATCTCATCATTCACGGACTGACCAATAACCGTGTGTGGATCCTGCTTGGTGCACTGGCGCCTTTTTATGACGAGATTTCCGGTTTTATTTACGATTTTGTGGATGATCTCGGATTATCCATGGATGCACTGTTCGCTGACGAGCAAGTACTCTGGTGGCAGGTCGGTTTGTATGTCATTTCCACCATGCTGCTGATCCTCAGTGTGATGGCCATGGTGTCGGTAGCCGGCTCGGTGATCACGTATTATAACTACACGCTCACCCGCACATCGGACCGGTATATCCGTCGTTCAGGACTGTTCAGTTTGCAGGAAGTCAGTATGCGTGAGTCCCGTATACAGATGATTTCCGTCAGACAGGACTGGCTGGATTATCTGCTTAAGCGAGCTAATTTCTTTTTTGAGCAGAATAAGACCGGTGACAAACAGGAGCAGGAATTACATGCGACTCACAAGATGCTGGTGCCGTCCGTCACACTTGCTGAGGCGCAGGCTCTGGCTACAGATGCAATGCCGGATAACAAGGTGCATCACACCGGCTATAGCAGGATCAGCACCCGCTTTATCAGTCGCTGGATCCTGACACTGGCACTGCCTGCCTGTGCGCTGGTGTCGGCCATGGGCTATGCCCGTGAAGGCTGGCACATTTTCCTTGTCACCATTCCGGCTTTTATGCTCGCCTGTGCAAGTATTTATTTGCGCTGGCGGCGATGGGGATTCGCCTGCGATGATACTTACTGTTATATCAGAAAAGGTATGGCAGGGATTGACCGCTACAGTTTTACACTCTTTAAGGTTCAGCAGGTGGCACTGACTCAAAGTGTGCTGATGCAGCGAAGAGGGCTGGCCAACGTGCATTTTATTCTGGCCAGCGGCAGTATCACCATACCATATATTCCTTATGCGGTTGCCACAGAGCTGGCTGACAAAGCGCTGTGGCACGCCGAATCAGGCCGCCGCTCCTGGATGTAGCAACAGCCCTATTTCGTTTCCTCTTTCTCTGCTTGCTCTGCTTTCCACGCTTTAAAATCTTCATAACGTTGTTCGTAACGCAGCACTTTGCTGTGTGGATCGGCAACAACGGTATCTTTCGGTAGCGCCGGTACACGACGGGTTTTCACCATATCGATAGTTGTCACTTTTCCGTCGATACTGACGTCGAGAGGCATAGGAAAAGGTAAGCCATTTTCAGTTTTCCACGTAAAGGTGACGCCGTTGTCGTCGCGGGTAGTGTTTTTCCGTTTAACCACACCGAAGTGATGGTGAAACGGGTATCTAAATCCACAGAAAGATGTGTTTGCGGGCTGTCTGAGTTAAGCGTGAGTGTGGTATCACCAAATAACACTTCGTTCGTAAAGTCGAAGGAAAAATTGAGTCTGGCGTGGCTAACCGACAATCCCTTTTGATACGGGGCGATCTCACCGCCGCTTTTTAACGTGTACGGTGTTGATTCAGTATTGTTGTGAGAAGAGGACGTTGCAGCACAACCACTCAGCAGAGCGGCTGTCATTGCAATAGCAAGGGCATGTTTTTTCATTGTTCTTGTCCGGGTATCTGTGTGGTTTCCATTCTTCACAGATATCCCGAAAGGTACAAACAGAACAAGACAAATGTTGTGTAATACAAGTTATATACAGGAAATCAATAGGTTACCAGGTGATGTGCTGTTCAGACTGGCTAACTCACCTGATGCAATGCAACCGGAGAGGCAGGCTGGTTAACCAACCATCGTTCTACCATTTGTATTAATGCGCTACTGGCTTGCGGAAATAGTGGTAAATGCCGGGCAAGCCACTGGCTAAACCCGGGCAACATGCCGGATTCAAACTCGGTAACCGTTTGTGCCAGCACAAACACGTCAGCGAGTGCCATAGTTTGTAAAAGGGCAGGAGCGGCCTGAATCGCCGGGAAATTCGTTTGTGCCAGGGTTTCGGGCGCGCCGCTGTCCGGCAAATTGAAACTGCGCATGGCAGATACCATGTCAGCAACCTTCTGACCAAAACACATCTCAACTTCATCACTGTCTGCGTAGTCGTCCTGCATGGAGCGTGTCAGCCAGGCCGCAGCCAGCATTTCCCGGTTGTGGGGAAGCTTACTTAACAGTACCGCCAGTTCCCGCGGGTGGTGGATAAACGTTGCGCCATTGTGGCGGCGTAAATGACCGGCTAATGCATACTTGCGTGCGGTAAACAGTGCAGCTGATGATACGTAATCATCTTCAACGAGTAATGCCTGCATAAGGACCTCTTACCTTCAATGTGTTATTGACAGCGGACGCTCTGAACGGCGTCCTTTGAAGTCCTTATTACAAATAGTGTGCCTGTTTTTTCGCCGGTTTTTTGGCACCGTTTTTTTCACCCGGTTTTCAGGGCGTCAGAACATCAGCGGGAACCCGCACCCATCCTTCCATCAGCACCCTTGCGCTGCGGCTCATTATCACTTTCTTCACTTGCCACTGGCCGTGATGATATTCAGCCTGTGCGCCGACTTTCAGTGTGCCGGAGGGGTGGCCGAATACCACCTGACTGCGTTCCCCGCCACCGGCTGCTTCATTCACCAGTGTGCCGGGAATACAGGCGGCAGTAGCAATGGACACTGCAGCAGTACCCATCATGGCATGATGTAGCTTACCCATGGATAAGGCCCGGACATTCAGGTCAATATCCTGCTTCGCTATGTGCTTCCCGCTGGATGCAGTGTAATCTGCAGGTGGGCTGACAAACGCGACTTTCGGCGTGTGCTGGCGCGTGGCCGCTTCATCAATATGACCGATGAGGCCCATTTTCATTGCGCCGTGAGCCCGGATAGTTTCAAACATTGCCAGCGCTTTTTCATCACTGTTGATGGCATCCTGTAACTCTGTGCCGCTGTAGCCGCAACTTTCAGCATCAATGAAAATTGTCGGAATACCGGCATTGATCATCGTTGCTCTGAGCCTGCCAACACCCGGGACGTCGATATCATCGACCACATTACCGGTGGGAAACATCGCGCCATCATCATCCGCCGGGTCCACAAAAGCGATTTCTACTTCTGCCGCCGGAAAGGTAACGCCATCCAGTTCGAAATCACCGGTTTCCTGTACCTCACCATTGGTCACGGGCACCTTTGCAATAATGCTTTTGCCGATATTCACCTGCCAGATTTTCACGGTGACGATACCATTGTGTGGTATTGAGTCCTTATCAACCAACCCGTTGCTGATGGCAAATGCGCCCACCGCGGCGGTGAGGTTGCCGCAATTTCCTGACCAGTCTACAAAGGGTTTATCAATAGCCACTTGTCCGAACAGGTAGTCCACATCAAATCCTTCCCGTTCACTTTTCGACAGAATAACGGTCTTGCTGGTACTTGACGTTGCACCGCCCATGCCGTCAGTTTGTTTACCGTACGGATCAGGGCTGCCAATTACCCGCAGCAATAACGCGTCTCTTACCGGGCCGGGTTGCTGTGCGGCTTCGGGCAAATCGGTGAGTTTGAAAAACACGCCTTTGCTGGTACCGCCGCGAATGTAGGTTGCCGGAATTTTAATTTGTGGGGCGAAAGTCATGAGCACGTTCTCAGATGAATGATGTGAATGGGGTACAAGACCGGGCAGCATACCCAACCGGTCTTGCAGGTGATTGTCAGGCGTTTTCAGATTCCAGGAAATCCTGAGCAAAGCGCTGCAACACACCGCCAGCGGAATAAATGGAGACTTCCTCAGCGGTGTCTAAACGGCATTTCACTTCTGCTTTGTCCGTTTCGCCGCCGGTGCGATGGATGATTAGCGTCAAAGTGGCACCGGGTGAAATATCCCCCTTTACATCAAAGGTCTCTGTACCGTCGATATGCAGGGTTTTGCGTGTTGTGCCCGGCTGGAATTCCAGTGGCAATACACCCATACCAATCAGATTAGTGCGGTGAATGCGCTCAAAGCCTTCTGCCACAATCACTTCTACACCCGCCAGCCTTACGCCTTTTGCAGCCCAGTCACGTGATGATCCCTGACCGTAATCAGCACCCGCTACAATGATCAAAGGCTGCTTGCGGTTCATGTAGGTCTCAATGGCTTCCCACATGCGTACCACTTTGCCTTCCGGTTCAATGCGCGCCAGTGAGCCCTGAACCACTTCACCGTTTTCCGTTACCATTTCATTAAACAGCTTCGGGTTCGCTAACGTAGCGCGCTGGGCGGTTAAATGGTCACCCCGGTGGGTGGCGTAGGAATTGTAATCCTCTTCCGGTACGCCCATTTTTGACAAATATTCACCGGCGGCACTTGACGCCAGTATGGCGTTTGAAGGTGATAGGTGGTCAGTGGTTATGTTATCGCCCAGCACGGCAAGGGGGCGCATGTCTTTCATCGTACGCTCTGCTGCCAGCGCACCTTCCCAGTATGGGGGGCGGCGAATATAGGTGCTTTTCGGACGCCATTTATAAAGTGGCTCCAAGTCCTTGCCATAGTCGACTTTCAGATCGAACATGGGCTCGTAAACTTGTCTGAACTGCTCAGGCTTAACCGCGCTGGCGACAATGGCATCAATTTCTTCATCTGAAGGCCAGATATCTTTCAGCGTGACCGGGTTACCGTCACTGTCTGTACCCAGCACATCTTTTTCGATATCGAACCGCACTGTACCAGCAATGGCATAGGCCACAACCAGCGGCGGAGAGGCTAAAAAGGCTTGCTTGGCATAGGGATGAATACGGCCGTCAAAGTTACGGTTTCCTGACAAGACAGCAGTGGAATATAAATCACGCTTAATGATTTCTTCCTGAATCTTCGGATCGAGGGCACCGCTCATGCCGTTACAGGTGGTGCAGGCGAACGCGACAACACCAAAGCCCAACTGTTCCAGTTCAGATAACAGGCCGGCTTCTTCCAGGTAAAGTTTTACTGTTTTAGAGCCCGGCGCCAGTGAGCTTTTTACCCAGGGCTTTCTGATCAGTCCTCTGGCATTGGCATTGCGGGCCAGCAATCCGGCGGCAATAACATTGCGGGGGTTGCTGGTATTGGTACATGAAGTGATAGCCGCAATAATGACTGCGCCATCCGGCATTTTGCCATTTTCCTGTTCAACATGACCGGCAATGCCTTTACTTGCCAGGTCTGCCGTCGCCAGTCTTGCATGAGGATTAGACGGGCCGGCCATATTTCTGCCTACCTTAGACAAATCAAAGGTCAGTACCCGTTCATATTCCGCTGTCGTCAGGTCATCAGCCCAAAGGCCGGTGGCTTTCGCGTAAGACTCAACCAGCTCAACCTGTTTGTCTTCACGACCGGTAAGCTTCAGGTAGTCGATGGTTTGCTCATCAATATAAAACATGGCAGCAGTGGCACCGTATTCCGGCGTCATGTTTGAAATCGTTGCGCGGTCGCCCACGGTCAGCGCCGACGCGCCTTCGCCGTAGAATTCCAGATAAGCAGATACAACACGCTCTTTACGCAGGAATTCTGTCAGCGCCAGTACGATATCAGTGGCGGTAATACCGGGTTGTGGTTTGCCGGTTAATTCTACGCCGACAATGTCAGGCAGGCGCATATAGGAGGCGCGGCCCAGCATGACACTTTCTGCTTCCAGGCCGCCAACGCCCACGGCTATGACCCCAAGTGCGTCAACATGAGGGGTGTGACTGTCTGTACCGACCAGGGTATCAGGAAAGGCAACGCCGTCTCTGGCGTGGATCACAGGGGACATTTTTTCCAGGTTGATCTGGTGCATGATGCCGTTACCCGGGCCAATCACATCCACGTTTTTAAACGCCGTTTTGGTCCAGTTAATAAAGTGAAAGCGATCGTCGTTACGGCGGTCTTCCACTTCACGGTTTTTTTCAAAGGCTTCCGCTTCAAAGCCTGCATGTTCTACTGCCAGTGAATGGTCGACAATCAGTTGAGTCGGTACGACGGGGTTCACTTTAGACGGATCGCCGCCTTTCTCAGCGATAGCATCCCGCAATCCGGCTAAATCGACCAGTGCGGTCTGGCCCAGAATATCGTGGCAAACCACGCGGGAGGGGAACCAGGGAAAATCGAGGTCGCGCTTGCGATAAATTAACTGCTCCAGTGAAGCAGTGAGGTGTTCGGGCTGGCATTTTCTTACCAGGTTTTCCGCCAGCACTCTGGACGTGTACGGCAGCTTTTCATAAGCCCCCGCTTTAATGCTGTTTACGGCTTCACGGGTATCGTAGAAATCTAACCCGGTCTTTAAAAAGGGTTTGCGATAGTCCATATTCATAGTCGGTCTTCTCCGGCAGGCAAAGGCGGGCTGTGGCGGCCCGCCCGCAGCGCATCAGCGTTGTTCGATGGGGGTAACGGGACGTAATTCTTCGCCGGTATATTCGGCAGACGGACGGATGATGCGGTTATCCGCCCGTTGCTCCATCACGTGGGCAGCCCAGCCGGTGAGTCTGGACATAACAAAGATTGGTGTGAATAACTTCGTCGGGATCCCCATAAAGTTATAGGCAGAGGCATGGAAGAAATCGGCATTACAGAATAGTTTCTTTTCACGCCACATCACTTCTTCACAGCGCACAGATACCGGATAAAGCACTTTATCACCAACGTCTGCAGCCAGTTTTTCTGACCAGCCTTTGATGATTTCGTTGCGCGGATCGGATTCACGGTAAATGGCATGACCGAAGCCCATGATCTTCTCTTTGCGGGCAAGCTTACCCATCATCTGTTCTTCAGCATCGTCCGCCGAGGTGAAGCCTTCAATCATTTCCATGGCTGCTTCGTTTGCGCCGCCGTGCAACGGGCCGCGCAATGAACCGATTGCACCTGTAATGCAGGAATGCATGTCTGACAATGTGGAAGCACACACTCTGGCAGTAAAGGTGGAAGCGTTGAATTCATGTTCCGCGTAAAGGATCAGGGAAACATGCATAACCTGCTCGTGAAGTTCACGGGGCTTTTCACCATGCAGCATGTGTAAGAAGTGAGCGCCGATGGAGTCATCATCAAGTTCGGTATCAATGCGTACGCCATCGTGACTGAAGCGGTACCAGTAACAGATGATACTTGGGAAACAAGCCAGCATGCGGTCGGTGACTGCAGCCTGCTCAGAAAAATCCTGTTCCATTTCAAGGTTGCCCAGTACCGAGCAGCCGGTGCGCAACACATCCATCGGATGGGCATCTTTGGGGATGCGTTCGAGGACTTCTTTCAGCGCTTGTGGCAACCCGCGCTGGCTTTTCAATTTTGCTTTGTAAGCTGCCAGTTCGCCGGAGTCCGGTAATTTTCCTTTCAGAATAAGATGGGCGACTTCTTCAAACTGACAATGATTTGCCAGGTCTTTCACATCATATCCGCGATACGTCAGTCCTGAGCCTGACTGACCAACGGTGGAAAGTGCTGTTTTGCCTGCAACTTGTCCGCGAAGTCCGGCGCCGCTTAATTCTTTAGCCATGATCTTGTCTCCCGATTTTCATCGTGTGTAGGGTCAAATGTGGTGTGTTATTTATTTCGCCGTATTACGCCTTTGACTTTGAAAACAGCGCGTCGAGTTTTTGCTCGTAATCGTGATATCCCAGGTAGTCGTACAGCTCCATGCGGGTTTGCATGGTATCGACAACTGCCTTCTGGTCGCCGTCGGTGAGTATGCTTTGATAAACCCGTTCAGCGGCTTTATTCATTGCGCGGAAAGCACTTAAAGGATACAGCACCATGTCAGCACCCCATTCTCCGAGTTGCGCTTTGTTCCATAATTCGGTTTTGCCAAATTCGGTGATATTGGCAAGAATGGGCACATCCAGCGCCTCAGCAAACGCGCGGTAGTGGGCTTCGGTTTGAATGGCTTCTGCGAAAATACCGTCAGCACCTGCAGCAACATACGCTTTTGCCCGTTCAATGGCTTTTTCCAGCCCTTCCTGTGCGAAGGCGTCAGTGCGGGCCATAATGAAAAAGTCAGGATCGGTGCGGGCGTCAACCGCTGATTTGATCCGGTCGACCATTTCCTCTGTGGACACGATTTCTTTGTTAGGGCGGTGACCACAACGTTTCTGCGCCACCTGATCTTCCATATGTACCGCCGCTGCACCGGCCTTTTCCATATCACGAATGGTTTTAGCAATATTAAAAGCGCCGCCCCAACCGGTGTCGATATCTACCATCAGGGGTAAATCACAGGCTGAGGTAATGCGCTGCACATCAACGAGCACGTCGTTTAATGACGTCATACCGAGATCCGGCAAGCCGTATGAGGCATTGGCTACGCCGCCACCGGACAGATAAATTGCCTGATGACCAATTTGTTTTGCCATCATGGCGGTGTACGCGTTGATGGTACCGACAATTTGCAACGGCTTGTTGTCAGCTAACGCCTGACGGAATTTCTTACCTGCACTGTGCATGAACTGTTCTCCGGTTAACTCTGTGATGTGATAAGTAACTTGCGTTCGATATTGTTTTTCGAATACAAAATGTGTCTGCGCATGAGCATTTCAGCCAGCTCACCGTCACGGTTGGCAATGGCCTGAACAACGTGACGATGTTCGTCGTAAGCGGTGGTGACGCGGGGACCGGCCATACCAAACTGCACGCGGTACATGCGCACCAGATGATAAATACCGTCAATTAAAACGGTAATAAGATGGGTGTTTTTGCTGCCCAGAACAATGCGGTAATGAAAGTCCACATCGCCGGCTTCCTGATAATAAGACTCGCCGCCCTTTACCTCGTCAAAGTGATCGTTGAGCAGGCCTTGCAGCGCGTTAATGTCCTGATCTGACATATTTTGTGCTGCCAGCCGCGCCGCCATGCCTTCAAGTGCTTCCCGTACCTGGTATAGCTCAATTAAACCTTGCGGAGTGAGAGTAACGACCCGTGCGCCGACATTGGCTTTACGTTCTACCAGATGGCTGGCGGTGAGACGGTTTATTGCTTCACGGATAATGGCCCGGCTGACGTCGTATTTTGTCGACAATTCCGTTTCACTTAACTTGGAACCTGACGGAATGACCCCTTCAACAATGTCGTTGCGAAGCTTGATAAACGTGCGATCCGCCTGTGTAACGGGACTTTCAAAAGCGAGTTCCATAAACCTGTCAGTCACAATAAATATGCCTAAAGTGTCGACAATGTAGGCGGTTTTGGAGGGATAGTCAACCAAATGGCGGTGGATTGTCGACAATCCCTGATACTCGTTTAAGTCGGATTCTTGCGAGGACATGAGATAATGCGTATTCTGCCTTCGCCACAAAATGAAACTATGAAGGTGATCTCAATCTTCTGGCATTGCGGCAATAAATATAAAAAATTTAGTAGTTATAATAAGGATGTATATGTATAAAATTATTGGAATGGCTGCATTTTTGATGCTTACACTAAATCTTGCCGGATGCGCAGGTTTGGGCAATATGAAGGAAATTGAGTTTAGAGAAGCTCCGGAACAAAATCAGGCTACAGTAAACTTCGTTCGCCGTTCTATCTTCATGGCGGATGGGGCAAATAGTGAAGTGTGGGATGGTGATGAATTTGTTGGCACACTTAAAGCTGGCACGTTGATTCAGTATCAGACTACGCCGGGGAAACATACTTTTATGGTTAGTCTTCAAGGCCATTGGGCTGTTGCTGAAGGTGAACTGGAAGCAGGTAAGAGTTACTATCTTAAACTCAACCTCACAGGCTGGGGGCCGATCATATTGGGCGTGGCAGACTCTATGGATTCCAGAATTGAAGAGTGGAATACAATGAAAACTGTAGCCAGAGATGATGCAACTTCAAAACCTGTGCCGCCGAAATACATTGAGCAGGCGCGGGCAACGCTTAAACGTGTTGAAGATGGTAATGCGAACGTAACTCATATCACGAGTGAACATGCCAGATAGTTTACCCGGATAAGTTGTCGTTACTTGAGGCCTGCTTTTAAGCAGGCCTTTTTTAATTTATACTTTTAAGTGATACAGCGGTTCAGGACACCTTTGCGGCCCGCTTATTTAGAATAGCATCACCTGCATTAGCAGGTAGTTTTGCGCTGTCTATGAGCGCAAGTAAAGAGACTGCGGCCATCATGTAAAAGGTCAGGCTGAAATCAAATACTGACGGATTTTCCGTTGAGGAGCCGGTGATCACGGTGGCCAGCGCAAGGGCGAGGGCACCGGTGGTGATACCCAGACCACGTGTCATCTGCATGAGTACAGCACCTAAGGTATTGGCATCCCGCATTTCATGCTGCGGAATATCTGCGAAGCTGATGGTATTCAGAACGGTGAGGTGCATTGAGCGGTTCATACCGCTGATAAAGAGTACCAGCGCCATTAACCATGACGGAGTGGAAGCATCAAACTGGGCGATAGCGGCGAATCCGGCGGCAATAAATACAGTATTGGCCAACAGTACAGTGCGGAATCCGAATGTGTTCATGATCCAGGTTGTTGCCGGCTTGATGGCCAGGTTACCTGCAAATAACCAGAGCAACAGCGTACCGGCTTCTACCGGTGTGAATCCCAGCGCCAGTTGGAGCATCAGGGGAATAAGAAACGGTGCGCTGGATAAGCCTATCCGGATTGCTGAACCGCCGATAACGGTTATTCTGAATGTGGCTACAGACATCGCCTTCAGTGAAAAAAGCGGGCCGGGTGAAACAGCCATGTGTCTGAAGGTAAGAATTAACAGAACGAGTCCGCATGAGGTGAGAAGGCCGGGCACCAGCAGAGAGTCAGGCCGGCCGCTGAATGATTCCAGTCCCGCCATGAACAGGCCGAAACCAATCCCGCTTAAAAGAAATCCCGTGACATCGAAGCGCTGCGGCTCACTTTTATGATTTTCAATCAATACCATGCCTATGGCCAGAGCGATGATGCCAAGGGGGACATTCATCAAAAATATCCAGTGCCAGCTGAACGTCTGTGCGATCCATCCGCCCAGCACCGGGCCAATGAGCGGAGCAGCGAGGGCAGGCCAGGTAAGAATTGCCATGCCTCTTACAATCTGATTTTTCGGTAACGCCCGTAATACAACGAGCCGGCCTACGGGCACCATCATGGCTCCGCCGAGTCCCTGTAAAATTCGGGCTCCGGTGAAAGTATACAGGTTTGTACTGATGGCACAGAGTACCGAAGCAATCACGAATACACAGATTGCCGCACAAAAAACCGTTTTGGGACCCAGCCGGTCAGCCGCCCAGCCGCTGATGGGAATGAAAACCGTCACGGCTACCAGATAGGCTGATATGCCTACGGACAAATGGGCGGCAGCAACATTGAAGTCGGCAGCAATGATGGGCAGTGCTGTACTGATCACCGTTGCGTCAAGAATTTCCATAAACAGTGTGGCGGCAACCAGTAGTGCGGTTGCTGTTTTGCGGTCAAATTTACTCATTATTTCCGTTTAAATTTTTGGTCAGCCGTCGTTCTGACGACGCAATTGATAAGCATCTCTGTAGATACCACGGGCAGCTTCTTTCGCTAACTCTGCGACTTCAGGTACGGATGCCTGATTGAAAGTTACTGCCGGAGCTGTGATCCCCACTGCCGCCACGACAATACCGCGGTTGTCCCGCACCGGCACCGCCAGACAACGCACATCTTCATTCAGTTCCCGTTCGTCGACGGCGTAGCCGAGAGCCGTAATGCGCTGAAGTTCCGCTTCCAGGCTGGCTTTGTCTGTTATCGTGTAAGCGGTATGTCGTTCCAGCGGATGCTCTGCAATATATAAATCCAGATTCTCTCTGTACAAAAAGGCCAGAAAAACCTTACCGGTGGAGGAACAGTGCATCTGAGCCTGTCCGCCGGGACGTTTCGATACCATCAGCGGGTTCGGGCTGTCGACGACTTCCACGATCAGCACTTTCCCGTTATTGGGTACTGCAAGGTGTGCAGTATGACCACTTTTCAGTGCAAGCCGCTGAATGTGCGGGATTGCAAGCTGATGCATATGGTCTGCATTGATCATATGTAAACCAAGGCGTGTCAGTTCATTTCCGCAGCGGTAAATTTTTCCTTTTTTCACCAGCATCTGCTCATGGCAAAGGGTACGCAGCAACCGGAACAGTGTCGTGCGCGGTAAATCGAGCTTCTGCTCAATGTCGTGCATGGTCATGCCCTGTGAGGAAGCTGCAAGTATGCGAAAGATCTGGCAGGCGTGAGTTACGCTGGGGATCAGGTATTTATCCATTATTCACCTTTTGTGCGTCTGCGGCCATGTCAATTTCGCTCCGGTGCAATGACATTCAAAAGAACCGCCCCGAAGGCGCTCTGAATCCGCAGAAACACTATTGTACATGTTATTTCATAAGACGCCGACTTTGCTGATAGGATTACCTTTGAGAGGATTTTTCCATATATGAAACGAAACGGCGAAACACACCGCTTGGCGTTTACTTTGGCGGGAATTATCGCCACCATTTCCGCCATAATTTTGTTTGGAGATTTTCCATGCGTATTGCATTAATGAATGAATTTAGTCAGGCGTCCAAAAACGCCGTTGTACTTGAACAACTTGAGTCTGTGGCTGCTGAGCAGGGTCACGAAGTGTTCAATGTGGGAATGAAAGATGACAACGACCACCGTCTGACTTATATCCATCTGGGTATTATTTCCGCTTTATTGCTGAACAGCAAAGCGGTTGATTTTGTTATTTCAGGCTGCGGTACAGGGCAGGGCGCGCTGATGTCACTGAACGCCTGGCCGGGTGTTGTTTGTGGCTATTGTATCGATCCCGCTGATGCCTATCTGTTTGCTCAGATTAATAACGGTAACGCGCTGGCATTGCCTTTTGCTAAGGGTTTTGGCTGGGGTGCAGAACTGAATGTGCGCTATATGTTCGAAAAAGCGTTTACCGGTGAGACCGGGCTGGGTTATCCGCCGGAGCGTCGTGAATCACAGAATGCCAATGCCATCATTCTGAATGATGTGAAGGCGGCGACAAACAAGCCAATCCTTGAAGCACTGGCAGCCTTACCTGAAGACTTACTGAAAACGGCAACCGGCGGTGCGCAGTTCCAGGAATGTTTCTTCAGTAACAGTCAGGACGAAGCGCTGAGTGCCTTTGTTAAGGAAGTGGTAAACAGTTAATCCACGCAGCGGACAAAATAAGTTAAAAATTATCTGGCCCGGAAGTTAAAGCTGGGAATAAATAAACCGGATAATAAGTAACTTAAAAAACGACTACTCATAAAAAATGCTGGCACTGCCAGCATTTTTTATTTGTCTGTATCCGACCCGGATAAGCTGACGCTTACATGATCTCGAAGGCGCGGATGACTCGTGTAACACCATTTACGTTACGGGCAATGTCGACCGCGTAGGTGCCTTCCTGATTTGTAACTCTGCCCATTAAGAACACTTCGCTGTTCTGAACAATCACCCTGACCTGCAAAGAAGGAACCCGCTCGTCGGCAACCAGCTTGGTTTTTACTTTTGATGCCAGCCAGATATCGTTGGCCTGTGTCGAGGCGTCAATGGGCATTGCCTGGCGGATCTGGTTGTGTACTTTTTTAACGTACTCTACTTTCTCCACACCGGCTATGGCTTCATCGATGAGGATCTGACTGGGAGCCTGTCCTGTGATGAGGGCGACACCGTTGTAAATATCGACCTGAAGATTTGCCCCTTTCTTCAGCGCTTCACTTTTGGACCACTGATAGGACACCTGACCTTCTGCGGTCTGGTCGTCCAGCTGGGTACCTACTGTACGCCGGTCATTGGCGACTTTTGCTGTCAACGCGCCGGCTGCGCCAACGGCCACCACTGCGCAGCCCTGAACGCTGCTGAGCAGAGAAAATATAACCAGAGCGGATGCTGCCTTCCTTGTACTACACCACATTAATGTTCGTCTCCGTGATCTGCAGGGAATAATATATCATCTATACATTCACATAAATTGTGAATCACAAGTAGATGAACTTCCTGAATTCGCGCCGTTCTGTTAGACGGCACCCTGATTTCAACATCATGCTCACTGAGGAACCCGGCCATTTCACCGCCATCTTTTCCGGTCAGTGCGACGATAGTCATATCCCGGGAAAGTGCGGCTTCCACGGCTGCAATGATGTTTCTTGAATTGCCACTGCTGCTGATGGCCAGCAGGATATCACCCGGTTGACCGAGTGCACGTACCTGACGGGCAAACACTTCATCGTAACTGGCGTCATTAGCGATGGAGGTCATGGTTGAGGTATCGGTATTCAGTGCGATGGCCGGCAGGCTGGGACGATCCCTTTCAAACCGGTTAAGCATTTCCGATGAAAAGCGTTGCGCTTCGCTGGCCGAGCCGCCGTTACCACAACTCAGAATTTTATTTCCTCTGATCAGCGCATCAACCATCATATACGCGGCTTTACCAATAGCTTCCGGTAATACCTCGATAGCAGAAATCTTGGTTTGAATACTCTCGGTAAAATTTTCTTTTATTTTTTCTATCATAGTATTTCACTGATCGTCCGCGGGCGTTCACGTTCAGCGAACCACTCACGGTTTTCACACATTCTTAAGCCATTGTAACTTATCACCATCCAATGCTACCACATCCACTCTTGCGAGTGTGTGTATCGGGTTAAGACCACATGACAGTATATAATGTTCAAAGGTGCGTTTGACTTTTCTGAGCTTGGAAGGCGTAACAAACTCTGCAGCGCTTCCGTAGCCGTCGTCATCGCGATACTTTACTTCAATACAGACCAGGGTGTCATTTTCCCGCATCACCAGATCCAGTTCGCCGGTTTTCGCAGTGTAATTTGAGCACAAAAAAAGCAGGCCCTGTCCTTCGAGGTAGTGGCGGGCTGTTTGCTCAGCCCGTAAACCGGTATCTCTGGCAGTGGCCATAATGTCAGCGTCCCGGTGCGGCAGCCTTTCCGGAGGAGAGCATTTGAACCGCTTCGTTGCTGATCACTGCTTGGGGCAGGGTACGAACTACATCGCCCTGACTGTTAATGCTGAGTGTACCGGTTAATCCGGACAGTTGTGTTTGCGGTAAAGCCATCATGGATGGCATGTAAGGAAGCAGATTATAGGCGTCTACACCGAAGGCGAACAGCCTGGACATTTGCGTTGAACGCTGTGGCCAGAGGGTTTCTGAGCGGCTTTGCAAGGTTTGCCACTGATGCTGTGGCAACATCCAGGGCATGTCCAGGAAGCGCACATTCTGCAAATCACGCCACTGGTTTTTGGTGTCATCATACTCAATAGAACGGGAGGTGGCGAAAACCGGCACTGTCTGCCCGTTGAAAGGGCTCAGGCTGGCTTCTACCATGGGGTTCAGCAATTCAGTCTGCTCAGGCGATGCAAAAACAATGATGGCGTCTACGTCCCGGCGGTTGCGGGGCACGTTGTACAGTTTTTCGTTAACCATGTACTCAATCTGCTTAATTCTGTCGTGACTTTGAGCCACGTCCAGCGACTGAGTAATGCCTTCACGCAGGCTATTGCTGTCGGTAAATTGCACGGTGGTTAATTTAACCTGTTTTCCCTGTGCTTTATTGCCATTTAATTCCTGCCAGCGGGTAGTGAACGCAGTTTCCATACGTTGATTGATGCTGTTCCGGGCAGAAACGACGATTGGCGTTTTAAATCCGTTCTGGTAAATATAATCAGCAAGCTGGGTTGCTTCATCTTCCGGTGCAAGGGCAAAGAAAGCCTGCTGACTGTTGGCTGCGGGCTGAAGATCAAGGGCATTCCCGGCCTGTTCAGTGATGTCTGCCAGCGAAGGGACGTCGGACGTCAACGTATTACCTGTTACGCTTTGCTGGTTATCACCGGCTGCTACCGCGTCGGCGCGGTTAAGGGCTAGCAGGTGAGTGCCGGCAGGAATACGGTGCATAATGCCTTCGACATTTTCCTTCAGTAGCGGTCCAATCACCCATTTGTAGCCATGAATTGCGCTAAGCAATTCATCCGCTGTTTTGTTCTGTGTATCAATAAAGTTCAGTGATACCGGCTGTTCACCCGCGCGCAGAGCACTGGCCTGGTCGTAATAGGCAGAAAGCAAACCTTCTTTAATTGTTGTGCCCGTTGCGCCAAGTTTGCCGCTTAAAGGCAATAATACGGCAACTTCACGGGGTTGCTCTGTGCGTAATTCTGCACCGGCAACGACACTGGCTGGCATATACTCACTAACAGGATGTCCGCGATAAACCTGATTGAACTGAACCAGTGCGCGGCTCAAGCCTGCCGGAGACAAACCTTCCGTTGCTGCCAGGTCATACAGAGCAAGGTAAGGCCGGAGAGTGGCTGAGGAGGTCTGAGCCTGTTGTCGCTGAGACGATGTGGCACGGTTAACCAGTGTCCAGATTTTCTCCACACTTTCTGCAGAAGGCTCCAGTGATTCTGCATACGCTTCTGCTGCTCCCGTCCAGTCATGCTTACGCTCAAGTATCGTTGCACGCAGCGCCTGCTGACGGCGCTTCAGATCACCGGCTGTAGCAAGAGGAGACAGCAGTGACAGTAATTCGTCATCGCTGGCAGCGTCATCGCCGTTATACAAAGTTGCAATCAGGAAATTCAAACGAAGGCGGTTTTCTTCTGCTACGCCATCTTCTTTTAATGACAGCAGTATTGCCTGTGCTTTATTGCTTTCATATTCTTGCAGGTACAAGTCTGCGGCATCAAGCAGATAGCGGTTACGCTGAACGGCATCATGGTTGTCCTCCCATGCAGACCGCGCTTTCTTAATCAGCGACTCCGGAGAGTCGTCTATGTTTACTACAGGTAACTGAGTGTTTGATTCAACCGGCGTGCGGGATTGCACGGTTTTAGGTGTACTGCCACAACCGGCGAGTACTAACGCGCTGGCAATGAGAGTGAGTTGTGAGAAGCGGAGGCAACCTGCAGACAAATTCACCGAAAATTCCTTCTGATGAGAAACCACGTCAGTGTAACGAAAACACACAGAAAATCTATGTTTGCAGCGATAAACTGTCCCTTCGTCATGCTACAATCCGGATACAACAGCTCCTGCCAGGCTGCCCGACGGGCTATGCATCCGCTACGCCGGTTTCAGCGCCGCCGCTAATGTCAGTCACCTGCGCTTTTTATTTTGTATGAGATAACACTATGTCTGAATCTGCAACGCTTTATATTGTTCCCACTCCGATTGGCAACCTGGATGATATTTCACCCCGGGCATTAACCGTTTTGTCGGAAGTGGACTGGATTGCAGCAGAAGATACCCGGCATACTCATAAACTGTTACAGCACTTTTCCGTGAATACACGCACGCTGTCATTGCATGAGCATAATGAAGATAAACGCACTGCCATGTTATGCCAGCGTTTAAAAGACGGGGAAGCTGTTGCTCTGGTCAGTGATGCCGGTACGCCTCTTATCAGCGACCCGGGGTTTATACTGGTTCGCCGGTGCCGTGAAGAGGGGATCCCTGTTGTGGCATTACCCGGCCCTTGTGCCGCGATAACCGCGCTGAGTGCTTCCGGTTTGCCCACCGATAAATTTATGTTCGAAGGCTTTTTGCCACCCAAAACCGGACCGCGTAAACAGGTACTGGAAGGGTTGTGCGAACGGACATTCACAACGGTGTATTACGAGGCGCCAAGACGGGTACTGGATACTGTACAGGATGTTTGTGAGACCCTTGGCGAACACCGTCATATTGTGCTGGCTAAGGAGTTGACCAAAACCTTTGAGACTTACGTTGATGGTGCAGCTAAAGATGTGGCTGAGTGGTTGCAGGAAGATCCGGTGCGTCAGAAAGGGGAATTTGTACTGATGATCAGCCCGGCTGCTGCTCAACAAAAAGCGTTGCCGCCGGAAGCATTATCACTACTGGCGTCACTTAAGCCGTTGTTGCCTTTGAAAAAAGCGGCAGCCATTGTTGCGGAACACTATAACCTTAAAAAGAATGCGCTGTATCAGGCTGGTCTGGAGATGGATGGGGAATAACCGGAAAACGGAGAAACACCCATCACGGATGCAGATTATTGATCCGCAGTTCATGCATGTGGATACAAATCTGCATAGTAATCAAGGAAAACAGGAGCGACCATGATTGAAAAGACGTTGTCTATCGAAATCAACAAGGGAACATGGATGCTCGACGTAGTGGCCGAGCGTAACGATGATGGTGTCTATGATCTGATTTACCCGCATAAAGAAGCGAAGATCCATGTGCACGAAGAGCACATGTACGGGCTGGAGTACAGTATCAGTGCACCGGAAGGGACGGAGTTTAAGATTCTTCTGGACGGAGAATTGCTGCTGGATGACCGCGTCAGTCACACCGGTATCTGCCGCGGTAGCTGCGTTATCTAACCCTCGTTCTTTTTCACCAGGGCGTCACGGATTTCCTGCTGTGAGCCCGCCGGCGGAGTTCAGCTTGCAGGCATAAAAAAAGACTGCTGATTTCTCAAGGCAGTCTTTTCGTTTATTGCCGGCACGTTTTAAGACAAACGGCCTTTAAAATCTTCGTAGCTGAACTGACGGATCAGATCAAAGTTTCCGTCTGACCGCAGAATACCAATCCCCGGATGCTCAACGCCGTTGAAGAACGTGGTTTTCACCATGGTATAGTGGATCATGTCTTCAAACTGCAAACGGTCACCAATTTCCAGCGGTTTATCAAAGGAATAGGTGTCAATCACATCACCCGCCAGACAGGAGTTGCCGCCTAAACGGTAGTCGTGAGCTTTTTCGCCCGGTTCACCGGCACCCAAAATGGCAGGACGGTAAGGCATTTCCAGAACGTCCGGCATGTGTGCAGTGGCGGAAATATCAAGAATGGCAATTTTGCCTTCATTCTCAACAATATCGACTACTTCGGCGATCAATGGTCCGGTCTGCCAGGCAACGGCAGAACCGGGTTCCATAATTACATCGAGGTGAGGATAACGGGCTTTGAAGTCTTTCAGCGTTGCAATTAAATGCTCAACATCATAACCGGCACGGGTCATCAGGTGACCACCGCCCAGATTGAGCCATTTCAGCGACGGCAGCCATTTAGCGAACCGTGCCTCAATGGCCTTCAATGTGCGTTCAGTGGCGAAGGAATCACACTCACACAGGTTGTGACAATGAAAACCTTCAATACCTGTTAAATCCACACCTTCAAGCTCAGAAGCACGGATCCCCAGGCGGGAGCCGGGGGCAGCCGGGTCATATAACGGGGTATCAGCTTCCTGATGTTCAGGATTGATACGTAATCCCATGGATATGCCGCCCAGCGCTTCACGGTGGGTATGCCACTGATTGATGCTGTTAAACGAGATATGGTTGACCAGATTTTTCAGCTCAGCAATATCAGCCTGCTTGTAAGCCGGAGAGTATGCATGGACTTCTTTGCCCATCTCCGCGGCCAGTTTAGCTTCCCATACTGAGCTTGCTGTTGCACCGTGCAGGTAAGGTTTGATGATGTCAAAGCTGGACCACATAGAGAACCCTTTGAGCGCAAGAATAATACGCACGCCGGATTCGTCCTGAACACGCTTCATCAACGTCACATTACGAATTAACTTTTCCTCTTCCAGCACATAGCAGGGAGAAAGAATATCATTTCGCTGTGTTAAATCAGTCAACCTGTTGTCTCCAATTAACGTTTGAACGGACTTTCGTCACACTCAATAACATGCCACGGTAAACCGTGAATGTTCAGCTGCTCCATGAACGGATCCGGATCAAATTGCTCCATGTTCCATACGCCTGGCGCTTTCCACTTGTTCTGCAGCATCATCATTGCGCCAATCATGGCCGGAACACCGGTGGTGTACGATACAGCCTGTGCGCCCACTTCTTCATTACAGACTGCATGGTCACAGTTGTTGTAGATGAAGATAGTTTTCTCTTTGCCGTCTTTTACTCCGGTAATATAGGTACCGATACACGTTTGACCTGTGTAGCCTTCAGCCAGTGAACCCGGGTTAGGTAATACCGCTTTCAGGAACTCCAGAGGGACAATTTTCTGACCCTGGAAATCCACAGGCTCAATGCTGGTCATACCGATACCTTCAAGCACGCGCAGATGATTCAGGTAAGCATCACCGAACGTCATCCAGAAACGGGCACGTTTCAGGGTAGGGAAGTGCTTAACAATCGATTCCAGCTCTTCGTGGAACATGAGGTAAGACGCACGGACACCAATGTTCTGGTAATCCAGATCTTCACGCACGCTCAACGGATCAGTTTCTTTCCATTCGCCATTTTCCCAGAAACGGCCGCGCTGAGTGATTTCACGGATATTAATTTCAGGGTTAAAATTAGTCGCGAATGCCTGACCGTGGTCGCCGCCGTTACAGTCAACGATGTCCAGATAATGGATTTCGTCAAAGTAGTGCTTTGCAGCGTAAGCGGTGTATACGTTCGTTACGCCGGGATCAAACCCTGAGCCTAACAACGCCATAATGCCGGCATCTTTGAACTTATCCTGATAAGCCCATTGCCAGCTGTATTCGAATTTAGCTTCGTCTTTGGGTTCGTAGTTCGCAGTATCCAGGTAATCTGTTTTGGTTGCCAGACACGCGTCCATGATTGGCAGATCCTGGTACGGCAGTGCCAGATTGATCAGCAAGTCAGGCTTTACTTCGTTAATCAGTTTTTCAACTTCTGCAGCATTGTCTGCATCAACGGCATAAACCGCTTTTACGCGATCAGCACCGACTTCTTTTTGCAGGGCTTCACACTTGGATACAGTACGGCTGGCCAGATAAATTTCATCAAAATATTCTGGCAGGCGGGCACATTTTTTCACTGTTACAGCGGCAACACCGCCAGCACCAATAATTAAAACGCGAGACATATTTTTATTTCCCGTGACGTTAGGTAAATTTGCGCTGAATGCTAGCAGACATCAACTTTTTGGCAAGCAAAGTTAGCCGGTAACCAGCAATTTTTCAGCCCGGAATTGGCGGGGATACCACAATCTTTTTCCCGACCCGGAAGTAGGGATACAGTAGCATAGTTTCATCGCCGTTTGGATGACCGGCATTGATGGCAATGGCGTTGAGTTGTTTGTGTCTGTCTGTGGTAACGGTTGCGGCGTATACCAGCACACTGTAGCTGTCAGTATCAGTGGTGGTATCGATGATTCGCCATTGAAGCTGTTCGATAAGGTAACTTTCATTTTCGCCGTGGCAACGGTCGTCAGCAAACAGGCAGCCGACGCGGCCATCTTCATAAATTGCAGCAAAAGGATACAACGCGCTGCAGTGAGGAAGCATAAGTTCACAAAGATGAAGTGAGCGGTTAACCAGCAATTGCAGTGGTTCGGGCAATTGTTGCGGATTATTAATCAATCTGGTTCTCCTGATAAAACGTGTTGATTTTTAAGAGTAAAAATTCAACGAAAAAGATAACCCTGCACATAACCTTTCAGCAGACAGAATATGTGCATTCAAACGGGGAAAGTGCCCGTTCAGATCACATTACCGTGCGCCCTGAAGACCTCCAGTATGCACTAATAACACAGCAGAACCAGAGGAAAATTGACCGTTGGCAATCATATCTTTAACGGCAGCAAACATTTTCCCTGAATAGACCGGCTCAACAGGTACGTTGTAGCTGCGCTGCATATCGTAACAAAACGCTTTCAGTTCTTCCGGCGCTTTGCCGTAACCACCACAATGATACTGATGATTAATTTGCCATGCTGGCATCACGGTGTCCGGAGGAAGCAGGCTCTCTACCAGTGATTCAAGGTACGCTTCACCCTTAAGCACTGCAATGCCTGTTGCGCTCTGTGGTTTTTTTAGTGCGGTAATTAACCCTGCCAGAGTCGCGCCGCTGCCCACGGGAACGACGACATGATCAAATTTCACATCACATTCTTCAACTATTTCTGCCACGCCTTTCAGCGCGAGATGCTGACTGCCACCTTCCGGAATGGTTACTGAACGGGGATAACGTTGAGATAAAGACGAGAGCCAGTCAGGATCATCCCGTAGTTTGTAGGTTTTTTTATCAACGAAGTGGATGTCCGCCTGCCAGCGATACAAATCTTCCAGCATGGGAGTAAGGTTCGTTGAGTAATCTCCCCGCACAATCGCCGTGAATGGCAAACCAGACAATGCACATAAAAAGCCACAGGCATGAAGATGATTAGAAAAGCCGCCACCAAAACTGATAATACGTTCACAGCCGGCGGGCAGAGCATTGAAAGTATATTTCAGCTTCCGCCATTTATTACCGGATATGACCGGGTGGATGAGGTCATCCCGTTTTATATACAGATTCAGTTTATCCGCACCCGGCCAGTCAGGGTGGAATGGTTGCAACGGTGAAGGCAGCAATAGCTCTCCGGTATCGTGCAGAGAAATTGGTGAGGTCATTAATACAAATTGTTTTGAACAGCTACATTAACAGATGTTAATGAATGATCAGGCCGGGTGCAAAGCTTGTAATTACTATTAGTTACCTGTTCCGGATAACGGAGGTTTCCCATGTTTACGAAAACGGCCGGTGCGCTGGCATTGTCGGTATTTATGTATTCTGCCGCTGCAGATCCAGTTTCTGAGCCAGAGGGAGGCTTCTGGCCGGACAAAGCAAAACTGGCCGGAGAATCACGGCTCAGCTATTTGTTCTGGGACGTATACGACATCAGGTTGTTTACCGCTGATGGCAGTTGGCAGGACAAGCGACCGTTCGCCCTTGAGCTCACATACCTGCGTGATTTTAACGGCAAAGACATTGCAGAGCGGTCGGTGAAAGAAATGAAAGGGCAGGGGATCTCTGACAAAGCCGTTCTCGAACGCTGGGAAAAGGAAATGAAAGCGCTGTTTCCTGATGTTGAAGAGGGCGACCGCCTGACAGGGGTGGCTGACAGTCAGGGAAATACACAGTTTTATTATAACGACGAACCGCTGGGCAAAGTTGAGGAAGAAGCGTTTACTGACGCATTTTTTGCTATCTGGCTGGCGGAAAACACCTCAGAGCCTGCTGTTCGCAAAGCCCTGACCGGAGAGAGAAAATGAAATCAATTTTACGTATTTTACTTGCTGTTACCTTTGTTACAGGACTGGCAGGTTGCGCCGGCGCGCCTGAGGGCGATACCTACCGTCAGCAAACGCCTGCATTCGATTTGTATCAGTTTTTCAGCGGTGACGTTAAAGCCTGGGGCATTGTGCAGGACCGTTCTGGTGAAGTGGTGCAGCGCTTTATCGTCGACATAAACGCCCGTCAGGAAGGCGATACACTCATACTTGAAGAGGTCTTCACTTATCAGCTCGGTGACGGCGTGACAAACCGTACCTGGCGCATTACTCCGCAGGGAAATGGCCGGTACGCCGGTGAAGCGGGCGATATTCTGGGCACCGCAAAGGGCACCAGTTACGGCAATGCCTTCAACTTTACCTACAGCATGGATTTGCCTGTTGACGACACCACCTACGAAGTTGCCTTTGATGACTGGTTTTTTGGCATGTCTGAAGACACCATGATGAATCGTTCTTACATAAAGAAATTTGGCATCACCATGGCGGAAGTGACTATTTTTATGCAGAAGCAATAGAGTTTTATAACTGCAAAGTCCTGCATGCTGTTCTATGCCGGTAAGCGGCGACTGAAATTTCAGTCGTCGCCACCTTACGGCGCTTTAATGTGAAAGAATAGTGGCACTTACTACAGCTCCGGTGGTAGCGTACTTTCAGTTCAAATTAACCCCCGCAAAAGTATAAAATGAAACTGAATGAATACGGACAGCCTGTTGGCGATGCTTTGCCAGACTGGCGACCTGTGGAGCCGCCTGAAGCATTACGCATTGATGGCAAGTTTTGCTGTCTGGAACGTCTCGACGCACAACGTCATGCTGAAAGTCTCTTCCATGCTTTTCAGCAAAGTGATGACGGGCGGAGCTGGACCTATTTACCTTACGGACCGTTTGAGTCATTGCAGGAATACCGCGACTTTCTGCTTAGCATACAGGCTAAAAAAGACCCTTATCAGTTTGCCATAATCGATAACGTATCAGGTCGTGCAGCCGGTACCGTTTCTCTGATGAGAATCGATGTGACAAATGGCGTAATCGAAACCGGCCATCTGGTTTATTCATCTTTGATGCAGCGCACGGCGATTTCTACAGAAGTGATGTCGTTGCTGCTTGAATATGTGTTTACCACACTCGGATACCGCCGGCTGGAATGGAAATGCGATGCATTAAATGCCCCGTCCAGAGCAGCAGCGGAGCGTTTCGGCTTTACTTTTGAAGGCATTTTCCGGCAGATGCTGGTCACACAGGGGCGAAACCGTGATACCGCATGGTATGCGATCCTGGATTACGAGTATGCAAAAATGCGGGCCGGATATGCAGCCTGGCTTGCGTCTGATAACTTCGATGCAGCAGGGCGACAAAAGCAAAGATTAGCTGAGTTTCTTCAAAACTAAAGGCATGTGTTTGACGGCTGTTTAAGTTCCTCCGTTTGCCGGGATCGATCCCGTAAAACAGAGACCGGTACATAAACTGGCAAAAGCTTTCCCTCACCGGCATGCGGAGAAGGGAAGCTTTTGAGATTAGAGAGAAGACCCCTTTCTAAACAGCTATCACAGCTGCTCTGATATACTGCCTGCACCGGAAGCACTGCGGGCGATGTTATCGGGCAAGGCATAAGCTATGACATAGTCACCCACCGGCGTTTCCATAAAATGGTGGCCGCCGGCCATGATCACCAGATACTCTTTGCCGTCCTGTTCATACACCATCGGATTGGCCTGAGCGCTGGTGGGAAGTTCATCCTGCCATACCGTGTCACCGGTATTAATGTCGATAGCACGGATAAGCCCGTCAGTGGCTGCCGCAATGAAAATCAAATCACCGGCTGTCACCACTGCACCACCGTTGTTTGGTGTGCCGATATTGATTGGCAGGTGAGAGGCAATACCGAACGGACCATTGTTACGGGCGGTACCAAGAGGTCTGTCCCACAGGGTTTTGCCGGTGGCGATATCAATGGCACGTATCCCACCGTAAGGCGGTTCTTTACACAACAACCCGGTAAATGGCAGACGCCAGCCAGCATTCACATCAATACCGTAGGGCGTGCCTACCTGTGGATCGCCTGCACCTTCAGCGCCGCCAGCAGGACCACCGAACTTTTCATTCTCTTCTGCACGGGTCAGCCAGCCTTCTTTATCAACTATGTCGCGGGGAACCAGTTTGTTATACATGGGCATATCATTGTAATTGGCAATCATAACGCCGCGCTCAGGGTCGATAGCTACACTTCCCCAGTCAGAACCGCCATTGTAGCTGGGATACTGGATCCAGCGTTGATTGACAGTGGGAGGCGTATACATACCGTCATAAGCGGCTTCCTGAAACTGTATGCGGCATGCCAGTTGATCAAATGGAGTGATCCCCCACATATCCTGCGCTGTCAGCGGTGGTTTGCGCAAAGCGTGATATTCACTTACCGGCTGCGTGGCTGAGCGCTCTTCCGGCTCAACACCACCCTGAGCCACTGGTTTTTCAGTCACCCCGGTGAGAGGCTTGCCTGTTCTGCGGTCAAGCACATACAAATCGCCCTGTTTGGATGGCAGCATCAACGCAGGCACTGTACCGTTTTCAACAGGGAAGTCGAGCAGAGTGACCTGTGAACCTAAGTCATAATCCCACACATCGGCATGCACGGTCTGAAAATGCCAGACGGGCTTACCGGTGTTTACATCAATGGCAACCAGTGAGCTGGAATATTCATGTTCTTCTTTGCGACGCATGGAGCTGTAGTAATCAGCAGTTGAGTTACCCATAGGCAAATAAACCAGACCAAGTTCGTTGTCGCCCGTACCTGTAGTCCACATGTTCGGTGTACCTCGGGTGTAGGTTTCACCCTCAGGAGGAATGGTGTCTATGTCCGGGCGAACCATATCCCATGCCCATTTCAGTTCACCGGTCACTGCATCGTAGGCCTTAATGACGCCGGACGGCTCGTAGCGGGCTTGTCCGTCGATAACCT
This sequence comes from Alteromonas sp. ABV2_168, assembly GCF_056161165.1. Taxonomy (NCBI): domain Bacteria; kingdom Pseudomonadati; phylum Pseudomonadota; class Gammaproteobacteria; order Alteromonadales; family Alteromonadaceae; genus Alteromonas; species Alteromonas sp. ABV2_168. The sequence goes on along the minus strand of NZ_JBSWYQ010000009.1, from coordinate 196,743 downwards.
GATGGCCGGTGATAATCACTCCCTGAACAATGTTAGGTACACCGGTAATGGCTACATAACCGTCGGGAGTTTCTCCCATATGTTCCTTGATGCTTACCTGGCCGTGATCGCCAAAATCTTCGCAAGGTTTGCCGGTATCCGCATCCACTTCGATAATACGGCCGTCCAGGGTGCCTTCGACAATGCGGGCTTTACAGGTTGTCTGTCCTTCTGTCATCGCACTGGCCGGTGTTTCGTAGTACGCCACTCCGCGGCAAGCGGCAGTGTAAGGAATGTCTTTTTGATCCAGTCCGGCATCGTACTTCCAGATTTGCTTCCCGGTTTTACTATCCAGTGCAAACATATTGTTCAGGCCAGAGCACAGATAAAGCCGGTCGTTCACTTTGATAGGCGTGGTTTCCGCTCCCCAGCTTTTTACATCCATCTCGCCGGTTCTGAACTCCCAGGCACGGGTGAGTCCGGATACGTTACCTGTATTAATTTGTGTGAGGGGAGAGTACCGGGTAGCAGCATTATCGCGACCGTAGGCCGGCCAGTCTCCGCTGGCAGGTTGATCCGCTTTATCAAGCTGACCGGTGTAAGTTGAAAAAGAGGTTTTTGCCGTAGCGGGAACGGCATCGTATTGCTCAAAGCCGTAGGGAACAAAAGCGAGGGCAAAGGCTACAACAAAAATTGCCACAGATGCGCCGGCATACGTGTAAGACAACGTTTTACTGAATGGTTGTTTTAACCGGGGCATGGTTAAGGCGACCAGGAGCGCCAGCACCATCACCACATCAAGCCTTGGTACCCAGCGCCAGTAGTCCAGCCCGGATTCCCATGCGGACCATAAAACAGTGCCCAGCACAACCAGGCCATACATCCACACACCGGCACGTGATTGTCTGGCCAGAAGAAAAGCAGATATCAGCATGCCAATACCTGCAAGAAGATAGTACCAGCTGCCACCTGCGGCAGCGAGCCAGCCGCCGCCAACAAGCAATGGCAGACCGCATAAAACCAGCAGGGCAGACACAAATAATGTGTACTTGCTGGCAGAAGTCTGACTGGAAGTCGTCACAGTAAAATCCTTCTTAAAAATTGTAAGAAAAGGCCTCTGATGCAGAGGTCTGAAACAGGGCGCGCACAAAACGACGCGACGGGATGCGGGCATTGCATTCAGATGTTGCGGTTGCCCGTTACAATTTTCGTTACGGCATGACAGTGTTTTGGTTCAGCGGGCAGGTCAGAGATAGATGATCAGTCCGGTTATTACGCTTAACAGCATCTATACGACTAATAGCTTATATCGTGGTGTTACCTAAATGTTAACTAAAGGTTCTCGTTGTTACTTCTTTTCTGTGCTTTGTTAACGCAGGTTTCCCCGTTGCTCATTGTTCAGCGACGACCATTTATGTCCTCGAATGTTTATTTTGTGTTTATTTATTCAAGTTATATTAACAATTGGTGGGTGGTGTTTGCTCTAGGATGGCTTTTTTCTTAAGCCAGACATGCGGAGAAAGTATGGGATCAGGTAGCGGGTTTACAAACCCATCTTCAAATCATCAACAGCCTTCAACTTCAGATTACGCAGAACAACACAAGCCTTCTTCAGAGTTTTCAAGCCGGGATGAATACCTTGAGCATGAGTTACAAATCATGTCTCCCAAAAGGTGGCGGCCGAATTTGCCATTCAGGGATTATCGCTTTGAGTGGGAAGACACGATTCCGGCACTCGCCGGCACCATTGGTAAGGTGGTGATGGTAGGTGCCATTGCAGCCACGTTTGCCGGTCAGTTGGGGCTTGGTGATGCGTTTATCCTGGAGAACGTGCGTTACGAGCTGGTGATTGTGGCGTTCTTTATATTACTGTTTTCCGGCTTTTTACTGCCCACCGCAAATCTCGCCGGCACGCACGGCCCGCTTATACCGCTTATCCCTATTGTGGTTGCAGCCGGCGGACATCCCATGGCATTCGGACTGCTTATCGGGATCTTCGGCATGCTGCTGGCCATCAGTAAAGGCGGAAGTTTGCTGGCTAACCTGACCAGTAAAGGGGTGTGCGGGGGACTCCTGCTGTATCTGGGGTTCATCGGCACTACCTCGCAGGTGAAAAAGCTGTTTGCATGGGCGCAGGGCATAGACATGGCGCACATTGCCTTTGTGGTAATACTCAGCACAATTGTACTCTATGCTTTACTTGAGCACTGGAAGAAGCGTTGGCTGGCAGTGCCGCTCAGTTGTCTGCTTGGCGGCGGGCTGGCCTTTTTGCTGGGCGCACCGTTTGAGTTTCATACCTCTCCGGGGTTACCAAATATGAATCCGGCGTACTGGTGGGGAGAAAACACTGGCTGGATGCTGGGCTTGCCGGGTATTGAGCAGTTCATTGTGGTGCTGCCTTTCGCAGTACTGGCTGTGGCAATGTGGTCACCGGACTTTCTGGGACATCAGGTGTTTCAGAAAATCAGCTATCCGGCAAAAACTGAAAAAGTACAGATGAACATTGATGACACCATGGTGAGTGCAGCCACCCGTCAGGTAGCCGGTTCACTCATGGGAGGCGCTAACTTCACCTCTTCCTGGGGGACGTACATTGTTCCTGCTGCTATTGCTAAACGTCCGATTCCCGCCGGTGCTATCTTAACGGCGCTGTTCTGTGTTGCTGCAGGGCTTCTGGGTTATCCCATGGATCTTGCAATCTGGGAGCCTGTGCTTTGTGTAGCACTGATTGTGGGCGTATTTGTGCCGTTACTTGAAGCGGGCATGGAAATGACCAGAGAAGGCAAAACCACCCAGTCGGCAGCCATCGTGGTATTTGCCTCATCACTGGTGAACCCTGCATTCGGCTGGTCACTTACCATGTTACTGGACAATCTGGGCTTAATCGGATGTAAAGAACGCAGCGCGGAACTGTCAAAAATGAACCGCTGGATCATTCCCGGCATTATGTTCGTTGTTCTGACCGGTGTTATGGCGCTCGTTGGTTTGCTACCCGGCATTCCGGCTATTTTGAATCACGGCTGATTAATCTGCTGACGGTCGTTTTGCCCTTGTCTGCCGCAGGGGCAAACTCATCACAACACCGAACCCGCTGTGAGTACACAGCGGGTTATCGATGAACCAGAGCTTGCCATAGTGAAGGGATGTGACAGCACTGACCATGGATAAGCCCAGACCATTGCCGGGCGTTGTACGGCTTTGCTCTGCGCGGTAAAAGCGCCGGTCGAGGTTTTCAAATTCGCGGGGAGGAAGGCCTTTCCCGGAATCAAAAACAGCGATGATGATCCGGTGTGAGGTTTTCATCAGGTTAACTTCAATACGGCAGTTATTTTTGGCGTGTTTCAGACTGTTATCCAGCAAATTGCTCAATGCCTGAAACAGCAGGTGCATATCACCTTCAATTTCAACGGGCTCAATATTGCAGGTCAGAGATACCTGCTGATCTTCCACCAGAGGTTCGTATAAATCCACCACATCGGCAACAACAGTATGCAGGGCCACGTTGTCGAATCCGGCACGCTGCCGCTCGCTTTCCACGTCGGCAATACGCAGCAGACCGTTAAAAATAGCCAGAAGGTTGTCGGCTTCAGCCAGCGCCTCGTCCCGTAATTCCCCTTCATCCATGCGTTCCAGTTTGCTGCGTAAGCGGGAAAGCGGGGTGCGTAAATCGTGGGCGATATTGTCTGAAACCTGTTTGATATTTTTGACGGAGTTTTCAATCTTATCCAGAGTTTTGTTAAACACGATAGCCAGTTTGCTTAAATCATCCCAGTTGCTGTCGATTTCCATGCGGGCACTGAGATCGCCGGTATCCATAATGTCGCTGGCCGTGTGCGACATGCGGTTGATTCTGTTCACCACATACAGGGCAACACCGAAGCTGAGTGCTGCAATCATCACCAGCATGACGGCGAAGATCCAGCCAAGAGCACGTCCAATTTTCTGTTTGCTGTACAGCGCTTCAACGTTGCGGGCTATAAAGATCTTATGATTGCCCAGGGTCACTACATCGTACAACAGGTTACTGGCGTTCGGATTTTCTGTGCGCAGAGACATGTCTTCACGGAGATAATCAGGTAGCGACACCGGTACTATTGCAGGCATTGTGTCAGTGGTCAGCGGGGGAAGTTTCGACAGGTTTCCGGCCAGAATGGTGTTGTCCGGTCCGAGCAATGCAAGGAGTGAGTCGTTGTCAGAACTGGCGGCGCGGCCTTCAAGACTGGAGGTGAGTGCGGAAAGTCCGCCCCGTGCGTAAATTTCACCAAAAGCAAAACGTTCTGCGGCAAGGGCTGCGCGGGCTTCTGTAAGCAGTTTGTCGTCGTCCGACAACGACCAGAAATAAAGAATAAATAAAATGCCCGCAGAAGACAGGGCGGTAAATAATGCGCCTACCCTGAAGCTGGAACTGCGGGTAAACGCACCAATTGCTATCAAGCGATACCCTCTGAGATACGGTAACCGGTACCGCGAACAGTTTCGATGAGGGGTATATTAAACGTTTTATCTACTTTTTGTCGTAACCGGCTGATATGAACGTCAATTAAATTGGTTTGCGGATCGAAGTGATAATTCCATACCCGTTCCAGCAACATGCTGCGGGTCACCACCTTTCCGCGGTTTCTCAGCAAACATTCCAGCAGCTGGAATTCTTTGGCCTGCAAATCGATTTCCGTGTCGCCACGGGTCACTTTCCGGCGCAGCAAATCCAGGGTCAGGTCGCCCACCGATAATTCCGTTTCTTTCGCGCTGGTGGCAGTGCGGCCGGTTAAGCCTTCAGCCCGCGCCAGCAGCTCTTCAATGGCAAAGGGTTTGGTGAGGTAATCATTTGCGCCTGAGCGCAAGCCCCGCACCTTATCATCAACCTGACTCTTGGCACTTAAAAGCAGTACCGGTAAACCGGAAGACGAAGAACGGATGTTGTCCAACACCGTAAAGCCGTCCATCTCAGGTAACATGATATCTAAAATGACCAGATCGAATTGCTCATCAAGGGCACGGTTCAGTCCGCTTTTACCGTCACTTTGATGAAAGCATTCATGTCCGGCCGACTCAAGACCATTGCGGATGTGATCTGCAACGGTGTGATCATCTTCAATTATTAATGCTCTCATACGTGTGGTTCTACCATCGGAAATGTCAGTAACTAATACGCCATAAACGTACTTGCCTGATCACCAGAATAATCGATTTCCAGTTAAATTTAGTCTTTATGACAATCTTTTAATGATAGCAGACTGTGAGAAACTGATGGTTCAGGTGCGCCGGTTACTGAAGCGCATGGCCGGATTGTACGGGGTAAAATTCTGAACTTCACCGCGGGCCGTAATTGCCTGCACACTTTGCCAGTATTCGGGCGTCATCAGATCGCCGTGATATTCTTTGAGGATATCCTTGAACTGCTTTTTACCCACAATGAAGTGTTCGAACTGCTCGGGGAATACATCATCGGGCGCCACTGAAAGGGTATCCAGAGCATAAGGATCGTCGGACTTGGGCAGTGTTCTGAAATTACGATCTTTCATCAGGCAAATTTCGTCGTAATCATAGAATATTACCCGGCCGCCCTTGGTGATGCCGAAATTCTTGTGCAGCATATCGCCCGGGAAAATATTCGCCAGCGCAATTTGTTTTATGCACAAACCCAGTTCGTAGATAGCGTGACGCAGTTTGTCTTCATCGGTTTCCTGAAGCAGATACAGATTAAGCGGGGTCATCTTCCGTTCAATGTACAGGTGACGGATGATAAGTTCGTCACCGGTAAATTCCAGGCTGGATGCGCAGGTGTCTTTCAGTTCCTGAATCAGGTCCGGATGCATGCGTGACAGGGGGAAGCGAAAGTTCACATACTCATGGGTATCAGCCATTCTGCCCACACGGTCTGACATTTTTACCATCTTGTAGCAGTCTTTCACGTGCTGACGGGTAATCTTTTTGCTTTCTGCAAATTCATCTTTGATGATTTTGAACACCACGCCGTATGACGGCAGATGGAACACCATCATCACCAGACCGCGGGTTCCCGGTGCCCGCTCAAAAATGTCGTCGCTGTTATCCAGATGCTGCAGGTAATTGCGGTAAAACACGGTTTTGCCGTGTTTATGATGGCCCAGCGACATATACAATTCAAAATGCTTCTTGTGCGGCAGCAGCTCCTGCAAAAAGGCAGCGATTTCGGCGGGATACTGGGTATCCACCATAAAGTAGCTGCGGGCAAACCCGAAGATAACACTCAGATCCTGACGGTCGGTGAGCAGGGCGTCCACATAAATTTCCTGATTGTCATTGGTATGCATGGAGATGACAAAGGGCAGTGTTTCGCCGGGCATGCAGATACGACCGATAAGGTAAGCCGATTTACCACGATAAAATACCGGCTTAAGGATTTCCACCAGTTCCACGCTGGCCAGTTGTTCCTTGTTCAGACGCTTGCGCAGCGCTGTTTCAAGGTGAGCCATATCACGGGGATAATCTTCGAAGGCAAGGTTGAAGCGGTAGAGTTTATAAATAGATTCATACATTTGTGCCACGGTGGTCGTGGTGTCGAGGCTGTTAATCACCTGCGCCCTGTCGCGGCCCGGAAGAAAGCACCGGCTGGGCAGTACAAACATTACGTCATTATCGAAGCTCTGGTGACGGAACAGACGGCCGATGATGGAATTATAAAATGTTTCAGCCAGCTCAAACTGGGGATGGGTTTCAAGGTGACGGGTAAATGACTCTTTTAATTCCTGCCAGAAGCTGCGATCCCGCTGGTGGACTTCCACCAGGTGATAGATATCAGCTACCGCATCAGAAACACATTTCTCATAAATGTTCAGTCTGTCTCTGGACGCGGTTTGGGTGGCAGACCACTCGCCATTTTCAAAGCGCTCTTTTGCGCCACGGGTTATACGGGTGAACCACCGGTAACTTTTATCAAAGTGGGTAAGAATTTGAAATGCGATTTTTTTCGCCAGGCGGGTATCTGTCATGGCCGGTGCTCATTAAACTTTTACACCATAACCCTAGCACATGGCGTGTCAGGGCAGTAACACTCTGGTGAATAGTAATTATAAGTCTGTCAGCAATCAGACAGACTTATATTACTACCTGTGCCACTCAGTTGGCCGGCATCAGATAGATTTCCCGTACACTATTGCGCGGGTCTGCATTGATGGCAAAAGCAACAGCATCAGCCACATCTTCAGGTTGAAGTTTGTCTTCTTTGGGTTCGTCAAAGAACGGCGTATTGACCATGCCGGGGCATATTGTGGTACACCGGCCCTGCCATTCTTTCATTTCTTCTGCAAGGTTCATCCCGAAGCCATAGGCAAACCACTTAGTCGCTCCGTAGACTGACCCTTTAATTGACACTTTACCGGCCGCAGAACTGGTGAGCAGGAAATGGCCCTTTGTTTCTTTCAGATGTGGAAGCGTTAGCTTAGCTGTCCAGAGCAGCGCCTTAATATTGATATCAACCATGGTATCCCATTCCTCAGGATCTCCATTTTGAGTACCGGCGGCGTTTACACCCTTGCCGGCATTAGCGAAAACGGCATCCAGACGTCCGAAATGGTCAACGCCAGTTTTTACTACCTGTGAAAGAGCCTCAAAATCGGTGGCATCAGCAGCCACAGCAAGGACGTTTTGAGAGCCAAGTTCATCCGTCAACTTTTCGAGTTTATCGCTACTTCGTGCAGTGATAATCAATCTATGTCCACCGGCAACTAATTTTCTGGCTGTTGCTTCACCGATGCCACTGGATGCGCCGGTTATCAGTACCACTTTACTCATCGTCAACTCCTTCCTTTCGGGTGAATTTTTTCAAGTTAATGTTGGTACTTATGAGAGAGAAGGTTTGATCATGATTCAACTGACAGGGAAGCAGCATGCCCATTTTTTATTGCGAACCTGCTCTTAATAATGATAGTTTGGTTTCAAATAAGAAATACCTTGCCTTAATTATCATTGTCTTTTGCCGGCAGGGATTAGTGTGCCCCAAAAAAATAAAGAAAATACCGTATTCTCTTCCTTTCGCGATTGCAGGAAAGCATTGTTGCGCTTCGTATCCCGCAATACCCGCCATGAAAGTGATGTTGAAGACATTGTGCAGGAAACTTTCCTGCAGACTTTCGCTATGGATAAAAAGAGTAAAATCCAGTTCCCCAAGGTCTATCTGTTCAAAACTGCAAAGCACCTTACCCAACGGGAAGGGACGAAAGTCTCAACAAAATTGCTCGACTATGTAGAGGATTTTGACGACGCAGGTCTCTATAATGAGGAGGATAGTGTTTTCAGCTATCTGGATAAGTCTCAGGAACAGGAAATTCTGAACGAGGCGCTGGCTTCTCTTCCGGACAAATGCAGGCTGGTAACGGCTTTGCGCCTGCTCAACGGAATGAAGCTTAAAGACATTGCGGAAGAAGTAGGGATCAGTGTGAGCACGGCAGAAAAACATCTGGCAAAGGGCATTGAGCGATGTGATCATTTTGTGCAGGCTCGTCTTAATGAAAATAATAACATTGATTCTGTTAATGAATCTTCCGTTTCTGACAACGTGAGAGCATTCAAATGAGCGACGTCGTTAACTTCCCCGGCGAAGTCTCAAAGATCCGTGAGGAGGCTTCTGAGTGGATAGCGCGTATTGAAAGCAGAAAGCTTACCTCTGAAGAGCAGGCAAGCCTGAATCGCTGGGTAAAAACCAGTCCGGTACATCGCAAAGAACTTAAGCGAATGGCTGCGACCTGGGATACACTGTCTGCTGCAGGTGCTGAGCAGGCGAAACCTATTGATGGCGCATCACTGGAATCCATTCGACAATCACGTACCCGCAGCCCCTGGCTTGAGCTCTCTTTGAAAATCGCGGCTTGCATTGCTCTCGTGGTGCTAATCCCGCTGCTCATTCATATTCAAACTACTTCCCACTACACCTCCACAAATGGACTCTACACCACTCGTGTCGGCGAGCAGGAATCACTGAAGCTCAGTGATGGTTCACATGTCATGCTGAATACAGATTCCAGGTTGTTGGTAGAATTCGAGAGCGGACACCGCAATCTGATCCTCCAAAGGGGTGAAGCTAACTTCGAAGTAGCCCATGATGCCAGTGCGCCTTTCACCGTTATGGCCGGGGAAAGTGATGTACAGGCGTTGGGTACCAACTTCTCTGTCAGAATGAAAGACCAGAGTGTTAATGTTCTGGTGTCAGAAGGGCGCGTGAGGATCCGTGCTGACCGCACTATCGCCGGGCCAGATCTTGACCAGCTGCCTGATAATCTTACCGCAGGAGGTGACACAGTTGTGGTGGATGCAGGCAAGAATGTGGTCGTTGCAGACAAAAAAGTTGAGTCTGTCGAGCTAGAAGACAAGGAGACGCTGGCACAAAAACTCTACTGGCGTCAGGGCTTTCTGGCCTTTGAAAATCAGACTCTCTCTGAAGTCGTAGAAGAAATTTCCCGCTATTCCGATTTTCAGATCCATATTGTTGATGAAGAAGTGGCTCAGATGAAAGTCGGAGGGTATTATCCCATCGATAATCTTGAAGCCGTTTTTCACACCCTTGAAGCGGGCCTGGGGCTCAGTGTCAGGCAGGTTGGCGATAAGGTTTTCTACATCCGGAACGCCCGCTCGTAAAAAAATTAAAAATATTTGTATTTAGGGTAGTGGTTTTTTCTCTTTCGTTTCTCTCTGTAGGTAAGGCTGTGCAAAAGATAAACCCTGACAGGCAAAAAAAGATCAGGGGTATCCGCTCAGCTGATGCTCTGGGGAATACCTTGACTGCTAAGATATTGAATCATGTTGTTACTATCCTTCTGTTATGCCTTGTGCTGCCCACAACGGCATTCAGTGAAGATTTCGCTGAAGACAGAGTGGTTGCGTTCGATATCCCTCATCAACCTGCCGGAAAAAGTCTGAAGTCATTTGCACAACAGACTAACCTTGCAGTGATATTTCCCCAGAAACTTGTGGCCTCAATCAGCACACCCGAATTACGTGGCCACTTTACAGTCAGTGATGGACTGGAACAGTTGCTGGATGGAACAGATTTGAGCGGACAGATTACCGTTAAAGGTAGCATTCTCATTCAGTTGCGACCAGCCCATCAAAATATGACTGAAACGCAACAAGTGAATGAAATGGAAAAGAAAAAACAGAAAAATCTGATGTTATCCGGCACCGCAGCTGCCATAGTCGCAGCACTGTCTGCTACTCCTGCAATCGGGCAGGAACAAAGCGATGACGCGAACAAAGAAGCAGAGAAATACGAACAGGTAGTGGTTACCGGTGTACGTGGTACGCCAAGAACTGTTACCCAGAGCCCGACCCCTATCGATGTTATTCAGGGCGATAAGCTTGAAAATATGCTCGGGTCCGAACCTATGCGCGATGTGTTATCACGTCTGGTACCGTCATTTCAGGCGATGAACGTGGCCAGCTCAAGCTGGAACAGTATTGCCCGTCCGGCGTCTTTACGCGGCCTGAGCGGATCTCACATTCTTGTGTTGGTCAACGGTAAGCGTCGTCATAACAGCTCACTTATCGATTTTAACTCAGGTAGTGTAGGCCGCGGTGCGAACCCGGTGGATATGGACCTGATCCCTGCATCGGCCATCAAGCGCGTGGAAATTCTGCGTGACGGTGCTGCTGCACAGTATGGTTCAGATGCCGTTGCGGGTGTTATCAATATCATTCTCAAAGACAACGCTGAAGGTGGCAATATTAATGCCAGTGCAGGTCAGCGTGCTGACTATCGCGGTACGGTAGATGGTCAGGTAGTCACTTTTGGCGGCTCAACAGGATTCGGTATTGACGAGGACGGCAGCAGCACCTGGTCTTTCCAGACCAAGAACGCACAAAAAGCAGTGCGTAATGGACTGAACACTTATGTAAACGATTACGTGTATCAGGGCGGTCTGCCGGCGGTAAAATCTGTTTACATCAGCCAGAATACCGTGGTGCCACTGGAAAACGTAACGCTTTATTCAACAGGTACTTACGCACAGCGGGAGGCAGAAGTAGGTCAGAACTTCCGTAATGTGGGCCGTACTTCTGTTATCACCGAAATTTATCCTGATGGCTATGCGCCAAACTACGCCATGGACGAGACTGATTTTGAATTGTCAGCCGGTGTTAAGGGTATGTTTGCCAAAGAGTGGGACTGGGATCTCAGCAGCGTTTATGGCCACAACGAAGTGGACCATCAGTCAACCAACTCTCTGAATGCTTCACTGGGTACAGAAAGTCCTACTGAGTTCCGTACTTACACGTCTGAGTTTAATCAGTGGACATCAAACTTTGATGCTACCCGTGCTTACTATGTTGATGACAAAGCGGTGCAGCTGTCTTTTGGTTTTGAGCACCGTTTTGAAGAATTCAATACGTTTGCTGGCGACCCTGAAGCCTACGAAAATGGCGGTTATGTTTTCAGTGGCGGCACCCTTGATGGTCAGTTAGCGCCGGTTGGTGCACAGGCTGCAATCGTAGTCACTCCAGATGATGAGGCTGATGCAGACCGCAATGTTATGGCAGCCTATGCTGAGGCTTCTGCGGACCTGAGTGATGTCTGGTCTGTTACCGGTGCTGTGCGTTTTGAACACTATGATGACAGTGCTGGTAATGTCTTCAGTGGTAAGCTGAATACCCGATATGAAGTTAGTGACGATTTCGCATTGCGTGCAACTATAAGCAACGGTTTCCGTGCACCTTCATTGTCTCAGGCCAATTTTGGCCGCACTTCAACACAGTTCATTGAAGTTGAGGGCGAATATCAGGAAGTGAAATCACGTCTGGTAAAAGTTGATTCTGATGTTGGTCAGTCTCTGGGCTCGCAGGAACTGGATCCTGAAAAGTCTCTCGACCTTAGTGCAGGCTTTACCTGGTCTCCGGCAGAAGCGTGGGATATTACCGTTGATGGTTACAGAATCGCGATCGATGACCTGGTTCAGCTGACAGGCCTGATGAAAGGCGATGGTGTATCTGAAATCCTCAGCGCCAATGGCCTGGATTCAAACATGTACGTGCAGTACTTCGCTAATGCGATTGATATGACGACTACAGGTGTGGATGTTGTATCAACCTATAAACAGGATCTGGAAGAGTGGGGCGGCCTGAACTACACCGTTGCCGCTAACTACAATAAGAATGAGATTGACAGCATTGCTGAAACCCCGGCGGTTCTTGAAGGTCTTGGCTTAACTCTTTATGACCGCAAGTCCCAGGGTTATATCGAGAAGGGGACACCGAATGAGAAGATCATTCTCGGTCTGGAGTGGATGATGGATGCTCTTACCGTATCTGTACGTGAAACCTGGTATGGCGGCTACGATGTCTACAGTAACAGCGGAGAGGAGTATGACGAACACTACGGCGGCAAGTGGATCACTGACTTAACTGTGACCTATAAAGCTACCGATAGTCTGACTGTATCAGGTGGTGCTAACAACCTGTTTGATACATACCCTGATGCTAAGCAAGGTTCAAACCCTTACGGTTTTGCCCCATACGCTTCAAATTCACCTTTTGGCCACTACGGCGCATTCTATTTCGTCAGAGCTAACTACGCATTTTAAACCTTGCGCGCCGGTCTCTTTTTGAGACCGGCTTTGTCTTACTCCTGGCTCAGGCAGAATATAAATGAAATTCAGAACGCTAAGTATGGCGGTATCCGCCGCATTGTTATTAGGACAGACAGCGCTTGCAGCAAAGCAGTCTGTACCAGCATTTTCACTTTACGACAAAACAGAATTCTCGACGCCCGGCGCATTGTCTAATGCGTGGGCTGACTATGATCAGGACGGCGATCTTGATCTTGTGGTTACCTTCAAAAGCGGTGAAATCCGCCTTTACCGAAATGAAAACGGTAAACTGACTCAGGTCAGAGATGCACCCGGATTACCCTCTTCCGGTGTTGATGCACGGGGTGCATCCTGGGGCGATATCAATAACGACGGCTATCCCGATCTTTTCATTGGCTCATTCCATCGCCCATATCATAAATATAACCAGCTCTTTATTAATCACGGTGGCAAATCCTTCGAGGACGTAGCTGAAGCTTACGGTGTTTTGCTTCCCGGCGTGACAGCACGTCAGGGTAACCTGATTGATTATGATAATGATGGTGACCTTGACCTCTATCTCGCACAGAGAATGGGGGGGAATCACCTCTACAGCAACAATGGAAAAGGCTTTACTGACGTCAGTAAATCCGCGGGCTTATATGACCCACGCAGAAGTGTAGGGGTTTGCTGGTTTGATTACGACAAAGATGGCGACCTGGATATGTTCGTTGCCAACCAGAGTGGCGACAGAGACGGCTTCTACCGCAACGATGAAGGTAAATTTACCGATATTGCTGCCGAGCTGAATATGGATCATCCCCGCCGTCCCCTTGACGAGGGTGGTGTTGGCTGCACTGTTGGTGATTTCAATAACGACGGCAACTTTGATCTCTTCGTGGCAACCTACGGCGACGATTTGCTTTACATGAACGACGGTAAAGGCGGCTTTTCTGAAGTGGCTGCAAAATACGGTATCACCGGTAATCACCACCATGTATCAGCCACCTGGGGCGATATTAATAATGATGGTCTGCTGGACCTTTATGTTGTTGGTTTCAAAGGTACTGACCCAAGACAGCACGATTATCTCTATATCAATACGGGTAACGGCTTTGTGGACATGCTGCCGAAAAATATCGCTGCACAGGATGCCGACCACGGTATTCAACTTGTTGATTTTGATGGTGATGGCGATATAGACATTTCAACAACGCACAACGATCTCGAAGTGGGTCATGAGTTCGTTTATGTCAATAAGCTGGATCCGCAGGGCAATTATCTTACCGTTGCTCCCGTTCTCAAAGGCTCCCACATCCCGCTACCCGGCGCAGAAGTCAGAGTGTTTGCTGGTGACGAACTGCTTGGCAGTCGCATGGTAGATACCGGAGGCGGTTATAACGCCCAGAACAGTGCACCAGTGCTTATCGCAACACCCGTTGCTGACTCCGTTGATCTGCAGGTGACGTTCCTGACAGAGCAAGGCAGAAAAGAGGTGTTTGTACCTGATGTTTCAACAAAGACGTGGAAGGGCAAAACCCTTTATGTCAGTCAGGAAGGGATAGAATAAATGAGATGTAAAGAGCTGGTACTGCTGGTTTCAGCAGTCATTACCGGGCAGGTAAACGCCGCAATCAGCGAAGGGCTGGTTCCGGATGACTCAAAATTTGCGTCTACGTACAGTAGTCACCAGGACAAAGCTATAGCTATCACTAATGCTAATGTCCTGACGGGTACAGACGAGCAACTGAGTGGTGCCACTGTTTTGTTTAAAAACGGAAAAATTGTGGCGGTTGGCAATAATGTCCGCATTCCGGATGGTGCCGGGGTGATTGACGGAGCGGGCCGCTGGGTAACGCCGGGTATTGTGGATCCTCACTCTCACATTGGTATTTTCTCGGCACCAAGGGTGCCGGCCAATATGGATCTGAATGAGAAAACCTCACCTAACACCGCAGATAAATGGGTGGAACACTCAGTCTGGCCACAGGCGCCGGGCTTTGAACGCGCCAGAGAAGCGGGTGTCACGACGATGATGATATTGCCGGGCTCTGCGAATCTGTATGGCGGCAGAACGGTGACGCTGAAAAATGTGGAAGCCACCAACATTCAGGATATGAAATTTCCCCAGGCGCCCTATGGCCTGAAAATGGCCTGTGGCGAGAATCCGCTAAAAGTGTACGGCGGCAAAGGGGAGTCACCCATGACCCGTATGGGCCTGGTGGCCGATTTTCGCAGTGCCTGGCTGAAAGCGGTTGAGTACAAAGACACTTGGGATGCCTATTATTCTGACGAAGAAGCAGGCAAAGATGTGACTCCACCTGAACGAAATCTTCGTCTGGAGACCATGGCGGGCGCGCTCAGAGGCGACATTCTGACGCATCTGCACTGCTACCGTGTGGATGAGGTTACTGAACTTGTCAATATGTCAAAAGAGTTTGGTTTCCATATTGACGTGCTGCATCACGGCTCTGAAGGCTACAAGATGACGAAGCTGCTGAAAGACGAGAATATCGCCGTCTCTACCTGGTCAAACCGCTGGGGCTTCAAGCTTGAGATGTTTGACGGTATCGAGGAAAACGCGGCTATGCTGGAACAGGCAGGCGTGCTCACGTCGTTACATTCCGATGCGGCAGAACTGTCGCAGCGAATGAATGTGGAAGCGGCTATTGCTATGAGTGCCTCTCTGCGCGCGGGTATCCCTATCAGCAAGGCAGAAGCGATAAGCTGGATCACTGCTAACCCGGCAAAGCAAATCGGAATTTTTGATAAGACCGGCAGCCTGGAGAAGGGGAAAATGGCTGATATCGTGTTGTGGAGCGGCGACCCGTTCAGCATTTACACCAAACCGGACAGCGTGTTTATTGATGGCGTTGTGGTTTACAACAGAAGTCATCCGGCTGATAAACCGGCATCAGACTTTGAACTGGGGAACAAAAAATAATGAAATTCAGTAAGCTTTCTCGTTATTCTATATTTCTGTTTCTCATGTCCGGCTCATCTACTATGGCCGAAACCATTGCGCTGGTGAATGGCAAGGTGATGACGGCTGTGGATAACCAGGCACTCGCAAATGCCTCGGTAATTATCAAAGACGGTGTCATCTCTGAAGTGGGTAAGGGCGTTCGTATTCCTGATAATGCAAAAGTTATCGATGTGAAAGGTTCGGTACTCACGCCGGGATTTATTGCCACCGACAGCACACTGGCGGCCAGCGAGATTAATGGGCGTGCTAATGCCAATGATGATCGAACTCTGACACCAAAGCTCACAGCGGGTTTTGATATTCAGTATGGGGTGAACCCACGTTCGACACTTATTCCCATTGCCAGAATGGAGGGTGTGACCCGTGCTTTGGTGAGTCCGAAAACTAACAGAAGCATGGCCCAGCCTTTTGCCGGCCTGTCCGCGGCGATTTCACTCAGTGCAAAAGGGCCTACGATTGTCAGTGCCGGTGCTGCAGAAGTGCTGGATCTTAAAAGCTATCAGTCAAAGGTGAGCCGTGGCGCTGCCTATCCGCTGCTTAAAAAACAGCTGGCAGGTCTGCAGAAGCAGCTGTCCGACAAAGGCATTACTGCTGATAACTGGCGGGAAAAAGTTGAGCAACTGGATCCGGATACAGCAGCGCTGCTTCCTGTCATGCTAGGCGAACGTCCGCTTATTATCCGGGTGGATAAAGCCATTGATATTGAGAACCTGCTCAGGTTGCTGAAGCCGTTCCAAATCCGTGCAGTGCTTCAGGGCGCGGCCGAAGGCTGGCTGGTGGCTGACCAGATTGCTAAGCAGAATGTTCCCGTTATTGTCGATACCTATATGAGTCTGCCCATGGACTTCGACATGCTGAATACCCGCCTTGATAATGCAGCGCTGCTTGAAAAAGCCGGTGTAACGGTGATTATCCGCGCCGACAAGGATGGTCATTTTGCCCGCAATGCCCGATATTATGCTGGTATGGCTGTGGCCAACGGGATGGACAGGCACAAGGCTCTGCAGGCTATCACTTCTGTGCCTGCAAAGATATTCGGAATGAAATCCACTGGTGCACTTGCCAGCGGGATGACGGCAGATGTGGCTGTGTGGAGTGGGGACCCCTTTGAACCCCTTTCACAACTTCAATATCTGTTTATCGCAGGAGAAGCACAGCCGCTTTCCTCCAGACACACAGAACTCAGGGACAGATATCTGCCATGAAGCATTTAATTAAATTCTGGCTGGTCGCAGCCAGCTGTTATCTTCTTGGGTGCTCTCCAGCACCAAAAGAGACCGCCTCTGTCGAACAACCTGCCGAATCATCCGGTACCGAGATCCGCTGGGACGGGTACGGCGTGCCTCACGTTTATGGTGACAGCGCGGAATCGGTATTCTATGGCTTTGGCTGGGCGCAGGCAGAAAGTCAGGGAGATATCATTCTCCGGCTTTATGGTCAGGCGCGGGCGAAAGGTGCCGAGTACTGGGGCGCAGACTATGAGTCCACCGATAAATGGCTGATTGCCAACGGCGTTCCGGAAAGGGGCGGGCAGTGGTACCAGGCTCAGGAGCCGGATTTCAAAGCCAATCTAGATGCGTTTGCTCAAGGCATCAATGACTACGCTGAGGCGCATCCGGAAAAATTGGATCAGGACGTGCTGAAAGTGCTCCCAGTAAGCGGTGCGGATGTGGTGACTCACGCCCACAGGCTGATGAATTTTATCTACGTCGCTAACGAGAGCAAAATCATCGGCGACCGTGCGCCACCGGTGAAAAATGGTTCCAATACTTATGCGGTGATGCCGTCGAAGTCAAAGAGCGGTAATACCCTGTTGCTGCAGAATCCGCATCTGCCCTGGGCATCCGGTTTCTTTACTTATTATGAGTCACATCTGACCGGGCCAGACTTTGAAATGTACGGTGCTACTCAGGTAGGTCTGCCGGTTATCCGCTTTGCCTTCAACCAGAATATGGGCATTTCCAATACAGTGAACGGCATGCTGGGAGCAACCTCCTATCTGCTGACATTGAATGACGATGGCTATGTATATGACGGTGAAACGCTGCCGTTTAAAACGGAAACCAGGCACTATAAAGTGTTGCAGGAAGATGGTTCTTTTGACGATAAAACCCTTGAGCTGAGACAATCTGTGCATGGTCCTGTGTTTGTTCGTGATGACGGTGTGACAATTGCTCTGCGCGTTGCCGGCCTCGACCGCCCCTTCATGCTGCAGCAGTATTACGACATGCTGCAGGCAAAAAACTTTGATGAATTCCAGACCATCATGAAACGTCTGCAGGTCCCTACCTTCAACATCACTTATGCGGACAAAGCGGGGAATATTGAATATCTGGATAACGGCATTCTGCCGAAGCGTAAACAGGGCGATCTGGATTTCTGGAAAGGGCTGGTGCCGGGAGATAGTTCAGAGTATTTGTGGATTGAGGTTCACACCTACGAGGAACTGCCAAAAGTCATCAATCCTGACAGTGGTTTTGTACAGAACGCCAACGATCCACCCTGGCTGGCGACCTATCCTGTGGTATACAAACCTGAAGATTTCCCTGCTTATGTGGCAACCAAAGGCCCGATGTCTTACCGGGCTCAGGGTGCGGTTAAGCGAATGGCGGAATCCGGAAAGTTGTCTTTTGCTGAGTTTGAGGAAATGAAAACATCCACTTATTCACTGATGGCAGAGCGTCTGATGGATGAACTTCTGACAGAAGCCAGAAAGAGTAACGATGCGGAAATTCAGCAGGCAGTAGCGCTGTTTGAGAACTGGGATAAAACCTTCAGCGAAGACAGCCGCGCGGGATATCTGTTCGAAGAGTGGGCAGCACAGTTTGCCGGTCCCCGTCCACGATTCAGCAGCGAAGCGAATTATGTGGAAGGCTGGAGCATGGAAAAGCCACTGTCTACACCTTATGGCATCAAGGATCCTGCTCAGGCAGTCGAGATGCTGAAAACGGCTATTGACAATACCAAAGCCAAATACGGCAGAATGGACCCGGTATTCGGGGAAATTTCACGCTTCCGTATTCAGGATAAAGATGTTGCCGGTCACGGTGGCTACGGAAACCTGGGGGCGTTTAACGTAATCACCTGGGTCGATCCTGATGAGGATGGTATCCGTGAGCCCTATCACGGTGAAACCTGGATTTCGATGATTGAGTTCTCTACGCCGGTTAAAGCTAAAGGCCTTATGGCTTACGGTAACTCTCGCCAGAAAGGCTCTGAGCATTATTCTGATCAGCTTGAGCTGCTGAAAGATGAGCAGTACCGGCCGTTCCTGTTGCTACGGGATGAAATTGAAAAGAATACTGTTAACACAGAGCATATCGATGGTAATTTCGATAAATATTAGAAATCAGAGTTTCATGTTATGACATTCTGATTAATTACAGAAACGGGAGCAAAAGCTCCCGTTTTTTATAATTCCCGCTTACAGAGTGGCAATCTCAAGCATGCCGCTTCCCGTAAACCATTTCCTTTGACTACTGACGCGGCCCGTCAGCGATTTTGATTAATTTACCATTGTGAAAGTCGAGCAGACGCAGAAATTTACCGTTACCCATGTCATAAATGTAGCGGGTCACCTTGACGTAATCGTCCCGCTTGCGAATAAAACCGAGATCTTCCTGCGAATCCGGCTGGCCACACTTCTGAATGACGTCATAGGTGCTTTCTCCTTCCAGTACCAGCTTTGTTCCGCACCGCAAACCACTTGCGCTGGTCGCGGTTGAAAGCAGTAAAGTAATGGCCATAAAATGGCTCTTTCTTGTGCGCATGGTAGCTCCTTGCTGACAGTTTTTGAAAAAACACGCCTCCACTATAGCGTAGCGGCTACAGCAATGCCTGCCAGAACAGCCTGCTTCCGCTGAATAGAGCAACGGAAGTGTGACGCGCAGCAATAAAACTAAATAAGTCCTTTCAGACGCGCCAACCCCAGCGCATTGCAGGTGGTGGCATCAAGGATTTCACCCCTTTTAATCATCTCATCCAGATCAGATAAAGCAATGCGGTGGCAGGTCAGACCTTCTTCCTCAGGGTCGAGATTCTGTTCGGTCATGGTGAAATCTGTAGCAATCCAGATGTGATAACCCTGATTACAAAAACCGTAAGCTAAATACTGATAACCCACGTGAGTCCAGTTTTTTGCCAGCAAGCCTGTTTCTTCCTGTAGTTCGCCGGCAGCTAGTTCTGCCGGATCGGCTTGTCCATTCTCTTCCCAGGTGCCCTGGGGGAATTCCAGCTGACGCTTTTCAACCGGGTAGCGGTATTGTTCTACCATGTACACGTATCCGGCCTGCACGGGAATAACAACGGTGAAGTCCGGTTTTTCCATCACGCTGTAAATGCCTTGCTGGCCACTAGGACGTTCGATGGCATCTTCTCTTACCCGCATCCACTTATTTTCATACACCACTTTGCTCGTCAGGGTTGTGATTTCTGCTGACATCGGTTTTGGCTCCTGAATTGTTTCTTGTATTTGAACATCTTAGTTCCCGGGTTCCACAGAGATTCATCGGTTATTTTTGTTTGTCTGCCGAGGAATAAATTAATATTTCAAACTCCCGCTTCAGTTAACTCATGATTTATGATTTACTCCGCCCGCAGCACTACTGACCAGTTGTTCAGGTTTTGACCTGACCGTTCTTCATGCTGCCACGCATATAATTCTAAGAGTCTCATCAAGGCTCATCAAAGGGCTTTCGGGCCGTACCCTGACTTCAGAAACGGATGCCATGACATCCCGCTTATCAACTTCGATAAGGCGTATTTTCGATTCAATAATAAATTCTTAGGGAACACTTTTTATGTTACAGGACAAATCCCGGTCGTCTGCATTTCGACTATCTCTTCTTTCTGCCGCAATCATCGGATTACCGTTAGCCGTTTCTTCTCAGGCCGTCGCACAGGAGCAAACTGATCCGGCTGCAGATGCCAGTCTGGAAAAAATTCAGGTAGTGGGTTCACGCCGCGTGGGACGCACAGTGAATGATTCACCGGTACCTATCGATATCATTGATGCGTCTGCTATTGCTGCGACAGGTTTAACTGAAACCAACATGATTCTGAACAACCTGCTGCCCAGCTTTAACTTTCCGCAACCTTCTATGACCGATGGTACTGACCACGTGCGTCCGGCACAGCTGCGCGGTCTGGCTCCTGACCACACTCTCGTTTTAGTTAATGGCAAACGCCGGCATACCAGCGCACTGTTAAACCTGAACGGTTCTGTTGGCCGGGGTTCTTCTGCGGTGGATTTAAATGCGATTCCGGCTAACGCCATTAAACGTATCGAAGTTTTACGTGACGGTGCGGCTGCCCAGTACGGTTCTGACGCTATCGCAGGTGTGATTAACATCGTACTGAAAGATGCCAGCGAAGGTGGCGAAGTGTCTGCTACCTACGGTGCCAACGTGACAACTATGGATGGTGTGCCGGAGTTAACCGGAGTCAGTGTCGGTGATGATGGTGATCTTGCTTTCCAGACCGGCTCCGACCGCTCTTTAACGGATGGTCAGACAGCCACACTGCGCGGCAACATCGGCTTCGAATGGGGCAATGACGGTTTTGTAAATGTGTCTGCTGAATACCGTGACCGGGGCCAGGCCAACCGTGCCGATTACGATCCCCGTGAAAACTATGCCCGCGACGAAGAAGGAAATCTTGATCCCCGTGAGTTAACGGTGGACCGTTACAATCATGTTTTCGGTAACGGTGACGTGGAAGACTATGCGCTGTTTGTGAATGCCGGAAAAGCGATTAACGATAAGGTTGAGTTTTACGGTACAGCCGGTGCCAGCAAGCGTAATTCTGTCAGCGGCGGCTTCTACCGCAGAGCACAGGATTCACGGAACATTACATCCATTTATCCTGACGGTTTCCTGCCACAAATTACCACGGATATCAAAGATTCGTCTGTACTGGCCGGTATCAAAGGTTATGACGAAGTCTGGAATTACGATTTATCTGTCACTCATGGTGAAAACGAGCTGGAATACGGTGTAGCCAATTCCCTGAATACGTCTTTGGGCCCTGACAGCCAGACAAGTTTTGACGCCGGCTCTTTAGAGTATCAAACCACTGTAGTGAATGCAGATGCGTCACGCCTGGTTGATACCGGTGTATTCTACAGCGAAATGAACTTCGCAATGGGTGCTGAGTATCGTCATGAAAGCTATGAAATTACCGCAGGTGAGGAAAGCTCTTACATTCAGGGTACGTTCGGTCCCGGCGGTGCGGTTTCTGCAGATGGCTCCTTAGGCGCGGCCGGTTCCCAGGTATTTCCGGGTTTTACACCGGAATCAGCGGGCAAGAACAGCCGCCACAACTACAGCTTGTATGTCGATTTGGAAGCAGATGTACTTGAGCAGTGGAACGTTGCTGTTGCGGGCCGCTTTGAAGACTATTCCGATTTTGGCAGCACCTTTAACTGGAAGTTGTCTAACCGGGTAACTGTCACCGATGAGTTTGCTTTACGTGCATCGGTATCTACCGGTTTCCGCGCTCCGTCATTACAGCAACAACATTTCACTGCTATATCTACCGTTTTTGTAGACAGTGTTCCGGTAGAAACAGGTACCTTTGCACCGTCCAGTGATGTTGCGCAGGCGCTGGGCAGCCCCGGTCTGGATGCAGAAGAATCAGTTAACTACAGCGCAGGCTTTACCTGGTCACCGTCTGCAGACTTTAACCTGACAGTAGACTTCTACCGCATCGATATTGACGACCGCATTGTGTTGTCAAACAACCTGTCCGGCGACGCAATAGCGGCGTTACTTGAAGGCACCGGTGCGACCAGCGCGCGTTTCTTCTTAAATGCGATTGACTCCCGTACGCAGGGTGTCGATATTGTGTCAACGTATACGCTGGACACAGCAGAGTGGGGCGCATTTAACTTCAATGCCGGCATAAACTTTAACGACAATGAAGTCACCCGCGTTATCGATGCACCGGATGTGCTGCAGGGCGCCGGTTTTGACCAGAGTAACTTGTTCTCTGATGTTGAGTTGCGCCGGTTCGAAACGGCTTCGCCTGAAAGTAAAGTTAATTTAGGCGTCACCTGGTCGTTTGACCGCTACACCACAACGTTAAGAACAACCCGTTACGGTGAAGTGGAAGATCCGTCCTCCACCGCTGAGCTGAATGAAATCATTCCGGCGGAGTGGGTAACCGATCTGGACATTAATGTAGCGTTAACGGAAGGGTTGTCTGTGTCTGTGGGCGCAAACAACGTATTTGATGTGTATCCTGAGGCAAGCCGCTACACGGTAGAAGCGCCGACCACCTTTACTTACATCATGCCTTATTCAGGCTTTTCGCCTTACGGCTTTACCGGCCGCTATGTTTACGGAAAAATCACTTACCGTTTCTGATGATGTGAACCGGGTAATAACAACGTGATATACGCGGTGCACAATGCACCGCGTTTTTCGTTCCGGCCTCAGCTGCCGGAAAAAATCATCGCACTGTAAGCCGTAAGATGGATAAGATTGTCATTCAGTTGCACATCGTTTGTTGTAATACCGTCCTGCCAGGCAAACAGGCAGGCTGCATCCGGCGGTATGCCATTTAACCGGTACCCTTCCACATTTGCGCCTGAAAAATTAATCATGACATAAACGTGTTTGTCATCAAGGCCATTGCTTCGTTTGTAGATCAGCACTTTGTTGTCATCGTCCTTATGCACAATTTCTGTGGCACCGCCGGTCAATGCAGCACTGTTCCCGTTTTTATTAGTACGTAAACCGACCAGTTGCTTAAATGCTTCTGCATACTCAGCAAAGCGGGTTTTGCGTGCCCAGTCGATATCACTGGTATCATCGAACCAACCGGACTCTTTAAAATCCTGCCCCTGGAACAGCATGGGTATGCCCGCGGTTGTGAGGGTAAGGACACCGGCTAAAATGCCTTTCTGACGGGCAAAGTAGTTGTCATCCACACCGCCCGGCGCTACTTCCTCAACCAGTCTGGCCTGACCGTTAGCGACTTCATCATGGGATTCGGTATAGACCACACTGGCAAACGGGTTTCCGCTGACCACTCTGGTAATCGCGTTAACCACCGTGCTTAAATCGACATAACTGTCTTCGGTTTTTGTCAGTGTATCGCGGACAGGATGAACGAAACCTGCGGCCCACTGTGCCGTATAGCCACAACCGCCCTTGTCTAAAGGATCGGTAATGTACTCATGACTGTGAAGATCTTCTGCAATGGTCATTTTACCCGGGCAGGACGTCTGAATACGGTGATTGATGGTTTTAATCAGATCGTAGGCTTCAGGGATATCGTCATCGCCGGTATCCGCACCGGACACACTGCGCATATAAGGCACCATATCCATCCTCAATCCGTCAGCTTTAAATTCGTTCAGCCACATCAGTGCATTGTCGGTGAGATAGTCCCGCACCTCCTGACGGCCATAGTCAGGTCGTGTATCTCCCCATGGCGTGGCGCTGCGGAAATCATTGTAGAAATAAATGCCGCCTTTATCGTTCTCGTGCCAGCCGTCAAACTGCCAGATATCCAGGTCGCCCGGGCCTAAATGGTTGTAAACCACATCAAGGATCACACCGATCCCCATGCCGTGAGCAGCATCGATAAAGGCTTTTAATCCGTCAGGACCACCGTAGGCCTCCTCTACTGCAAAGGGATAGGCAGGGTTGTAGCCCCAGCTGATATCGCCGGCGAATTCATTCACAGGCATGAGTTCAACCATCGTCACGCCCAGCGCTTTCAGTTCAGGCAGCTTTTCTATGGCCGATGCAAATGTGCCGTGGCCATCTTCGGGCTTATTAAACGTACCAATATGCATTTCATAAATGACGCGCTCATGAAGGGGGGCGGAGTCAAATTCTGTGTGTTGCCACTGATATTCATCATCGTAAATAACACTGTTTCCCACACTGTTTGTGACCTTGCGGGCACGGGGATCGTTTTTCAGTAACAGCTCATCCTGCAAGGTGGTGATAGCAAACTTGTATTCATCACCGTTTTTCGCGTTGTCAGCAAAACCAACCCAGATTCCGCCTTCACGGGATTCCAGAGGATTTGCAGTCTCATCCCATTCATTAAATGTTCCGGTCACACATACAGATTTGGCGTTCGGCGCCCACACTGCAAACTGATAACCTGACTCTGCCTGGCTGACGCCTAAAACTCCGTTAAACGCTGACATAAGGACTTTCTCCGGGAAAAATAAAATCTGATAGGGATATGTAAGCTGAGATAGCAAAGACAGTGCCGCAACGCGCCGGACGTTGCACCGGAGAGTACGGCCCTTTTTATACACTAATGATATGAAAAATATAAAGTTATTCCCGGGCAGAATTTCATTGCCCTGGCCTGAGCGGGGTGTTCATTGAGCTCCGGAAGAAAAAATTACGGAATGCTCCGGCAAAATGTACGCAATAAAATTCCCGTTTTTCCTGTCAAAATATGATGAATCGCAATATGAAAAGGCAGAAAAAGGCTCTCTTTAGGAGTAAATTGTCTGTTCTGACGGTGTTTTACACAGAAAAAGCAAAATCGCGGTTGACAGATAGACGTCTATACGGCAAATTGTCCGTATGAAAACAATGATTAGCACCACCGGCACGATGATTATTACCACCTCTTCGAGGGCGGTCGCTGGCTAGTGCGCAACATTGCAACCAGACATCGAAAGCCCGCCCTCACCAGGAGCGGGTTTTTTTTTACGCAATTGAGCGTTGATGTAGCAAAATAAAACCGAAAGGAGCATTACATGAAAGTCTTAAAGTTTGGTGGATCTTCTCTGGCCGACGCACCCCGATACCTGCGTGTGACTGAGATTTGTATGACCACCCACCAAACCGATGGCGCAGCAGTAGTGCTTTCTGCGCCAAAGGGCGTGACCAACGCGCTTTCTTCTCTTTGTGAACAGGCTGCCGCAGGGGATGACTTCCAGCCTCTGTTCGAAAAGTTAGAGCAAACTGTTCAGGGTATTGCTGACGAATTAAACACCACCTTAGATAACTTCGCCCACGACCACGTTTCTTCATTTATCTCAGAGCGCTTGTCTGCGCTTAAGCAACAACTGGAAGGCATTAAGTTGCTTGGTTGTGCTCCGGATTCTGTGGCTGCCGGCATCTTAAGTATCGGCGAATACATCAGTGTGACGCTGTTCAGTGCGATTTTGCAAAGTAAAGGTGTGGTTAACAGTATCATCGACCCGGTCGAATACGTGCTGGCACACGGCGAATATCTCGACAGCATTGCTGATGTGGCAATGAGTAAAGCCCGTTTTAGTGACGTAAAGAACGACGGTTCAGTATTACTGGTTATGCCCGGCTTTGTTGCTGTTAATGAAGAGGGTGAGAAAGTCACGCTTGGCCGTAACGGTTCTGATTACTCTGCTGCCATCCTTTCGGCCTGTATCGATGCAGACTGTTGTGAAATCTGGACGGATGTAGACGGTGTTTATAACGCTGACCCGAATCAGGTTGAAGGGGCTGTATTACTTGATAAGCTGACTTATCAGGAAGCCATGGAGCTGTCTTACTTCGGTGCCAAAGTACTGCACCCGAAAACCATTGGTCCTATCGCTCAGCACCACATTCCCTGTCTGATCAAAAACACCCTGAATCCTTCTGCGCCCGGCACGCTAATCAGTAACGAAGCCAGCGAGAAATGGACGTCAGTGAAAGGTATTTCGCAGCTCGATAACATCACGATGTTTAATGTTGCAGGACCAGGTCTCAAAGGCATGGTAGGCATGGCAAGCCGTGTGTTTGAGGTGATGAGTAACGCCAATATTTCCATCAGCCTGATCACCCAGTCCAGCTCGGAGTACAGCATCAGCTTCTGTATACAGGAAAAAGATGCGGCCCGTGCACAGCAACTGCTGGAAGATGCTTTTGCTCTGGAACTGCAAAACCAGTTGCTTGATCAGATTGAAGTGCGTCACGATTTAGCCATTGTTACCCTGGTCGGCGATGGAATGCGTCATACGAAAGGCCTGGCAGCCCGTTTCTTTGCTGCGCTGGCGCAAGCCCGTGTGAATAACGTAGCCATTGCTCAGGGATCTTCAGAGCGTTCCATCTCTACGGTTATCGAAGCGAAAAAGGCGAAGAAGGCGGTACGGGTTATTCACCAGAATTTCTTCTCCGATCGCCACACCATTGACGTATTCCTGGTTGGCTGCGGTAACGTAGGTAAAGAGTTACTGGGTCAGATTTCCCGTCAGCAACCTGCACTGTTGAAGCGCAATATTCAGTTACGTGTATACGGTATTGCCAACAGCCGCAAACTGCTGCTTAACGCGCAGGGCATTGATGTGTCAGGCGACTGGCAGTCTGCACTGGCAGCTTCTGAGGAGTCGTTAAGTGTTGAGCGTTTGCACCAGTTTGTTAACAGCAACAGTCTGGTAAATCCGGTGATTGTTGATTGTACCAGTCACGAAGCAGTCGCTTCACAGTACGTGGATATGATGGAGCAGGGCTTCCACGTAGTGACGCCTAACAAAAAAGCCAACACCGACACCATGGCGTATTACCGCCAGCTGCGCAGAACCGCGCAGAATACAAATCGCCAGTATTTATATGAAACTACCGTAGGTGCGGGCTTGCCGGTTATCGATAACCTGCAGAAACTGTTCGCTGCTGGTGACGTGCTGCATCAGTTCGAAGGCATTTTATCCGGTAGCTTATCCTATGTGTTCGGTAAGCTTGAAGAAGGTATGAGCTTGTCTCAGGCTACCAGTGCAGCAAAAGAAAATGGCTATACCGAGCCGGATCCACGTGACGACTTAAGCGGCATGGACGTGGCCCGTAAACTCCTGATCATGGCACGTGAGGCCGGCCTGGTGCTTGAATTGTCTGATATTCAGATTGAATCTGTGTTACCGGAAGGTTTTGCAGAAGGTGCATCAATTAATGAGTTTATGCAGCAGTTACCTGAGCTGGATGCAGCATTTGGTCAGCGGGTGGAAGAAGCCAAAGCCAACGACAGTGTATTGCGTTATATCGGCAGTATCGATGGCGACAAGTGTAAGGTAAACATTCAGGCGGTGCCGCTTACGCATCCTCTTGCGGCGGTGAAAGACGGTGAGAACGCGCTGGCAATCAGCAGTGACTATTACCAGCCTATTCCTTACGTTATCCGCGGCTACGGAGCGGGTGGTACGGTAACCGCTGCCGGTGTGTTTGCTGATATTCTGCGTACCATGCCGTGGAAACAAATGGCGCTGTAATTGAAGGATGAGTAGTATGAAAACCACCCGCGCTTATGCGCCAGCCTCCATCGGCAATGTAAGTTTAGGTTTTGATGTGTTGGGTGCCGCACTGGCACCCGTTGACGGCACTGAGTTAGGCGATGTTGTTGAAGTTAAAGATGCGGATGCATTTTCTCTGACCGCCACCGGCCCGTTTGCCCACAAGTTACCGGCTGGTGCCGATAACAACATTGTTACCTTGTGCTATGCCCATTTCTTTGAAGAAATGGTAAAAGCCGGCAAGCCCACCCGTCATGTTGAACTGATTTTGCATAAGAACCTGCCTATTGGCAGCGGCCTTGGCTCCAGTGCCAGTTCTATCGTTGCAGCCTTTCATGCACTGAATGCACACTTTGATTATCCCTTTGATGAGAATGCGCTTCTGTTAATGATGGGCGAACTGGAAGGGCAGATTAGCGGCAGCATTCATTATGATAATGTTGCTCCCTGTTATCTTGGCGGATTAACCCTGATGACCGGCAATGATGCCGAAGTGACGGTGAAATTACCGGTTATCGGCAGCTGGTACTGGGTTGTGTGCTACTCTGGAATAAGTGTTTCCACATCGGCGGCCCGGAATATATTACCGAAAGAAGTGGCGATGGCAAATACGCTGACTTTTGGTCGTCAACTGGGCGTGTTCGTGCATGCGCTGCACGCGCAGAACGCGGGCCTGGCAGCCAGTGTGATGCAGGATGTAATAGCTGAACCTTATCGCAAGTCATTATTGCCCGGCTTCGACGAGGCCAGAGCGTTCAGTATGGAAAATGGTGGATTAGCATTCGGGATCTCCGGTTCTGGTCCGACAGTATTTGCTGTCTGTGACGATGCTGAAAAAGCCGAAGCGATTCGTGAATGGCTGCAGGCCAATTACGTACAAAATGAAGATGGCTTTAGCCACGTTTGCCGGATCCCTGATAAGGGTGCGGTAGAGCAGCAAGTGTAAAGATTAAAGGTATCCCAGGTGGAATTAGTAAATTTAAAAGTAGCATCAGACACCGCTTCCTTTTCAGAAGCAGTAAAGCGCGGTTTAGGTCAGGAGCAGGGCTTATATTTCCCTACTGACATTCCGAAATTAGACGACATCGACGGCTTGCTCAAAAAGCCTTTCGTTGAGCGCAGCACAGAAGTGCTTACCGCCTTAATCGGTGATGAGCTGGGCGAAGGTACCATTGGCAGTATTGTTGAAGAGGCGTTTACCTTTCCGGCTCCTGTGGTCAGTGTAAATGACAAAGTCGCCACACTGGAATTGTTCCACGGTCCTACACTGGCGTTCAAAGATTTTGGCGGCCGTTTTATGGCGCAGGTGCTTTCCCGCATCAGCAATGGCGAACCCATTACCATCCTTACCGCCACGTCCGGTGACACCGGTGCCGCTGTTGCCCATGCGTTCCACGGTATCCCGAACATCAATGTGGTGATTTTATTCCCGAAAGGAAAAATCAGTCAGCTGCAGGAAAAGCTGTTTACCACGTTGGGTGATAACATTCATACCGTTGCTGTCGAGAGTGATTTCGACGCCTGTCAGGCGATGGTTAAACATGCGTTTGACGATCCGGATGTACGTGAAGGTTTGCATCTGAATTCAGCAAATTCTATCAACATCAGCCGTTTGCTGGCGCAGGTTTGTTATTACTTTGAGGCGGTTAGTCAGCTTACGCCGGAACAGCGTGAAGAGCTGGTTATTTCGGTGCCGAGCGGTAACTTCGGTAATCTGACAGCAGGTATGATTGCCAAGTCTATGGGCTTGCCCATTAAGCGTTTTGTTGCGGCAACGAACCTGAACGATACAGTTCCCCGTTACCTGAAAACCGGCGAATGGGCACCCAATCCGACGGTTGCAACCATGTCTAATGCAATGGATGTCAGCCAGCCAAACAACTGGCCCCGCATCGAAGCGCTGATTGAGCGTGGTTACCTGGATAAGTCGTGCCTGCGCGGTGAATGTGTCGATGAAGAATATACACAAATCGCCATGCGTCAGCTTGCGCAACAGGGATACACCAGCGAACCTCATGCTGCCATCGCTTACCGTGCGGTAAGTCACGATCTGACGGATAATGAGTATGGCCTGTTCCTTGGTACTGCACATCCGGCTAAATTCCGCGAAACCGTTGAGAATGTTCTCGGACAGCCTCTGAGCCTGCCTCAGGCACTGGTAGAGTGTTCCAGCAAAGAAAGCCAGGCTGTGCCACTGCCAGCTGACTACGAAGCGCTAAAAGCGCACATGTTCTCTATATTGAAATGACAACATGGCAAGATGTGCTGGGACCTGAGAAGTCCCGGCCTTATTTTAAATCACTGATGGCCAGGGTTGATGAGGCCAGGGCTGCATCAGTGGTGTTTCCTCCTGAACCGGATGTATTCAATGCATTCGCTCTCACACCCCTGAATAAAGTGCGGGTTGTGATCCTGGGACAGGATCCCTACCACGGGCCGGGACAGGCGCACGGATTATCTTTTTCCGTACAGAAAGGTGTAAAGCTGCCCCCATCGCTGAAGAATATCTGCAAAGAACTGGAAACGGATATTGAAGGGTTTTCTATGCCTTCTGATGGTGATCTCACGTCGTGGGCTGAGCAGGGTGTATTGTTATTAAATACCGTGCTGACGGTGGAGCAGGGGAAGGCACACAGCCACGCAAAGTTTGGCTGGGAAACGTTTACCGATCACGTCATAGCCGCCATTAACGAACACACCAGCAATGTGGTGTTCCTGTTGTGGGGCATTCATGCGCAAAAGAAAGGCGCTAATATCGACAAACAGCGACATCTGGTACTGGAAGCACCACATCCGTCTCCGTTGTCGGCCTACAAAGGTTTTTTCGGGTGTCAGCATTTCAGTAAGACAAATGCCTGGCTGCGCAAACACGGGCAACCTGCCATTAACTGGCAGATATAAAAACCTGCAGGGTGATATAACGAAAAACGGCCACCTGATATCAGGTGGCCGTTTTCATTTTATCTTTCCATCGATTCCAGTTCGTACTCAAAACCGTAGTCGATTTCTGCCAGTTCTTTTTCCAGTTTGAACCTGTCCTGTAAGGCTTCGATCTCTCTCCACTTTCTTTTCTTGCTTTTAGTTTTAGCCGGAGTTTCTTCAATATTTAACATCGCAAACAGATCTGACTTATCCACTAGGATCTCCTTTTGTTTACCACTAACATCAGTGTCAGAGTTGAATGTTTTTTCATCCTTCTGACTACTTTTGTATCACAGTCGACACGATAATAAAATGATTAAATTTACCTTTTATTAACAAAATGTGACGATTGCATGACAGCGTGTGGTTTGCCCAATGAAAACGGCCAGTAAAAACCGGCCGTTTGTCAGATGCACTTATTTGGCGTGAACCAAATTAACTTTCCTTAAGTTGGTGCATTGGCGTTTCTGAAGCGATTAATGAGTTGCCGGGTAGAAGCGTCAAACGCATCGTCTTCTGCTTTACCCTGAATGCCGTCAAGAACCTGATTACCAAGTACTTTCCCTAACTCAACACCCCATTGATCAAAGGAGTTCACCTGCCAGATAACGCCCTGGACAAATACCTTATGTTCATACATTGCAACCAGCGCGCCAAGTGTTTGCGGATCCAGTTTTTCGAACAAAATTGTATTGCTGGGTTTATTACCTGGCATCGTTTTGTGCTGAGCCAGTGCTTTGCGCTCACTTTCATCAGACACCTTACCTTCAAGATCAGCGTAGCATTCTTCGAAGGTTTTTCCCTGCATAAGTGCCTGAGTCTGACCAAAGCAATTCGATGCCAGCATGGCGTGATGCGTGTCGTTCTGATTAGGCACATTCAGCGGCAGCATAAAGTCTGCGGGGATGATAGAGGTACCCTGGTGGATTAACTGATGGAAGCTGTGCTGACCATTTGTGCCTTCACTTCCCCAGATAACCGGGCCGGTTTCCCACTCAACCACATCGCCGTTCTGCGTGACCTGCTTACCGTTACTTTCCATATCAAGTTGCTGCACATAAGCTGGCAGTCCACGAAGATAATGATAGTAAGGCAACATGACGTGAGACTGTGCATCGAAGAAATTACGATACCAGACGCCGAGAACTGCAAGAATAACGGGCAGGTTGCTTTCAAATGGTGCATCACAGAAATGTTTGTCCATTTCATGGGCGCCTTCGAGCAAGCCTTTGTAGTTTTCAAAACCTAGTGCCAGTGCGATGGGTAAGCCAATCGCAGACCACAACGAGTAGCGTCCGCCAACCCAGTCCCACATGGGGAAAATGTTTTCTTCCGCAATTCCGAACTCAGTGGCTGCTTTGACGTTTGAGGATACGGCAACAAAGTGTTTTGCAATATCTTCCTGAGTGCCGCCCTGTTCCAGGAACCAGGCTTTCGCACTTAAGGTATTCTGCAACGTTTCCTGAGTGGAAAACGACTTGGAAGACATAACGATTAACGTTTCTTCGTGATCCAGAGACGTCAGCACATCATGAATGTGACAGCCGTCTACGTTTGCCACAAAGTGCACTTTAACGGCATCATGGGTGTACGGCTTCAGCGCTTCAGTCATGATTTTAGGGCCCAGGAATGAACCGCCGATACCAATGCTGACCACGTGTTTAACTGGCTTGCCGGTATAACCCTTGTGCTCACCGGAATGCACTGAAGCCGTAAAGGCTTCAATTTTGTCCAGCGTAACCAGCACTTCCGGCATCACATCTTCACCGTCAACCATAACAGGCTTGCCACTGAAGTTACGCAGCGCTGTATGCAGTACAGCACGTTTTTCAGTGTTGTTGATGGTGTCACCGTCAAACATGGCTTTACGGTGAGTGTCCACGCCCTGTGCTTTCGCCAGTGCAAACAAGTGTGCAAGCGCTTCTTCGTTAACACGGTTTTTTGAATAATCAATAAACAAACCACAGGCCTGCGCCTGCATGGTGTCTGCACGCTCAGGCTGCGCGTCAAACCAGTCACGCATGTGAGTCTTTTTGATGTCTTCTGCCAGCTTCGACAAATTAGCGAAAGCTGGCTGTTGGGTAAAATTTGTCATTGTCTGAATGTTTCCTGATACCAGCGAAGTTTATTGACCCAGTTTTTCTTTCAGCATGGTTTCCAGTTTTTCCTGGTCAGCTGCAAAGTTACGGATCCCCTCTGCCAGCTTTTGTGTCGCCATGGCATCTTCGTTCATGTCCCAGCGGAAACCTTTTTCGTCCAGTTTCGTGCCCGGTGTTGCTGTGGCGCCTTCGTCTTTCAGTTTCATAGGCAGCGCTTCGGTGCTGTTTTTGAGTTCTTCCAGCAGATTCGGGCTGATGGTCAGACGGTCGCAACCGGCCAGCGCCTGAATTTCACCAATGTTACGGAAGCTCGCGCCCATGACTACCGTGCTGTAACCATGCTCTTTGTAGTAGTTATAGATGCGGGTTACTGAAACCACACCCGGATCTTCTTCTGCGGTGTACTCTTTCTTATCTGTGTTTGCTTTATACCAGTCAAGAATACGGCCCACGAACGGGGAAATAAGATAGACACCGGCTTCCGCACAGGCACGTGCCTGAGCAAAGCTGAATAACAGTGTCAGGTTACACTGGATCCCTTCCTGTTCAAGAATTTCAGCAGCCTTGATGCCTTCCCAGGTTGAAGCGATTTTGATCAGAATACGTGACTTATCGATACCTTCATCGTTGTACAGTTCAACCAGACGTTTTGCTTTAGCAATAGTCGCGTCGGTGTCGAATGATAAACGGGCATCTACTTCTGTAGAAATACGACCCGGGATTACGCCGGAAATTTCTTTACCGATAGTAACAGCAAGCTTGTCAGAGGCATCTGTTAACTGCTGAGCCGGATCCTGTGACTGTAATTTGGCCCATGCCACTGCATCGTCAATGTAGCCCGCATATTCAGGGATACCTGCGGCTTTAAGTAAAAGAGACGGATTCGTCGTAGCGTCTACAGGCTCGTACTTTTTGATCGCTTCGATATCGCCGGTATCGGCAACGACGGTAGTGATTTCGCGCAACGCGTCTAATTGATTGCTCATCGTTTCTCTCTGAATGTGTGACCTAAATAAATGAACAGCCCGCCACCGGAAGGGGGCAGACTGATTGAATATGTTGGTTGTAAACAACTGAATCAACCACTATGTAGGGTTTGTATGTCCGGACGGTTAAACCAGATCGAATTTAGTAAATTTATAACAGACTGGCAGGTTAAATAACACAGCAAAGCGCTAAATTATCCCGCTATAGCGTATAAACATAACGGTTTGACCCCAATCTGGCAGGTAAAAGGGCAAAAACGCGGGGCAGACCGTGATATTCTTTGCGCCGGAGTTTGATAAGCCCGATGAATATGTTACTGCGGTGTCTGATAGTAAAGAGGAAATTGAATTATGTTAGTTGTTGTTTCACCGGCTAAGAATCTGGATTTTGAAACGCCGGTGCCGGTAGCGTCGTTCACGCGGCCTGCCATGTTGACATCTGCTGAAGCACTGGTAGAAACCTGCCGCAAACTGACGCCGGCAGACCTGTCTTCTTTGATGAAGATCAGCGATAAACTGGCGACACTGAACGCCAACCGTTTTGACTCTTTCACTACCCCGTTTACCAAAGACAATGCACGTCAGGCGCTTTACGCCTTTAACGGCGACGTGTATACGGGCTTAGATGCTTATTCATTGTCTGAGCAGGACGTGGAATATGCACAGCAACATTTAAGAATGCTTTCCGGCCTTTACGGTCTGTTGCGTCCGCTGGACTTAATGCAGCCTTACCGCCTGGAAATGGGTACCCGTCTTGAAAATCCTAAGGGTAAAAATCTGTATGAATTCTGGGGAGCAGATATCACCCTTGCGCTGAATAAGGCGCTGGAAGAGCAGGGCGATAATGTGCTGATTAATCTGGCTTCAAATGAGTACTTCAAGTCAGTTAAGGCGAAGTCGCTGGACGGCATGATCATTACGCCACACTTTAAAGATAAGAAAAACGGTCAGTATAAGGTGATTAGTTTCTTTGCTAAAAAGGCGCGGGGATTAATGGCCAGATATGTGATTCAGAAACGTATTGAAGACGTAGCGGGCTTAAAGGCGTTCAGCGAAGCGGGTTATGTCTTTTCGCCTGAACAGAGCACTGAGACGGATTTGGTTTTTTTACGGGATGAGGCTGAATAAGCCTCACCCCGCCACAGACACTTAAGCCAGTACTTTATTTAATGCGGCTACACAGGCATCGGTTTCTTCCGGTGTACCCACGCTGATGCGTGACCAGGAATCATAGCCTGGCCACGTACGGCCAACTACTTTGATACCTTCATCTTTCATCTTCGCAGCAAACTGGTCGTGGGGCATGCCGGTATCCACGTAGATGAAGTTGCCCTGCGGATTTTTCGCGTAAGGACGACCCAGTTCTTCAGCAACTTTCGTCAGTTTAGTACGCTCGGTTTTGATGCGATCGCGCATGGTGTTCAGGTTTGCATGGTCATCCATACTCGCCATTCCGGCCACCAGTGCCAGATAGTTAACACCACCCATACGCAGTTTTCCGCCCAGAGATTTAGCCTGATCTGCCGGCATAATGGCATAACCTAAACGTTGTCCTGCCATAGCATGAATTTTTGAAAACGTACGGCAGATAACCACATTATGACCTTCGGCAACCAGCTTAGACTGCACGTTTGCCGGATAGGCATCAGACATTTCAATGTAGGCTTCGTCGATGAACACCTGCGCTTTTTTCGATACCCGTTTGGCAAACGCTGTCAGTTTGGCAGGATCGACCATGCAGCCGGTGGGGTTGTTAGGGTTACATACGTACACAGCCGTGGTTTCGTCAGTAACTGCAGCTTCAATGGCATCTAAGTCGAAACCCATTTCTGAATCCAGAGGCACGTAGGTGACATTGGCACCCATGAACTCGGCGCCTCGGGGAATACCTTCATAAGTGGCCATTGAGGTAACGAGGTTATTACCGTTTTCAGTTATCCACTCTGCATAACCGAATAAAATAGGTGATGAACCATTCGTAACAACGATTTGGTCTTCAGAGACACCTTCCTGCGCGGCAATTTTCTTTTTCAGCACATCGACAGTAGCATCTGTGTAACGGGCGAGATTAAAAAGTTCACCCTGCATCGCTTCAACGGCCTTCTGTGAAGGACCAAAAGCATTTTCATTCGAAGACAGACGAACCAGACCGTCATTAACATTTGGCGTTGCAGACGGGAAATGTTCAGTTTTCATTCCCGCTGCCTGCAGTTCTTTTACACCGGTATCGAAACAACCCGTAAGGGCAACTGCACCCGCACCTAAACTAAATGTTTTTAACCATTTACGGCGCGAAGCACCTTCAGCAGAAATGTTCCCGGTTAATTCTTCAGACATGAGTTCCCTCTTATTTTGGGTAGTGGTAGTTGAATGACCAGTGTTTTCTTATTGTTATCACCTGGGTGTAAGTACTCATGTAATGCAACAGATATTCCAGAAACCTGTGAGGTATGCCGGTGGGCTGCTAATGGAGGATAAAGCGCTGTTTAATAGCGGTGAAGTGCCGGTTACAGCACAAAAGTCAGTGGCAGACGTGGGCCGGCAATGCAGGAAATGTTCTAATCTGATGCGGCACTTGAACCAAAATGGTGAAAGGCTTATCAGTAAAGGTAATAACGCTGGCTGTCTTTATATAAAGATGAAAGTGCGTACAGCGGAGAAGGGTTACTAAGAAAGATAATTGAAAGGGACTCAAAGGCAGTGAAGAGTTGCTTCACTGCCTGTGATAGTGCTCAGCTAACAGGGGTTATAATTTAACAATCATTTTCCCAGTGTTCTTGCCGTCGAACAACATGTTCAAGCCGCTCTGTGCATTTTCCAGCCCTTCAATGATATGTGCACGGTATTTAATTTTACCCTGCTGCACATAAGGCGTGAGCTTTTCAAGCAATTGCGGGATCTCGCCCCAGTGATCAGGCATAGCAAACCCCTGAATGGAGACACGTTTTTTGATAAGCGGGATCCAGTTGGGGCCGGGGGAAGGGTTGTCGGACTGGTAATCTGCAATCATTCCGCAAACGACAATGCGCCCGTGCTCGTTCATCCGGTTAACGATAAGTTGTTGTACAGGGCCGCCGGTGTTTTCAAAAAATACGTCAATACGGTTGGGGGTGAGGGCATCCAGCTGCGCCTTCAGGTTATCCGTCTTGTAATTAATGGCGCCGTCGAAACCTAACTCATTGACAATCCAGTCTGCTTTCTCATCGCTGCCCACAACGCCGATTACCCGTAAACCGTCAGCTTTAGCTAGCTGACCAACGATTGAGCCCACAGAACCGGCAGCGCCGGTTACAATCAGGGTTTCACCGGCCTCAGGTTTGCCGAACTTATATAACCCCGTGGTGGCTGTCAGACCGGGTAAGGCAAACACACACAGGGCCATCTCTTCGCTGATCCCGGGTTGTAATTTGTTGAAGCCCTTACCATCACTGACAAGGTATTCCCGCCAACCTGTCATACCCATCACTTTGTCGCCTTCAGAAAAATCGGGATGGTTAGATTTTATGACTTCACCTACGCCGCTGGAGCGCATTACCTCACCGAGTTCCACGGGCGGGATGTAACTTTCTCTGTCTTCACTCATCCAGCCCAGCATGGCGGGATCCAGCGACATATGTGTTTGTCTGATCAGTATTTCACCCTCACCGGGCATGGGAACCTGCTTTTGCTCTGTGCTGAACAGGGATGCGTCAATCTGACCTTTCACCGGACGTTTAACGAGTTTGATTTCTTTATATTCAGACATAATGCCTCCTTTAATCGAATAGAAATAGTGTGGGGATGAAGTTTGCGCTTGCAATAGTCACATGGAATAACGGAACAAATTGATGCGCTGAAGCCGGTGATTTGTGTATAGTTTCAAACAATCAAAATCACCGGACAGGAGAGGGTATGTATACATTATACGGATTTGCAAAAACGCGTTCAGTGCGTGTGGCATGGGCACTGGAAGAGTTAGGCCTGCCTTATGACTACACGTTTATTAACTTACGTAAGGGGGAGCATAAATCAGCAGATTTTCTCGCGCTTAATCCTGCGGGTAAAATTCCTGCGCTGATGACTGATTGCGGGCCAATGAGCGAATCTGCTGCCATCGTGACCTGGCTGATGGATAAGCATGGTTACGAAGAATTCATGCCGGTATTGGGTAGCAAGGCCCGTATGCTGTACGAACAGGCAATGGCATTTGTGATAACAGAACTGGAGCAACCGTTATGGAACATGGCAAAGCATGACTTTGCATTACCGGAAACACAGCGACTTGAAGGCATGAAAGATGTCAGTATTTACGAATTCGGTGTGGCACTGAAAGGGTTTTCTGCGTTGCTCGGAGACCAGGATTTCCTTACCGGACGCATGTTCAGCGGAGTAGATATTGTCGCCGGACATGTGCTGTCATGGGCAAAAGGGTCTGGTATGGATTTGACGTTTGATAATGTGAAACAGTATGCAGAGCGGGTACTTTCCAGGCCTGCTTATGAGAAGGCCTGGCGAAACGAAAAAGCGCATATGCCTGCATCGCTGTAACATCGCACTGACAGTTTGAAGCCGGAGATTACTCGACGAACATCTCCTGCTGAAACTTAAGTGTCTGAACTTCATTGCCCCGCTGAATATCGACGTTGAAGCGAAAGGTTTCTCTGTCATTAAAGGAAAGCGGGGCAAGATAGTAAATCGCTTCGCCTTCTTTTACCCGTTTGAAATTCAGTGTTTTGCTGTTACCTAAAAGGTTTCTCGCCTGACCCTTAACGGACACAACCTGAGCTTCTCCTGTTGTGCTGTCGAGCACCGAAATATTCACCAGCGCATTATATTTACTGCGCACAATGCCGTAATTCTGCGCGGTTTCCGGGGTGAAAAACGTGGTGTTCACTACGATGTAATGTACAACCCATTTTCCCAGCGTTTGTTTTTGTTCGGCTAATGCCGCAGGGACGGTAAACAGTAAAGATAAGAGCAGGCAGAGGGCCGGCAGACGGGCAAGGTAGTTCACAGTGTCTTCACCAAATTCAACTAATCACACAAAATCAGTACAGAAACAAAAAAGGGTAGCTAAACCGCTACCCTTTTAAAACTTAGTATAAACCAAACATATTTTGCAAAAGGATTTGCAGGAACTGTAATCCGATGATGGCTATCAATACCGATAAATCCAGACCACCAATGGGCGGAATAATACGGCGGATAGGTGACAGAAATGGCTCTGTCAGTTGATACATCACGTACTCAATAGGATTTTGTCCCTGCGATACCCAGCTGAGGATGGCGCGGATAATCAGGATCCAGAACATCAGCGAGAGGGTCTCTTTCACTACGGTTAAAAACGCCAGCAGGATAATAGATGCCGGATTGATGTTTCCACCGCCAAACAGCAAGACCAGCGTCACAAACTTCAGTGCCGCGACAAGCAGCGCTAGCACGAACGTTGCCGTATCAAAGTTACCGACAGACGGGATGATACGGCGAAGAGGCCCCACTATGGGGTGTGTTGCTTTAACGATAAACTGGCTGGCCGGGTTATAAAAATCTGCCCTGACCAGTTGTAACCACAATCGTAATATCACCACCATCAGATACAAATCAAACAAGGTACTGATAAGAAAGACCGACGCGTTGCTCATTAACTGTTTTTCCTGTGAAGCTTAAACTTAAAGTTGTTTCGCCATTTCTTCGGCTCTGTCGACTGCGGCACGCATGGCTGCGCTTACCGTGTCCTGCAAGCCTTTATCGATAAATGTATTGATAGCAGCAGCGGTCGTGCCGCCCTTAGAAGTAACCTGAGCTCTTAACTCGCTTAATTCAATATCCGGATTGTGACAAACCATTTCAGCCGCTCCCAACATGGCTTGCTGAACCATGTTTCTGGCGGTCTGCGCATCAAAACCCATTTTCATGGATTCTTCCTGCATGGCCTGCAAGAACAGGAAGAAATACGCAGGGCTGCTGCCTGCAGCGGCGATGACGCCGTTAATACCGTCTTCTTCCTTTACCCAAACCGTTTCACCCACTGCGCCCATGACGTCGTCAGCGTACTGGCGGTCTGCGCTGCTTACTGTGTTGTCAGCGTACAAGCCCGTCATACCTTTGCCGATAAGGCTTGGAGTATTGGGCATAATGCGCACCACCGGATAATCGCCGCCCAGCATTTCCTGCAGGCGTGATACCGGCAAACCGGCTGCAATGGATAAAAACAGTTTACCGGACAGGTCGTTTTTTTCCTGCAAGGCGGCAAGCATGTCGCCCATCATTTGTGGCTTTACCGCCAGCACAATAGCATCGGCAAACTCACAGGCTTCATCATTCGACTGCGTGATCCGGATGCCAAACTCTTCCTGTAGTTTTTCCAGCTTGGGGGTTGAGGGATTACTGGCAAGAATATTGTCTTTGTCGTAGCCTGACTGGATAAGTCCGCTGATGATGCTGCGACTCATGTTACCTGCGCCGATAAATGCCAATTTTTTCTGTTGCATGAAAACCCTTATGTATTGCGTTTAAAACTCGTGAATAGCGACCCGGTCAATCAGTTACGCGCACCAAAAATAGCGCTGCCTACTCTGACCATGGTAGAGCCGTGTTCAATGGCGGCTTCAAGATCGCTGCTCATTCCTACGGACAGGGTATCAAAATCGCTCAGCTTTTGTTGATATTCCGCGAATAAATCAGCCAGCGTGGTCAGGGTTTGCGCCTGTTCTTCCTCGTCCGGAGAGGCTTTTGGTATCGCCATCAGCCCCCGCAATTTCAGGTTAGGCAACCCGTTGATAGTATCAATCAGGGCTGGCAGTGCATTGATCTGAATGCCTGATTTACTGTCTTCATCATCAATATTAAGCTGTATGCACACATTCAGTGGCGGCATGTGAGAAGGTCGCTGGCCGTTCAGCCGCCGGGCAATCTTTTCTCTGTCTACAGACTGCACCCAGTCAAAATGCTCTGCAACGACTTTGGTTTTATTCGATTGCAGCGGGCCAATCATATGCCATTCAATATCAGTGAGGGCAGACAGATGCTGAATCTTTTCAACGCCTTCCTGTACGTAATTCTCACCAAACAAACGTTGTCCCGCTTCATACGCCAGGTTGATATCAGATACCGGTTTAGTCTTGCTGACCGCTAGTAATTGCACGGATTTTGGAGGACGATGCGCATTGGCAGTAGCTTGTTCGATTCGCGATTGGGCGGATTTCAGTCGTTCTGCTATTGTTTGCATTAATCATCTGGTGTTTGGAGACGTGGTTGTGGATATTACCGAACTTTTGGCTTTCAGTGTTAAAAATAAAGCTTCCGATTTGCACTTGTCGGCTGGGTTGCCGCCTATCATTCGTGTCGACGGGGAAATGCGCAGACTGAATATCCCTGAGCTTGATCACAAGCAGGTACATTCGCTCATTTATGAAATCATGAATGACAAACAGCGCAAGGAATATGAAGAGAATCTGGAAGTCGACTTTTCCTTTGAAGTAAAGGATTTATCCCGTTTCCGTGTTAACGCCTTTGTACAGAATCGTGGTGCTGCTGCGGTACTTCGTACTATCCCCAGTAAAGTATTATCACTGGATGATATTGCAGCCCCGCCCATTTTCCGTGACCTGATTGACCAGCCTACCGGCCTTGTTCTGGTGACCGGTGCGACAGGTTCGGGTAAAAGTACCACGCTGGCAGCCATGATTGATCACATCAATAACACCAAACGGGACCACATTCTTACCATTGAAGATCCCATTGAATTTGTTCATGAAAACAAGATGAGTGTTCTGAACCAGCGTGAAGTGCACCGCGATACACACAGCTTTTCTAACGCGTTACGTTCGGCGCTCCGTGAAGACCCTGATGTGGTGCTGGTGGGTGAGTTACGGGACCTGGAAACCATCCGTCTTGCGATGACCGCAGCGGAAACCGGTCACCTGGTATTTGGTACGTTGCATACCAACTCAGCGCCGAAAACCATCGACCGTATTATTGACGTTTTCCCGGCGGAAGAAAAAGCAATGATCCGCTCCATGTTGTCAGAATCATTACGGGCAGTTATTTCGCAAACCCTGATGAAAAAAGTCGGCGGTGGCCGGGTAGCGGCACATGAGATTATGGTGGGCATACCGGCAATCCGTAACCTTATCCGTGAAGACAAAGTGCCTCAAATGTACTCGGTTATCCAGACCGGTCAGGCGCATGGTATGCAAACCATGGATCAGGCACTGCAAAAACTGGTAGCATTAGGCGTTGTGAGCCATCAGGATGCAGCGGCAAAATCCACCGATAAAAACAAAATGATGTAGGAGATAAAGGGTGAAACTGCAGGGGTATTTTGAGAAAGCGACAGAACTCGGGGCTTCGGATATTTTTATTACCGTAGGTTTCCCTGTCAGTGCCAAAATAGACGGGCAGCTGACCCCGTTAGGTGATGAGCCGTTATCTCAGTTTCAGGCCAAGGAACTGGTTCAGAGTGTGATGGAAGAACGTTACATCCGTGAACTGAATGAACTGAAAGAAAGTAACTTTGCAGTTGGTATTACTAATGTAGGGCGTTTTCGTTGCAGCGCATTCTGGCAACGGGACTCCATTGGTATGGTTGCCCGCCGGATCGTCACAGAAATTCCTAAAGTGGATGAACTGGGACTGCCTGCGGTACTTAAAGACATTATCATGAGTAAACGTGGCCTGGTGCTGATGGTGGGAGCTACCGGTACCGGTAAGTCTACCTCGCTGGCGGCACTGATTGACCACCGCAATCACAATTCCAAAGGGCATATCCTTACTATTGAAGATCCCATCGAGTTTATTCACCGGCATGGTTCCTGTGTGGTAACACAACGTGAAGTGGGCATTGATACCATGAGCTTTGACGACGCATTGAAAAGCTCTCTGCGTCAGGCGCCCGATGTGATCCTGCTGGGCGAAATCCGCTCTATGGAAACCATGGAATATGCCATGTCATTTGCTGATACCGGCCACCTGTGTGTCGCGACTCTGCATGCTAATAATGCAAACCAGGCGATAGAGCGCATCATGCACCTTGCACCTAAGGAAATGCATAACAAGTTGCTGTTCGATTTGAGTTTGAACCTGAGGGCCATCGTTGCCCAGCAACTGGTGCCGAAAAAAGACGGCAAAGGCCGGGTAGCTGCTATTGAGATCCTGCTTAATTCCCCGTTTGTGGCTGATCTTATTCAGACAAACCGTACCGGTGAGTTAAAAGATGCCATGAAGAAAGGCAAAGAAATGGGCATGCAGACATTTGATATGGCGCTGTATGAATTGTTTAGAGAAGATCGGATCACCTATGACCAGGCCATTCATCATGCCGATTCACCGAATGATTTGCGTCTAATGATCAAACTAGACAGCAGTGAAGGCAATGAGTTGGGTTCTTTGTCCGGCGTGTCCATCGATATGGATGACTGACTCTTCCGATGCTGAAGTTATTTGGTCATGACGACCGTTTTCTGGTTCAGCAGGTTCGCTCTGAGCTGGATGTCGCCCGTATTCCGTACCTGGTAAAAAATGAATATGCCGGTGGTGCGGTGGGCGAACTTCCCTGGCAGGAAACACAAATGGAATTGTGGCTGCTTGATGAGCAGTGGTTCGGCAAAGCGAAGGGAATCGTTGATGCGCTTACCCC
Source organism: Alteromonas sp. ABV2_168 (assembly GCF_056161165.1). Classification (NCBI taxonomy): domain Bacteria; kingdom Pseudomonadati; phylum Pseudomonadota; class Gammaproteobacteria; order Alteromonadales; family Alteromonadaceae; genus Alteromonas; species Alteromonas sp. ABV2_168. The sequence continues at coordinate 153,402 of NZ_JBSWYQ010000009.1, read as the reverse complement.
AAATAGTAATAAAGGGGAGAACTGGCAGTGTACCCATTGCGGGGAAGAGAACGAAGGGCACTTTTCACTGTGCTGGCAATGTCAGGCCGTGAAAGCAGAGCCGGCTTACTGACCGGCTTTCTCAGTACTGATTTTCTGCCCAACTGGTGAAAATCACGCAGGCAGAAACGCTGTCGACTTTATCTTTAGTCAGTTTCTTATAGCCACCTAATTCGAACAACATAGCTTTGGCATCCGCCGTAGACAACCGTTCATCCCAGGTCTCCACTTTTACGTTAAAGCGGCCGTGAAGGCGGTTTGCAAATCGTTTGGCCAGTTGCGTCACCGGTTGTTCAGTACCGTCCATATTCAACGGCAGCCCGACAATGACGAGATCCGGTTGCCACTCATCATAGATCTTCTTAACCTTTTCCCAGTCCGGCACACCATCCTGTGCTTTCAGGGCGGCAAGAGGAGAAGCTGTACCGGTTATCTCCTGACCAACAGCCACGCCAATACTTTTTGTGCCAAAATCGAAGCTTAAAACAGTCCGGCTCATATCAGGCGTGGCCAACCTGCGGCGTAAGCTGCCATACATCCACGCCCAGTTTCTTCACAGCAGACTGCCACTTCTTGTGTACGGGCGTATTGAACAGAATGTCTGTGTCGGCTTCCACCGTCAGCCAGGCATTTTCCTGCATTTCCTTCTCAAGCTGGCCGGCTTCCCATCCCGCATAGCCCAGCGCGATGATTGCATGCTCGGGGCCCTCGCTGTGACCGATGGCAGAGAGAATATCTTTTGAAGTGGTCACAACAACACCCGGTGCCATTTTCAAACTGGAACTCCAGTCACCGTCATCAGAGTGGAGCACGAAACCGCGCTCCTGACTGACCGGACCCCCGGCCAGCACAATATGCTCTGACGTACTGTCGGCAAACTCCGTGTCTTTATCAGTTTGCTCAAGCAGTTCTTTCAGATTCATGTTCGATGGCTGGTTGATCACAATACCCATTGCGCCTTCACTGTTATGTTCGCAAATGTATGTGATAGACCGCGAAAAGTAAGGGTCTTCCAGTGACGGCATTGCGATCAGAAAGTGATTTTGCAAGGACTTCAGTTCTGTCATTCAACGTTACCTCAAAGCTGCCAGTTTAGTTTCTATGGCATCAAACAATTTACCCATAATACTGAAATCGAAATGGGCTTCAATTTCACGGACACAGGTGGGGCTGGTGATATTTATCTCTGTAATACGATCGCCAATCACATCCAGACCAACAAACAAAATGCGGTGCTCTTTCAGTACGGGCGCAATCGCGTTCGCCAGTGCTCTATCAGACTCACTGACTGCCTGGGGACGCCCGGTACCGCCGGCTGCCAGATTACCACGGGTTTCTCCCTTCGTGGGTAAGCGCGCCAGACAATAGGGCATCACTTCACCGTCTACAATCAGAACCCGTTTGTCACCCTCTTTAATGGCCGGCAGATATTCCTGCACCATCATCTGTTGGGTCCCGTTTTTGGTCAGGGTCTCAATGATGACGCCCAGGTTATTACCATCGGGTTTTACCCTGAAAATCGATGCGCCGCCCATACCGTCCAGCGGCTTACAGATTATATCCTGATGTTCTGCGTGGAAATCTCTTACCAGCTGAGGATTGCGTGTTACCCGTGTAGCCGGAATTAAATCCGGGAACCAGGAAGTAAATAACTTTTCATTGTAATCCCGCAGCGCCTGAGGATTATTGACTACCAGCGCGCCTCCGGCTTCCGCTAAAGACAGCATTTGTGTGGCATACAGAAATTCACTGTCGAAAGGCGGGTCTTTTCTCATCAGCAGAACATTGATATCTGCCAGTGCCATGGTCTCGCGGGGCGACAATGAATAGAAATCCTGTGCCTGGTCCCGTACGGTAACTTTACGCACGGAGGCCATTGGCTTGCCGTTATCCAGATAAAGATCGCTCATTTCCATATACAACAGGGTCGCGCCGCGTTTCTGCGCTTCCAGCATCATGGCAAAGCTGGTGTCTTTATGGGGTTTGACAGACGAGATAGGGTCCATCACAAAGCCGACTGAATAGCTCATCGGGTGATTCTCTTTTATGTAAACGGGGTAATACCTCTACTATGGCGTTGATATTGCTAAAATCAACACCTTTTCGCAGGTAATCATCGTGCTACACCGCGTTAGCCGGCGGTTTGTTCCGGAAAAGTGAAGATTATCTTGTTGCCGCCCGACTGGCGCTGCACGATTTGCATGGTTCCGCCAAGACCCGCGGTAATTTGTTGATAGCACAATGCCAGACCACCCGGTGCCGAATGCCGTCTGAGCAGAGTGGCTGCTGCCGGCCGCATGGCATTGTGAATCGTAGTGCGCGGAATGGCCTGTCCTTCATCTTCAACAATGTACCTGATCATCGGGTAATTGCCATAGCTTGTTTTTGATGCGGAAAGCCAGATTTTTCCTTCGTTACGGTTAGGGTAGCTGTGATGGCACACGTTTAAAATCAGTTCGTTGAGTATTTGTGTAAACGTGCCGGCAGCAATGGTGGAAGTACAGTCCGGGTCTATGTCGATACAGGCTTTAATATCAATATGCTTCGCTGCGCTGGCTATGACAGAAAGCATGGTGCCGGTGGCTTTCGCCAGTGAAATCTGCTTTACCGGATTGTGAGTGATAAGGCTGATGTAACCGGATAATTCATCCAGTCTGCGAACCGCTTCGCCAAGCATGTCTGAACCGGCTCCGGTTGAGCGGTTTAATGCATTATAAAATTGATTCAGTTCTTTACGGGAGAGCTGTTTTAAACTCACATTTCTTTTGTTCTGAGCGGTAATCACTTTTTGAAAGGAAAAAGTCGTCTTTACCACAGCCAGTAACGCTTCTGTTTCTTTGATTAAACCCGATGCCATAGGGCGGAAGGTTTTAGGGAGCGGGCAACTGGCAAGAATATGTTCGGCCTCTGTCATTTTCAGGGCCAGTTTTTCAGCGGTTTCTTTTAAATACTTATTTTCTTCCTGCTGCTGAGAAACCTGCTTTTGTAAGATCCAGTTGGCGCTGTTTTTTCCTTGCTGATAATCACAGTAAGCAAAAATTTTACTCAGGTTTACCGCTACGGCCTGATAGTGGGCAATGGTGTGGGGATCCGGAGTTTGCTTCTGACCGCCGGTGACCGCCAGAGTCCCGATACATTTATTTTCACGGATCAGCGGGAATGACCAGCAACTGGTGATCCCGACTTCTGCCATTTCCGGTGAAAAGTCCTTCCAGTTCGGATGGGCTGCAATGTTATCGATGAAAAAGGGCTGGCCTGTTACGGCCGCCGGCCCGCAAGCGCCTTCCTTTTCACACAGTTTCATTTCGTGAATGGCGCGAATAAAATGCTCAGGCAGAGAAGGGGCGGCTAACAGGGATAAGCTGCCGGTTTGCGGTACAACCTGCATGACTGCAAAACGGAAACTGGTGGTGTGCTGTTCCAGAAATTGTAAGTAGAAGGTCACCACTTTTGCCAGAGGCTGACCGTCGAGAATACGTTCAAGACAGGCACTGTAGACCTGATCTAAATTCAACCTGCCGGAGGCGATGGCCGGATTACCGGCGGAATGTACGAGATACATAAGCTTTTTATTGTTTTTCTGGCTTAGTTATTTTTTAACCTGTTTTAGCATACAAAACAAGTATGACGTTTATAAGTCTCCATGCTGGGACTGTAGAATAGTAATGGCAGCAAGAGCTGCTGTTTCTGTTCTTAATATGCGCGGGCCCAGACTGACAGAGGTATAGCCGCTTTCATTTGCCTGATGAATTTCCTGCTCAGACAAACCACCTTCCGGTCCGATAAGCAAACGATAGCCTTTTGATGAATAGGGCGTTTTTACCAGTGGTGAATCTGCGCCCGGGGCTAATGTTAAACGAACAGCCTGAGTCGGACTCGCCAGCCATTGATTCAGTGTTACCGGCGCATTGAGTACCGGAACCACATTACGTCCGCATTGCTCACAAGCACCGGTGATGATTTTTTGCCATTGCTGAATTTTCTTTTCCCAGCGCTTTTCATCCAGCTTCACTGCACATCGTTGTGTCAGTACCGGTGTGATTTCAGTAACACCCAGCTCGACACTTTTCTGTAAAACAGTATCCATGCGGTCGCCTTTCGACACACCCTGACCCAGATGAATTGGAAGAGGTGACTCTTTACCGATGGTCAGGCAGGCGTCAGCTTCAATGACAACCTGTTTGCGGTTCACTGCGATAATCTGGGCACTGTACTCATTACCATCGCCGTTAAACAGCACAACGGGATGATTCGCTTTGAGTCGCAACACAGTGGCTACGTGGTGTGCAGCGTCATCATTAAGCAGGAACTCTTCGTCCAGAGGAATATTACCGGGGTGGTACAGGCGCGGGATTCGCATGGTGATATCACTATAACTTCAGTTTTATAAGCGTTATATGATAGCGAGTTTGCGGGTGCAGACGCAATGTCTGCACCGCAGTAAGCGGGGGAATTTAGTTAACCTGAACACTGTTCGGACGGGTTTCTTTGGAAATGTTACTTAAATCCGTCGCAGCACCGCTCTTTCGGGCGTGAACAGTATTTTTACCTTTGTCAGAGGTGAGGGCAAAACCCAGAATGAAGAGAACAATCACAAAAAGAACAGATAGAAAGAACATTTTAAAATCCCTTAGTTTAGCAAACCGGTACTTGGCGATAGCTAAATAACCAGATACGTCATTACGTCTTACATCCAACATCGGATCCTGATGTTGTAAATCCATACGAAAGAAGTCACTTTCTTCCGGTATTCTGGTTCGTATTTCCTGCCACTGAGCGGCTTGTAAGCCGAAAAGTGATGACTGAATATAGACTAAAATCTGCGAATTTCCAGCCTTTCCCGATGCCGGATTTATTCAATTTTGTTATTAGCACTAAAATCAGTTGGTTAAAGAAACACGTTGTCGAGCATTCATCGCGCTGTTTTTTTCACGCACTGCAAACTTTACGTTGATGCGATGACAGAAATATTATCGTCAGCTTATAAGTGTTTCATCATCTGAATTTATACCATTGTATAAGGCAGAAAGCAGACCAGGGGCATTGCGTGATCTACCGCAATATTGCTATCGTATCCCCCGCACTGTGCAACGATTCGCGCATTAACAAAGGAAACAGAAATGGAAGAAACTTTATCAATGTTTACTGCTTCAGATATTGAACGGTATATTAATACATACGCTATTCCCTGGGCGATCAACATCGCTATGGCAATTGCGATCTTCGTTATTGGACGAATCATTGTCGGTATACTGCTGTCTGTATTCCGTCGTGTGATGGCAAAATCCAAATACGACGAAATGCTAATCAATTTTGTAGAGTCGATTGTCTCTGCAATACTGATGTTGTTCGTTATTGTGGCATCACTTGACCAACTGGGCGTGGATACCACCTCTCTTGTTGCTATTGTGGGTGCAGCCGGTTTAGCGATCGGTTTATCTCTGCAGGATTCTCTGAAGAATTTCGCAGCCGGCGTTATGTTGCTGGTATTCAAGCCGTTCAAACAAGGCAACTATGTTGAAGCCGCAGGTACTGCCGGTGTCGTTCAGAAGATTGGTATTTTCCACACTGTGATGACGTCCCTGGATAACAAAGAAATCACTATTCCGAACGGTAAGATTTACAGCGACAACATCACTAACTACTCTGCAAAAGACACCCGTCGTTGTGATATGACGTTCGGCATCGGCTACGATGATGATCTGCTGAAAGCCAAGCGCATTTTGCAGGAACTGGTAGATGAAGAAACCCGTATTATGAAAGAACCAGCCTGCTTAATCGGCGTGGCTGAATTAGGTGACAGTTCCGTTAACTTTACTGTTCGTCCGTGGGTGGCTGCCGCCGATAACCTGGCCGTACGCCTGGACTTTACTGAAGCGGTGAAATTGCGTTTTGACGCGGAAGGTATTTCTATTCCTTATCCGCAAATGGATGTGCACTTTTTCAAAGAAGCTGACAAAACAGTATCTGCGAAAGAATCAGCATAATTCTGTTTAGTATCCTGAGTACTTAACACTGATACTAAAAACCCCCTTTTTCGAAAGGGGGTTTTTTATTAGTGCCAGTCGGGTCGACTCCTGACACCTTCACTGTGGTTGGCAGCTACTTACAGGAAGGGCGTTTAGCTGTTCCCTGATAATCCGCCATGGCAGCCTGCATATTGGCCTGCAAGTTTTCAATACGGCTTTGCGGGGCAGGGTGAGTGGAAAGAATTTCTACCGGACGCTGACCATTGCTGGCGGCATCCATGTTCTTCCATAACTCTACTGACTCCCTGGGATCGAAGCCCGCCTGCGCCATCAGTGCCAAGCCGATAAGATCGGCTTCAGACTCGTGGGCACGGGAGAAGGGCAGCGTAATCGCAACCTGTGAACCCATGCCAATAGCCGCCATAATCGCACCGCTGTATGCTACCTGTTTTGCTTCAATTGCCGTTGCTACGGCTTGTGTACCCAGGTTTGTCAGTGTGGAAGTCGACATACGCTCGTTACCATGGTGAGCAATAACATGGCCGATTTCGTGTCCGATAACGGCTGCTAACTGGGACTGGGTTTTCGCCACATTGAGCAAGCCGGTATAAACACCGATTTTACCACCGGGCAATGCAAAGGCGTTGACCTGGTCATCCTGAAAAACCACCACTTCCCATTCACCGTTAAACACCGAGTCCGGTACCAGCGGCGTCAGCGATTTTGCAACACACTGAACGTAGGTATTTTCTACCTGTTTACTGGAAACCTTCAGTTCCTCTTTCATACTTGAAAACGCCTGACCGCCCATTTCGGCCATTTGTGTTTCAGAGTACAACAACACCTGGTTGCGCCCGGTCGGGGATGTAGCACATGCGCTAAGCACACTTGCCAGTCCCGCCACTGCGAGCACCTTCATCCGTTGTTTCATTTGTGTCCCTCTTCTGCGTTTTTTCGTTGCTTAATACTAATTAAGTGCCTGTTAAAAAGCCACTGGCAAAGGTTAACTACGAAGCGGTAAGCGAAAGAGTTTTTATTGTTAAGCAACGGTTCAGCTTTGTTGTGGGAAAGTGTTCAGACAACAAATGAAGGGGAGATAAGATGACATAAATTCGTCATCTCCCTGACTTATTGCTGTCACACCGTTTCCTTAGGTTATTGAAATTTTGTTGTATGCACACGCAGCCGCATGCGACGTATTTCAATAATAACTTCTAAAGGAAACAGCATGTTGATGCAAAATAAATTCAAACTGGGATTACTGGCGTTGGTGGTATCTGCCGCTCTGACAGGGTGTAGTTTAGATGGCGATGACGGTGCCGACGGTGCACAGGGCCTTCAGGGTGAACAGGGCGAAACCGGGAGTGATGGTCAGGACGCCACAACAGGCGTCGCACTGGAAGTTGTGGGCCGTGCAGTTGTTGGCGGGGCCGGTGCTGCTGAAATTGTACAGTATCATGCGGGTACACAAACCGTTTATGCAACTAACGGTGAATCAGATACCATCTCTGTGATCAGCATTGCAGAACTCACCGGAGATGCCCTGGAAGCGCCGGTTACCTCTACCAACCTCACAAACACATCAATCGAATTACCTGTTGAAGCAGACGGTACTGCGCTGGCCGGCCTTACCAGTATTGCGGTGTCCGGCGATTTGCTGGCTGTCGCTATTCCCGCAGATGAAAAAGCTGAAAACGGCTTTGTACTTTTCTACAACGGCCTTGATGCCGGCGAGCCGGCTTTCCTTTCCGCTGTTGAAGTTGGCAACCTGCCTGATAATGTTGTTTTCACTCCGGATGGTACAAAGGTACTCACTGCGAACGAGGGCGAACCGTCAGATGATTACACCATTGACCCTGAAGGTTCTGTAAGTGTTATCACTGTCACAGACGGTGTCCCGGCAGACACTGCAACAACCCTTACATTTGAAAGCTTCAACGGCCAGCAGGCAGAGCTTGAAGCCATGGGCATGCAGTTCCCTAATCCGTCCGGCCGTACTATAAATGGTGTTGCCATTAACACCACAGTCGCTATGGATTTAGAGCCTGAGTACATCACAGCCACCGATTCTGTTGCTTACGTTACCTTGCAGGAAAATAACGGTGTCGCCGTGGTTGATCTGGAAGCCATGACTATCAGCATTATCGGACTGGGCGTCAAAGACTGGAGTCAGTACCAAATTGACGTGCAGGAAAATGGTGAAGTCAGCTTTGGTCAGTACGAAGGCCTGTATGGCGTTTATATGCCGGACACAATCACCAGAACTACGTGGAAGGGGGCAACTTTCCTGCTGACTGCAAACGAAGGTGATGCCCGTGAGTACATTTTCAGTGCAGATGATGAAGCATCCTGTCTGGCTGCCGGAGGTCTGGAGTTTGACGACGGTGACTGTCTGGCCTACACCGATGAAGTTAAAGTCGAAGATCTCACTGCCGCAACAAATTCAGAGCTGGCCATGTTGCAGGCAAACGGTGAAGCAGATGACCTGCGGGTGACGCTGGGTATGGGCGATGCCGATGGTGACGGTGAATATGATGCAGCATATACGTATGGCGCACGTTCTTTCACTATCTGGGATCAGAACGGTCAGGTTGTATTTGATTCAGGTGATGATTTTGAACGTATCACCGCCTCTGTACACGGTGCGGCGTTTAATAACGGCGATGATGAAAATGAAGGCGACAGCCGCTCCGAAAATAAAGGGCCTGAGCCGGAAGCCATTACCACCGGTTCACTGGGCGATCGCACTTATGCCTTTATCGGTACTGAGCGCATGGGTGGCATTTTTGTTTACGACATCACGAACCCGTACGATGTCAGCTTCTCTGAATACGTGATAAACCGTGATTTGACGGAAGGGCTGACGGCTGATGACAGTATTGGTGATCTGGCGCCGGAAAGTCTGGTATTTATCAGTCCGGAAGACAGCCCTACCGGTGAAGCTTTACTTGTAGTGGGTAACGAAGTCAGTGGCTCAGTCTCACTGTGGCAGGTAACTGCTAAATAAAACTTCTGCCTCTTTATACCTCTTCAGAAAGCCTGAATGCATTAGCATTCAGGCTTTTTTGTTTGTCAGAAGTCCGATGACTTTTGGGTCTCAAACGGCTAAGCTACGAAAAAACGAGAGAGTTATTCATGACTAAAAAAGTTGTTATCAGTGGTGTCGGCCTGTGGACACCTGAACACGTAATCACTAACGAAGAACTCGTCGCCAGCTACAACGCCTACGCAGACAAGTTTAATGCAGAAAACGCGGCACAAATTGATGCCGGCACTGTTGCTGCCAAACCTCATTCCAGTGCAGAGTTCATTGAAAAAGCGTCCGGTATAAAGCAACGCTACATCTACCGTAAAGAAGGCGCGCTGGATGTTGAACGCATGCGCCCGGTCATTCCTGAGCGACAGGACGAAGAGTTGTCCCATCAGGGGGAAATTGCCCTGGAGGCAGCGAAGAAGGCGCTGGCAGCGGCGAATAAATCACCGGAAGACATCGATGCGGTGATCGTATCATGTGCTTATACACAACGGGCTTATCCTGCCATTGCTATCGAAGTGCAAAACCAGCTGGGTATTAAAGGTTTCGGTTTTGATATGCTGGTTGCCTGCTCAGCGGCCACATTTGGCATGCACCGCGCATGGGAAATGGTGGCATCCGGCAACGCCCGTGCCGTGCTGGTTATCAATCCTGAACTGGTGTCACCTCAGGTAAATTACACCGACCGTGACAGTCACTTTATTTTTGGTGATGTGGCAACGGCCACGGTGGTAGAAAGCGAAGACACCGCGAACAGCGACCATGTATTTTCGGTGCTGAGCACAAAAGCGGTGACGTCGTTTTCAAATAACATCCGTTCGAACTTTGGCTACATCAGCCGCGCTCACGATGTTGACCCCTACGGTGAAGACAAATTATTTCACCAGGCCGGCCGTAAAGTATTTAAAGAAGTATGCCCGATGGCTGCTGACCATATTGAGGCACACCTTGCCAGTCACAGTTTTACGCCGGCAGATGTACGCCGCTGGTGGTTGCACCAGGCCAATATCAACATGAACCTGCTAATTGCTAAGCGTCTGTTAGGGCGGGATGCTACGGCAGATGAAGCGCCAATCGTACTCGACCGTTACGCGAATACGGCATCAGCGGGCTCAGTCATCGCATTTGCACTGCATCATCAGGATCTTCAGTCCGGTGATGTGGGCGTACTGTGTTCTTTCGGTGCCGGATACTCCATCGGAAGTTTAGTCATCCAAAAGCAATAAGTTGCCGGAAATAGGGAAGTTATGATTTCAGATATTGGTTACGGCCTGAATGCAGCAGGCTATCTGGTTCTGCTGCTGTTGTTATTCACAGTCCGTAAATCAGGTCTGGCGAAGCACTTGCTGGTGCTTGCCACGATGGCAACCATGGTGTGGTCACTCAGTTTCGTCACCAGGCTTACCGGTCCGGTTTCCGGCCCGCATTTGCTGATAGCAGACACCCTCAAGCAAATGGTGTGGTTGTTATTCATTGCCGGCTGTCTGCAGGATAACTTCAATAATCTCTGGCAGGTGCTGCGCAGGCCGGCGACGATGGTGATCCTCACGCCGCCGGTGCTGGCGTTATTTCTTCCCTTTATTTCTACAATTCCTCACTCCTGGCAGTTTCTCTTTCTTACCGTGTTATCACTGGAAGTACTTATTCTGCTTGAAGTTTTATTCAGGCAGGCAGGTGAGAATCAGTGGGCGTATAAACCGCTGGTGCTCTACCTTGGCGCCATGCACCTGTTCGAATTTGTGATGTACGCCAATGCCACTATGGTCACAAAAATCGAGTTGGTCTACGTGGTATCAAGAGGGTATATCTATTTACTGATGATGCCGCTACTGGTGGTAGCTATCCGCCGTATCAAGCATTGGGGCGTCGATATCTTTATCTCCCGTGAAGTGGTGCTGCACAGCTCCTTGCTGCTGGTGGCCGGTATCTATTTGCTGGTAATGGCACTGGCCGGGTATGTGGTGAATTACATCGGCGGTAACTGGAGTTCCACGATTCAGACCGTGCTGGTGGTACTGTCTCTGGCACTGCTCATCACAATGGTCCTGTCTAACAGTTTCCGTACGCGGATAAAAGTATTCATCACCAAGCACTTCTTTGCCAACCAGTTTGATTACCGGGTTGAGTGGGTGAAGCTGACTCAGGCTCTGTCTTCGTCAGAAGCCGGTGCAGCGCCGGATGTTTATGGCAATGCATTGCGGGGGGTGCTGGGTGCCATCAACTATGAAAACGGCACACTGGTGAAAGCCACGGGTATCGATTTTGACGTGGTGGCCAGTGTAAACAGCGAAGGAATATCGGCAGACGAAATTAAGATCCTCAAGCAACTTATGCCATTCTGTCAGCAAACCAACTGGCTGGTTGATGTGGATGAGTATGCATCAAAGCCCTTTGAGTACAATGGCTTGCTGCTGGACAGAGAGGCGCTGAAAGGTTGTCGCTTTCAACTGGCACTGCCACTGTTAAATTCAGAACAAATATGGGGCTTTGCCCTGCTAAAAACAAAAGACAGTGAGGCACTGACACTGAACTGGGAAGTCCGCGATTATCTTAACGCTGTGACTGAACAGGTTGGTACATACTTACTACACCATGAAGCCGCCAATGCCGTGGCAGAGAACGCACAATTTGCTGCTTTCAACCGGATGTCAGCGTTTGTACTTCACGATTTAAAAAATGTGATGGCGCAAATCGACCTCATTTTGTGTAATGCCGAACAACACAAACATAACCCTGAGTTTATTGAAGATACCTTTGAAACCCTGCATTATACTAAAGCGCGCATGGATAAAATGCTGCGTCAGCTCACCGAGAAAAAGGTCGATGAGCCCGGCGTGTTCTCAGCGCACACACTCTCTGATTTAACCGGTAAGCTGATAGAAACCCGTTGTCAGTCACTTAAACCAGTACCTGAACTGGTGGTGGAAAGTGAAGAAAAGGTAGTGGTCGATCCTGAGAAATTCAGTAATGTGATGTACCATCTAATCAGTAATGCACAGCAAGCCACCGGCGATGACGGTTTTGTCCGTATAACGCTGGAAAGTGACCTGGCCGGTCAGCGCCAGATTGTGCGGATTGAAGACAATGGCTGTGGCATGGATGAAGCATTTATTGAACAACGGTTGTTTAAGCCGTTTGATACCACAAAAGGTAACGCGGGCATGGGTATCGGTGCCTATGACGCAAAAAATTATATGCAGTCTATTGGCGGCAAATTGTCGGTAGAAAGCGAAACAGGAAAGGGAAGTTGTTTTACCCTGGTGTTCCCGCTGGATTAACAGATTTCATTTCCCATAATTCATATTTACTAATGGAAACGTGCGAATGACGGATACGATTCTTGTTGTCGATGACGATCTCGGCATCCAGAAACAGTTAAAATGGAGCTTTACTGACTACAACGTGGTATTTGCAGATGACAGAACCTCTGCGATTGCCCAGTTACGTCGTCATGAGCCCAAAGTAGTGACTCTGGACCTGGGTCTGCCACCTGATCCTGCTAATGCCTCTGAGGGGCTGAAAACCCTTGAAGAAATCATGGCTCTGGCACCGCGGACCAAAGTGATTGTTGTCACCGGCAATAACGATAAAGAGAATGCACTGAAAGCGATTGATCTCGGGGCTTACGATTTTTATCAGAAGCCAATTGATTCCGATACTATCAAGCTGCTGGTCAACCGCGCCCTGAATCTGGCTAATCTGGAACATCAGAACCGCATTCTGGCGAAAGCCCGTCCTGCCATGGGACGTATTATCGGTAATTCTGAGGCAATTCAGGTTGTTATGCGCAAGGCCGAGAAAATTGCCGGCACCGATATCAGTACGTTATTACAGGGCGAAAGTGGTACCGGTAAAGAAGTGTTTGCCAGAAGTATTCACGAACACAGCCCCCGTAAAGACAAGCCTTTTGTCGCGATTAACTGTGCGTCGATTCCTGAAAACTTGCTGGAAAGTGAATTATTCGGCTACGAAAAAGGTGCATTTACCGGGGCTAATAAAACGACTCTGGGTAAAATCGAAACGGCTCAGGGCGGTACACTGTTTCTTGATGAAATCGGTGATATGCCTATTGGCCTGCAAGCTAAAATGCTTCGTTTCCTGCAGGAGCGGGTGATTGAACGGGTTGGCGGGCGAACAGAAATTCCGGTGGATATCCGCGTGATCTGTGCAACCCACCGGGATTTGCAACAGATGGTGGCAGACGAAACCTTCCGTGAGGATTTATATTATCGTGTGGGCGAGATCCCTATCTTTATTCCGCCACTGCGTGAGCGCGACCAGGACATCATTCTGCTGGCCCGTACATTCCTGAATACATACCGGGAAGAGTTCGGTGCTAAAGCCAAGAGCTTCTCTGATACCGCCATCCAGGCCATGTTGAATCATAAATGGCCCGGCAATATCCGTGAAATGCAGAATAAGCTGAAATCTGCCGTCATTATGGCTGAAGGCTCTGTGGTGCAGGCTGAAGATTTGGGCCTTATGGCACCACGGGGAGACAACGAGCCGGAAACGCTGAATTTACGGGAAGTCCGTGAGATGGCGGAAAGCCGTGCTATCAGACGGGCCTATCAGACAGCCGATAAAAATATGTCAAAGACTGCAGAGTTACTGGGTGTGACCAGGCCGACCCTGTATTCTCTTATCGACAAATACCATATGGAAGACATTAAAACCGGCGTGTAACTCCCGCCGGTTATTCCATTGGCCACTCAATACTGGCCAGGTTGTTCAGGGACGTTTTTATCTGCACATCAGTGAGTGAGAACTTCCCTTCCAGCGGAGAGGGCGGCAGAACATTGTCGCTTTCTTTGCAGGCTTCAATGGCGCCCACCCAACAGTCTCTTTGGGATATTTTTGCTGCGTACAGACAATAATCCATCACCGCGAAGGTTTTTACCCAGTCCATTTCATAAGGATTTCTGGGACACAGAGGCATTGCACAAAACCCCACGCTGCAAGTGGCGTTGATCACCACATCATCTGGTAAGTGAAAACGCTTCTGACGCACCGCCTCAATAAGTCTGTCAGCCAGTTCCACCATATCATTACGGTTAGCGTTGCGGCACACCGCCAGAAATTCTTCGCCACCCCAGCGGATAAGCAAATCTGTCTGCCTGAACACTTCTTTTAATATACCGGTGAATTGCACCAGGAAGCGGTCACCGGCAAGGTGACCGTACTCATCATTGATTTGCTTAAAGTGGTCTATATCAATTAAAAAGCAGAGTAAGTCATGATTTGGCGGAAAGGTCTCATCATTAAGACTGGCGTAGTGATGTTGCACCCGGCTGATCTCACCCGGCAATTGAGCTGAGAGGAAGTTGCGGTTATACAAGCCTGTGAGTGCATCACGCATGCTGACCTGCTCCAGCGCATGATAAGCTTCTTCCAGCTGTTGATTTTTCTGCTCCAGCTCAGTGGTCCGGTTGCGGACTTCCAGTGCCAGCCGCTGATTTTGCCGGTACTGGTTATAACGGCTCCACAGCAAAAAAAGAAATAGTAACAGGGACACCAGGCTACCCAGCGATAACATACTTTCCAGGTTATGCTGACGCACCTGAGCCAGTTCAACAGTGCGGTTTTTCTCCTGAATCTCGAAATCCCTTGCCTGACGTTCCATCTCCACTTTGGCTTTCAGCTTCTCAAAGTAGATCGCCTGCTCCGTGTCCATCTGGTGTTCCAGTCTGGCGATGGTTTCGTCAACAGAGTTGAAAAAGGCCGGAGGCAGCACGTCCAGACGGGGGGCGATGTCATTATCGGCAGTCTGGTGAGCAATAAACCGGGCGACGGTGGTTTCCCGGCTGGGGGGGGCAGCCTGCAAATCTTCCTGTCTGACCGTACCCTGGGCACTAAGCAGCGAGGGAAATAATCCAAGCAGTGTAATCAAACTGCCTGACAGATAACTTTTCATCTTCATCCTGTTCAGAAAAAGTAAAACCGGGGAGCACAGTGACACCGTGCTCCCGTTGTTGCGTATTGGCGCGCTTTGCATTCCATGCAAACGCCTGCGCCCGGCCGCCACCTTGTGGTATGTCTGTCAGGGTGTTTTATTTGTCAGTAAAGGCCTGATGTCTTCACTGCTTTGATTTTCTATCCATATTCTGATGAGTCTGGAACGGCAGATCCCTGTTTCTGCCGACAACTTTCCAAGTTTCTCAATTGCGTCTTCAGATAATGTAAATGTAGCACGTCGCATGGGACCGCAAGGCGTAATGTTGTCTTTGTTAGCAGAGTCCGTTGCCGGATAGACCTGCCTGATAACATGGTTACCTGCTGCGTAGGCCAGTGCGTCGTCAATAAATTCATCAACGCTCACCGGCTCAACAGGTTTAGCTGACGGCGTGGATTTTTTGAGGCTGCACAGACTCATAAGATTTCCCCTCTCTCCGCGACAGAAGTTCTTCAATGATATTGCGAATTTCTGCTGATGCTTTTCCGTCCGGCTCACTTTCCATGACTGACTGTCCAGACTCTTCAGAATCGTCATACATATTGCGGCTGTATGTCACTGAGTCCAGTACCGGTACTTCAAATGAACGACAGACATCTTTTGCTTCCAGGATCCTGCTGCCCAGCGAAGGCAGAGAAGGGCACTGGGTAATTACAAAAGCAGCATTCATGTCGGGATTCACCATTTTGCAGGTTGAAAGAATATCTTCCATATGGGGAACCGTTTTCAGATCCCGCCGTTTGGGACGTAACGGAATAAGAATGTGGTCAGCCACTGCCATCGAGGAGCGCAGCGCAAGGTTATCCTGTCCGCCACAGTCAATGACTACGTAATCGTAGTGCTCGCGCAGGCTCAGTAATTCGTTGCGGATCTTGCCGTACAACTGCACGCAGTTAATCGACGGCAATTTATCATTAGCTTTGCGTTCCTGAATCCAGTCTGAAGTAGTGCGCTGCGGATCGCAGTCGACCATCAGTACACTGGCATTTTTTTCAGTTCTCAGATAAACAGCGATATTTTGTGCAAGGCAGCTTTTGCCACTGCCGCCTTTCTCGCCACCAACCAAAACGATCATCGTTCGTTCCTCAACTTTTGATCCGTCATCACGGATAAACGGTTAACGAATGTGACTGAAAAAGTGAACATGAGCCGGATTAAGGACTATGCTTGTTCGGTAACCCCGCTATCATTATCTGTAATCAGATGGCAGACCGGAGGCTTTGCGTCACGGGCTTTCGCACCGCTTTGCCTTTTTCAACAGTACATTTTCGGGTAAGCGGCGGAGATGCCATGGCTTACCGGTAATCAGGATACTAGTCAAAACAAACGGTGTGCGCCGCATGCCTCACGATATTTAAGAATAAAAAAATATACCTGTCAGACCAGGTGGCCGGTGGCGACAAACGGGCTGCAGGACTTGGAAATCCGCGGTTCGCCCGTGTAAATCATTCTAATTAAAGTTATATCTGTTAATATGCCAACACATGGTGTTATTGAAAACTATACCCGCAAATAAGGAGAAGGGAGTGGTAAAAACATCCCTGTTGAGTTTGTTTCTGCTGGCATTCAGCACAGTCAGTTTCGGGCAGAATAATGCAATGGATGAAGCGTTTGATTCATTCAGTCATCTCTATGAAGAACGTTTCGGCCAGATCAGGGCATGCATGAACCCCACATTTCAGCGTTTCAGTGTGTGTTCTCCTGCTCTTCGCAACGATGGTAATGCGCCGTATATTCTGCATCACGGTAAACCTGTCGATACAGTGGTTGTTCTGCTTCACGGATTGAGCGATTCGCCGTTTTATATGTCTGGCATTGCACGGGCGCTGCACGACAAAGGTTACAACGTTATTGTGCCTTTAAACGTAGGACACGGCCAACTGGATGCCAGCGATGAAATGAGCGACAGCAATCTGGCAGAACGCTGGGGTGCACACCTGAGTGATGTCATGGCGCTGGCACCGCAACTTGGTAAGCACGTTTATCTGGGCGGCTTTTCCACCGGCGGCGCGCTCTCTGTTCAGCATTATTTGCATCACCCTGACAACATTGACGGCCTGATGTTATTTTCCGGTGCTCTGGCACTCGACAGCGGCGTAGAGCGGTTATCCGGGATATGGGGAATTCAGTGGGTCGCCAGGTTTCTTGACGGTCACTATGAAACAAAGGGGCCGAATCCGTATAAATATCCCACCATTGCCAGTTTTTCCGGACTTGAACTGATGGAAGTGATTGATGATGTGAGAGACCTGTTTGAACAGGGGAAAACTATAGACGTACCGGTATTTGCCGCACATTCTCAGGCAGACACCACTACGCCTATTACCGGTATTGAAGATTTAATGTCGCGGGCAACCACGAAAACCAATACCTTTTTTATCATCGATGAGAGTTATAAATTATGCCATGCCGATGTGGTGGTGAATAGGAAAATGCTCAGTGATATGCATTTCGATAAATCCGGTGTGGATTTACGTGATCCCTGTGCGGCTCCCGGCGCTAATCCGCTTTTTCGCCAGATGATTATGATGCTGGGCAGCTTTATGGATGAAGCGGCACAGAAAGCCGGTTAATTGATTGACACAGTGCCCGGGATTGATTAATTTAACTCCATTATCGCTACGAACTAACATTGCAAACTGGTCAACATGATTTTTCAAACTTTGTCACAATCAGGCAAGCCACAATCTGCACTCATTATTCTACTCGCTATTCTCAGCAATTGGCGGGTTCGTTAGTACGTAAATGAACTGAAGAAAACCCGCCGCGAAGGCGGGTTTTTTGTTTTCGTCTTCGTGGTTTTAACAAAATACGGAGACGACAGCCATGACTCACCCGGTAACCCGGCAATTACATGCCATGCACGATGCAGTTAATAATAACGACTTAACTGCATTACAAACCCTGTATTGTGAAGACGCCTTTCTGGTTGATAAACCTCGGGTATCCTCACGCTCTGATCTGCAGCGTGCCCTCAGAGCTTTTAAACAACGGTATATGCCTGAACATATCGTCTCGCAGGGCGACGAGGTTGTCATTGAAGCCGGTGACACTGCGCTGGTCATAAGCAAGCTGTACCTGAATGCAACCGGCTCGGTGGACTGCAATGTGAAAAAAGCCATTTATGTATTCAGAAAAAATGCAGAAGGTAAGTGGCAATGCGCCATCGATAACTTCTTCGGCGTTGATCTGATAGATTATGTGTAGGTGGTTTTGCTTACTATCCGTTTTTTTAGTGGCCGGCTAATGGCAATTTAGTGGCCGGCTAATGGCAATGCGGCCATTGAAAATACGGATATCGCCACCATATCGGGTGAACCGCAAAGACAGACCGGCATTAAGGTTTGTCCGCTAACCGGAAGCTATATCCTTGTTGACGCAGGAAATTGAAACAGACAATAACGACAGAGGACCTTCAGTGAAACTGGTCTTCTTTTTGTTGTGGCTGTTGATTGCGTTTACCTCGGGGAACGGTGCAGAGCGGCAGGCCCATGCCCAGTCAGACAGCCTGCAAAGCTCTGAACACGCCGCACTAGCATCAGGCCGTTCAGAAGGTCTGATCACGCGATATCTGCAGCCCCAATCTCATTCCGGCGATCGTCCGGAACCGCTGCTGTTTACCGGCGCTGAACTGAAACTCGCCGGCGTTTACCGGGTGCTGCATAGTGTCGCCACCGGTTTTTCTGAGCTGGCTGCCCGGCCTGCACAGCCTGTTTTTTCGCGCCCTCCAGCCAGGGCGTCTCCTTAATCCTTCATTTTTGATATTTACGGGCCTCTGGCCCTGTTTACAATTTTTGAAGGACAATTATGAAACCATTTTCTGCACGGGGCGTGATGACCGCACTCGTGATTGTGCTCGGCCTTTTGAGCGCAATGCCCAATATTTTACCGCCGTCATGGCAACAACAATTACCCGGCTGGTATACCCAAAATCAGTTATCTTTAGGTCTTGATTTACAGGGCGGTTCCCATTTATTGCTGGCCGCTGATACACAGCCACTGTTTGATAAAGCCTTTACCGGCATGAAAGAAAGTCTCACTAAGGATTTACGGGAAGCGGGGATCCGCTATCAGGTTCTGTCTGCTTCTGACAATACCCTGCGATTATCGATATCAGGGGCCGGCGGGCAATTTCAGCAGGCCCGTGAGCTTGCCTTTGCTTACCGTACAACGGGGCAGGGCGAGCCGCAGCTCACCATTGAGCAAAACGATAACCTGCTCACAGTCAGTCTGTCAGAGTCGTTTAAGGAGAGCCTGGTCAGTGATGCGCTGGAGCGCAGCGTGGAAGTGGTACGCCGCCGTATGGATGAGACCGGATTGGTCGACCCCGGCATTTCACGGCAGGGTAACGATGGCGTGCTGGTACAGATGCCGGGCGTTACAGACCCGTCACGTATCAGGGAGTTACTTGGAACAACCGCGCAAATGGAATTTCACTGGGTAGTCACGGATAGCAGTCGTGGCAGTACCGTGATAATGCAGGATATGGACGGTCAGCAATACCGCCTGGAAAAGCGGGTTGCGATGGAAGGTGAGCACATAACTGATGCAAGGCTAGCTTTCGATCCTGACACAGGAAACCCAGTGGTGACTTTTAAGCTCGACAGTACCGGCGGCAATATTTTTGCTGCTATGACCCGCACGCATATTGGTGAGCCGCTGGCAGTCGTTCTGGATGGCAAAGTGATCACCGCACCGGTAATACGGGCAGTGATTGGCGCATCGGGCGGCCAGATTAGTGGTAATTTCACACCGGATGAAGCTAAAGATCTGGCACTGATGTTACGTGCCGGTGCGCTGCCTGTGCCCCTGACTGTGATTGAAGAGCGGACGGTTGGTCCTGATCTCGGTAGTGATGCTATTAAGATGGGTCTGAGTACAGGACTTGCCGGTGCTGCACTGGTACTGGTGTTCATGACGGCACTCTACCGGCGCTGGGGGGCGATTGCCTGTGTAAGCCTGATGATTAACATGGGGCTGCTTTTTGGCGTGCTGAGTTTATTCAGGGCCACACTTACGTTACCCGGAATCGCGGGCATCATTCTTACTCTGGGTATGGCAGTAGATGCCAATATTCTGATAAACGAACGTATCAAAGAAGAGTCTTTGAAAGGGCGTGTCGCCGGGGCGGCAATCCGCGCCGGTTTTGACAAAGCCTGGTCAACCATTCTTGATTCCAGCCTGACAACCCTGATTGCCGTGAGTCTGCTATTTATGTTTGGCAGCGGGCCGGTAAAAGGTTTTGCGATTACTATCGGAATTGGCCTGTTTACGTCCATGTTCACGGCCATTGCGGTAACCCGCCTGTTAATGTTGTTTGCTATCAGACGCCGTGAAAGAGACATACTCCATTTCCCGGGATTCCGCTGGTTGTCGCGGACAGATAAGAGGCCGCTGAACTTCCTGAAAGGCCGTGTGGCAGGCTTAATTACGTCTGCTGTATTGTCGGTGGCTTCCGTGGTGCTGTTTTTCAGCCCGGGATTACATTATGGCGTTGATTTCACCGGTGGCACACTGGTGGAAGTGAAAAGCCATAACGTGCAGGTGGAACAACTGCGCAATGCTCTGACAGACGGCAACATTGAAGGCGCCAGCATTCAGGAGTTTGGCAGAGAAGGTGATTATCTTATCCGCGTCCCTCAGGCAACAGCGGACACTCCGGTTGAACAGGCTGCATTGCAAAGTCAGCAGGTTTATCAGGTGAAATCTGCAGTAACCACACTGGATGACCAGGCAACCTTCCCCCGTGTGGACATGGTTGGTGCGAAGGTCAGCGGCGGTTTTGCTGATGCTTCTGTGCTGGCTGTGCTAATTGCCGGAGGGGGAATTCTGCTGTATTTGTGGTTGCGGTTTGAATCACATTTTGCACTGGCAGCAACGGCGACGATTGCGCTTGATCTGACAAAGACCATCGGTTTCTTTGCGCTCACCGGACTGGAATTTAACCTCACGGCAGTAGCAGCATTGCTGGCCCTCATCGGCTATTCTATCAATGATAAGGTCGTGGTGTTCGACCGCATCCGGGAAGGATTCCGGGCTACACCGGATAAACCCATTATTGAAGTACTTAACCGCAGTATCTCTGCGACCTTGTCCAGAACATTGTTCACATCAATGACTACATTTCTGGCTTTATTGCCTATGGGGCTGGCCGGCGGGGCGTCTGTCGCGAGTTTTGCGCTACCCATGCTTTTTGGCATCGTAATTGGTACCAGTTCCTCTATTTTTATAGCATCGCCTATTTTGTATTACCTTGGAAAGCGGCGTGAAAAGAAAGGGTTAAAGCAACTGCGCCCCACCGCAGAGGAGGTGAGAGAATCACTGGCGCACATACCCTGAGCGTCGCCACGAACAGAGTCTGCAACTTCAGGTAACTTGCAGACTCTTACTGAAACGGAAATAACCTGTAAAAAGGAAACCTATGTTCGCCATCGATTACCAGATCCTTATAGCGGCTGTATTGCTGTTTGTCGGTATTCTGTCCAGCAAACTGTCCCCAAGGCTGGGTTTACCTCTGCTGGTACTGTTCTTACTGGTAGGCATGCTGGCAGGAGAAGACGGACTGGGACTGGCATTCGATGATGCCAGCACAGCACATGCGCTGGGTACACTGGCGCTGGCTATGATCCTCTTCGATGGCGGGCTGCAAACTTCTTTTTCTTCTATCAAGCTGGTGTGGAAACCGGCTTCATTTCTGGCCACCTTCGGAGTAGCCATAACGGCTGGGATAACCGGTTACGCAGCAGCCTTTATTCTGGGTGTACCACCTATGGTGGGATTGCTTATCGGGGCTATCGTCGGTTCTACCGATGCTGCCGCAGTATTCTCTATTTTGCGGAACGCCGGTGTGCATATCAGTCCGCGCCTGAAAGCTACGCTGGAAATTGAAAGTGCTTCCAACGATCCCATGGCGATTTTCCTTACCGTGGGCATACTTGAGCTGCTCACCAGTCAGATGAAGCCGGGGTGGGATCTGGCGCAGCTGTTTATTCAGCAAATGGGCATTGGTACCTTTGTCGGGCTTGGCGTAGGCTGGGCTGCAGTAAAACTCATCAACCGTATCACACTGAGTGCAGCAGGGCTTTATCCTGTTCTTGTCGCAATATGCGGTTTTCTTACGTTTGGTATATCTGCCAGTCTGGGCGGGAGTGGGTTTCTGGCAACTTTCATCGCCGGAGTCTTTATCGGTAATAGCCGGTTTGTACTAAAACGGGCTACCTTTATGTTTCACGACGGTCTGGCCTGGCTCAGCCAAATCGGCATGTTTGTTATGTTGGGATTGCTCGTGAATCCTGCATCGCTCCTCAAGGTCTGGCTGGAAGGACTACTCATTGCAGCTGTTCTTATCTTCGTCGCCCGTCCGCTGGCGGTTGCTCCGTTTCTGGCCTTTGCTGGGTTCAACAAGCGGGAAATCGGGTTGGTATCATGGGTGGGGCTTCGCGGATCGGTGCCGATTATTCTGGCTATTTTTCCGTTGTTGTTCGAAATTCCCCAGGCCTATCTCATTTTCAATGTGGTGTTCTTCGTTGTATTGATTTCGGCTACCTTGCAGGGTTCAACATTGCCGTGGATGGCAAAGAAACTGAAGCTGATTGAAAAGGCACCGGTAACACCGGCTGCCACCCTGGAAATCAGTGCTCTGGGCGAAGTTAACGCTGACATTGTTCAGTACACGCTGGGAGATTCCGCCAAAGCTGTTAACCGGACGCTGGCTGAACTGGCACTGCCTGAAGGTGCGGTGGTGGCAATGATAACCCGTGGTGATGCGGTTTTTCCGCCAAGGGGATCAACGTTGTTACTGCCGGGGGATTATATCTTTATTCTTATCCGTCCGGGACTACGGCCCTTCATCGATTGTATTTTCTCCCACACTTCGCAGTTGGAACCGTCGGCTTTTAAATCCGGAGAGTTAGTGCTGAAAGGCGCGGCAAGAGTGCATGAGATAAGCCATGCATATGGTCTGGACCTGGGAGAAACAAAAAACATCACACTGGATGCCTTTATCAGAAAGCATCTGAGCGACGATGTGGCAGAAGGGCTCACTTTGCATCATGCTGCCGGGCGATTTGAAGTTAAAGCGGTAAGAAATGGTCTGGCTGTAGCAGTGCAGTTTACCGCAGACTGCCGCCTGTCAGAGTTGTGATTTTTGCTTTAATAAATGGCCAGTGAGATACTGAAATATCAGGCCTGAAATGGCAGTGATGAAAAAACTAAGGTTTCTGCCGTACTCTGTATCAAGGGGGAAAAGTATCGGGCTGATACTGGCTGTTATGAACAATGCGCAGGTAAGGTAAAAGTCCGATTGTGTCACGAGTCTTACCGGGATAAGAAGCAAGCCTGTCAGCGCAGATAATATAAAGTTTAAAATGATATCGTCCATGACATCAGTTCCGTTTTATCTGATGTTTGAGATAATCAGAGATTACGCCGTCTGTTTTATTATGGCAAGGGAGACAGTGCCACAGAACGTGGCACTGTGATGAGTTGCAATCAGAACTTAGTGTGCTGCAGCGTATTTTTCGACTTCAGACCATACCCGAAGCAGGTTGCCGCTGAGTACTTTTTCGATATCTTTGCGGCTGTAGCCACGATCCAGCATACCCTGAACCAGATTCGGGTAGGTGGAAACATCTTTCAGACCGGTTGGCAGAGAATCACCCACACCATCAAAATCTGAGCCGATACCCACATGGTCAATACCAATCAATTCTACGACATGGTCAATGTGGTCCAGCACCTGACTCAGCGTAGAATACGGATAGGGGTTTTCCTTGCGGTACTTTTCATCAAAAGCAGCGACTTCTGCACTGTCTTCACCCATTTCTTTGATAAGTTTGTTTTTCTGCTTAGTCAGATTATTCCGCCAGTCCTGGGTT
This sequence comes from Alteromonas sp. ABV2_168, assembly GCF_056161165.1. Lineage (NCBI taxonomy): Bacteria > Pseudomonadati > Pseudomonadota > Gammaproteobacteria > Alteromonadales > Alteromonadaceae > Alteromonas > Alteromonas sp. ABV2_168. The sequence continues at coordinate 129,531 of NZ_JBSWYQ010000009.1, read as the reverse complement.
TCTTTTGAAACAAAGCTGGAACCAAAGTTAATCATGATCACGCCGCCATTTTCACCCAGCTTTTTCACCATATCGTCGTTCATATTACGCTCAAATCCCGGCGTGTATTTACGCAGAGAAGAGTGTGAAGCGATCACCGGTACCTTGCTGATTTCAATTGCCTGATAAAAAGCATCATCGGAGACATGAGAGATATCCACCATGATCCCCAAGTTGTTCATTTCAGCTACCAGTTCCTTACCGAACGGGCTCAGGCCATGCCATTGACGGCGCAGGTCATAGGATGAGTCAGATATATGGTTAGACAGCGAGTGGGCCAGCGTAATGTAGCGGATACCGCGCTCATAAAACGTTTTCAGATTTTCCAGGCTTCCCTGAACCGGTGAACCGTTTTCCATACCCATGGGCAAAGAAATGAGTCCTTTCTTAAACTGGGCTTTTACATCCGCCACGGATTTTGCGATGGCAAATTTCTCCGGTGAACGGTAGACCATGGCTTCAACCAGATCGATAAGCTGGTGGGCAACTGCTGTAGACTCGTCGGAATTATCCAGGCTGGCCGGCACATAAATAGACATGAACGGTGCTGTCAGACCACCTTTTTTCGCGCGGGGATAATCAAAGTCGCCGCCTTCTGTCGCAACGCTCACGTCTTCCCATTTTGCGTGTACGCGGTAAGGAACATCAATGTGACCATCCACAATGATGGTTTCCTGTGCGATAGCCTCAGCTTCTGCAGAAACCGGGGGAATGGATTCTGCCTGTGCAGCATAGCTGCCGGTCAGTAACAGTGCCGGTATGAGAAGCGACAATGGCTTTTTAGTTAAACGTCCCATGGATTTTCCTTCGTTCATTATTATCTGTGTTGTGTGTGTTCGTGAATTGCAAGCGTTCCGGCAACGGGTAACTTAAGCAATCGTGATCATGTAGCCTACGAAATATTTAAATTGCCTACAATCATCACACCCGTTGCGCCAGCTAAATGCACTGAAATAACAGGTAAAATGAAATGCTTATCCCGGGTTGTTACGTCAACGAAAGAAGCTTGTAATAAAAGTTTAAATTTTGATATGGTTTTCAGGGCGTGACTTCCCGCTTTAAATACGGGATACTGCCTGTCGACCTGTTACCGGCAATTGAATGCGGTGGCAGGCTACAAGAATAATCTTCGTGGTAATCCTCTCCTAATCTGTGTTTGGTGAGTCCATTGACCAGAGTTGTTAGTGGTCGCGTACGCAGGGACTGCAGGCTTTCACCAATAGGGCAATTCCCCTGGCGAATTCCATTTGTTGATTACCACCAATAAACGTAATGAGAACAGAATTATGGCGATTAACTACACCCCGCTGAATAAAGAAAAACATAAAGATGTAAAAATAGCGGTGAACAACGCGTTTGCTTTCGCAAAAAATACACACTTATCTGCAGCGTCTATCCGCGAATACGCGCAACTGGCGTCTACTATGCCAATCGTATTTATTCAGGATCCTAACAGCGACCGTTATCACACTGTTGCCATGCTGGGTATGGAACAAAATCAGAACCTTTTCCTGGCGACAGACAAGTGGAAAGGTCCTCACGTACCAATGAACATTCTGCGTTATCCTTTCGATGTTCGTCCTGAAGGTGAAAAGCTGGGCGTTTACATTGATGAAGAAAGTGAACTGGTAGGTAAAGAAGAAGGTCAGCCGTTATTTAAAGAAGACGGTTCTCCTTCTGAGTTTCTTGATAACCGTCAGAAATTCTTAGGTGACCTGGCAAACAGTGAAATGCTGACTCAACGCTTCATTCAGAAAGTGGTTGAACTGGAATTACTGGACGCCATTCAAATTCGCCTGACTTACAAAGACGGTCAGCAGCGCAACGTGACCGGTATGTACAGCATCAACGAAAAACGTCTGATGGAACTGCCGGAAGAGAAAGTACTGGAATTGCATAAGCAAGGTTTCCTGGGTGCACTGTATGCAGTGATGATGTCACTGGGTCAGCTGAACCGTCTGGTTGAACTGTCTAACGACACGGCGAATCCGATTGCCAGCATGCAAATTACCGGTGAAGCAGCACAGGCGGCCGCACAGCCAGCTGAAAATGCATAAATAATTTGTTCAGAAAACTAAAAAGCGGGCATTGCCCGCTTTTTTTGTATCTTTTTTGCGGTGTGAATTCTCAGGCCGCAACAAAGGGGATAATATCGCCGGTGATACCGTGTTTCATCCTGGCTTTCATACAGTCTACGGTGCCGTAATCAAACTCTCTGCAGGTGGACGAGCGTTTTTCATAAATAGAGCAGCCGATATTGCCACCTATGTCACCTTCCAGGGCCACACACCGCGGAGATGGTTGGTTTGTGCCCTTCATTGCGACCAGGGAAGGGGAGATCTTTTCAGTCAGTTCCGGCGGTACGCTACCACCGGTAAACGGGTCAGATTCTGCCCAGTAAAACGATACACGAAACGTGGCGCAGCAGGCACCACATTGTATACAGGGATTCATTACTATTCTTGCTCCACACTACGTGCACAACAACCAGCAAATTCCGGGTTGGCCATCACATTGTTACAATGATTTTGATGTCTTTCAGGCAACAAACAGAGTGTGTCAGAACGATCATGTTGCCGGGACGGCGCATTATTCCAGAGTGCCGGAAAAACGCAATAAAACAATGCACTGTCGCACTATTCTTTTTTTATCCGGGGTGTTTGATTACCATCAGTCGCCTGAGGAGGGATCATGATTGAATTACAACACTGTGCGGTGTCACTGGCACCGGATTTTACCTTTGGCCCGGTAAATGCGGCACTGACTGAAGGCCGGCATCTTGCCATAACCGGCAAAAACGGCAGTGGTAAATCGGCACTGGCGGCCATGCTGGCCGGAGAGGGCGAGGTGGTCAGTGGTGAAAGACGCCTGACCTGTAAGACTGGGTGGGTCAGTACTGCACAGCAGCAGGCATTGATTGCTCAGGAAAAGAAAAAGGATGACGCGGACATTCTTGATGTCATTCCTGTGCCCAGCACAGCCAGGGAAGTTATTTTACGCCAGATCAATATGGCTGATTGCGGGGAGGCATTCACTCTGCTGACGAACGGCCTGCGGATGACCCATTTTCTTGATAACGCCTTTTTGGGGTTATCCACCGGTGAAACCCGGAAAGTACTGCTGGTTCGCACCCTGTTAGCTTCACCTGATGTGCTGGTGCTTGATGAACCTATGGATGGCCTTGATACCGCATCCTGCGAGTTTTTGCAGCAGCACCTGCAAAGTATTCAACACCGCTGCACCATCGTGATGGCGCTGAACAGGCTCAGTGAGATCCCGTCTTTCGTCAGACAACTCTGGCTGATGCAGCAAGGGCAGTTGTCCTGGCAGTCAGAGGGCGGCGGAGTTGAGCAAAGCGATTTAGCTCACCTTAAACAATTGCTGCACATGGAGAATACATCTCTCACCTTGCCGGAAAAAGACGATACACGGTATTCGCCGCAAATGGCTGAAGCTGATAATGTGCTGGTGAAGCTGGTTAACGGCAAAGTGAGTTACGACAACCGCGTTATTTTCTCGGGTCTGAACTGGCAGATTTACCGCGGGGAGCACTGGCAGGTTACAGGCCCTAACGGTTCAGGTAAAACCTGTCTGCTAAACATGATTACCGGCGACGATCCTCACTGTTACACCAATGAACTGACAGTATTCGGTTACAAGCGGGGCAGTGGTGAAAGCATCTGGGATATCAAGCAGCATATCGGGTTAGTGTCTAACAGTTTTCATCTTCAGTACCGTGTCAATTGCAGTGTATTACATGTGGTATTGTCCGGCTTTTACGACAGTATCGGGCTATACGAACAACCCGATATCAGACAAAAACAACTGGCCCGTGAATGGCTCGCACTGGCTGGTATGGCACACAGAGCTAATGAACCTTTCCAGTCTTTGTCTTTCGGTGATCAACGGCTTTTACTTATTCTGCGGGCGATGGTGAAACATCCCACACTGTTAATTCTTGATGAGCCATGTAACGGCCTGGATGAAATTAACCGACTGAAAGTACTGGCACTGCTTGGCATTATCGCCGCAGGCAAGGAAAGTACATTATTGTATGTGAATCACCACAGCGAGGACAAAATCAACGGAGTTGAACTGGTGCTTGCCATGGGACGCCACAATCAGGAAGCACAGGCTTAAGGAACGGTTCATCCGGCGTTCAGTTTCAATATCTATACTGAGCGTCGGAAATGAGGTAAACAACGATAAGGATTCGTCATGCAATTCAAATTTTCTTCTCTAATCATCGCCACTCTGGCACTTCCGTTTTCCGCGATGGCTGCACAAAATGAAATCTCAGCCGGTTATGCTGATACCAACCTGTATGGTGGCGATATCTTCGGTGTGCAGTACTCCCGCTATCTGGATAATATTGATACCCGTAGTGACCCCTTGCAGATAGCGCCTTATTTGCAACGTATTAATACTATAAGAGCCGGATATGCAAATACTGATGCGTTCCATTTGTACAGTATTGGCGGTGATTATTACACCGGTGACTGGGTATTCTCTGCTGACTTAAATTACGATAAGTCACGTGGTTATTCTTCCGAAGTCAGCCAGCTGGTAACGCAAGCCGGTTACTTTATTAATGATAAATGGCAGGCAGGTGTGTCGCTGACATATTATCACGCAGAAGGCCGCGTCTTTGTGCCAGTCGACGTGAATGGCGTAATCCAGCTTCAGGGTGTGACGAACACCGAAACTGACTTTACCGGAGGGCTCTACACCCGTTATACAGATATTACTGACGGGGCAGGGTGGGATTTCGATCTGGCATGGTATATCGACAGCAATGATTTAATAGAAGCCGGAGCCCAGTACTTCTTCAGTCCGCAACTGAGCCTGGAACTGGATTATACCCACCGGGATTTAGGGTACAGGAGCTATGATTTCGCCGGTCTTTCAGTTAACTACTGGTTTAGCGATGCATTAGCTGTCAGCTTGGGAGCCGGGACAGATCTGTCTACCGGAGATTCCTTCACCGATACTATAACGGCATCGGCCAGTTGGCGCTTCTGATCTATCAATAATTTTTTCCTGCTTAAACCGGGGCGTGCAGCGTTCCGGTTTTTTTGTTTAAACAGATTAACACCGTTTTGCTACCGGTGGCATTCGTTGTCTCATTGTTTTATAAAAGTGAGTAATCAAGCGGCATTGATAAATAATGGAATGCCGGAGCCTGAACGTTGTTCAGACGGAAAGGTCAATGTTTAAACATGCTCCGCACATTCTGAGGTTGCCTGCTTTTATTATTTAAGGAGCAAACATGCGATTTATCAGTCTTATCTTATTTGTTATCAGCATTTCAGCGTCTGCACAGTCTTATGAAACGAGACTGACCGTTGCCGCTGACGGTTCCGGTAATTATACCTCCGTTCAGGATGCCATCTACGCTGCCAAAGCCTTTCCCTGGACAGACGTCACCGTGTTTATTAAAAACGGGGTTTATAAAGAGAAGGTCAACGTATTTGCCTGGAACACCCGTATCAAAATGATTGGCGAAAGCAGGGAAGGCACAATTATCACTATGGATGACCATTTTGATAAACTGGCGAAAGGCAGAAACAGCACCTTCCATACCTACACGGTACGCGTGGCCGGCAACGACTTTACCGCTGCCAACCTGACTATCCGTAACACTGCCGGGCCGGTGGGGCAGGCCGTTGCCCTGCATGTAGAGGCTGACAGGGCGGCGTTTTATAACGTCAGTATTGAAGGTTACCAGGATACCCTTTATGTCGCCGGTGAGGGCCACAGAAGCTACTTTGAAAACAGTATGATAAGCGGCTCAGTGGATTTTATCTTTGGTGAAGGAACGGCATTGTTCAGTGGTTGTGAAATCCGCTCGCTGATAAGCAATACCTATGTGACCGCTGCGTCCACACCACAGGAGCAGCCTTTCGGACTGGTGTTTGATAACAGCCACTTTACTGCACCTGAGGGTGTTGAAAACGTGTATCTGGGACGGCCCTGGCGGCAGTTTGCGGCAACGGCTGTGATGAACAGTCATCTGGACGGGCATATCCATCCGGCCGGCTGGCACAACTGGGGGGATCCGTCGAAGGAACAAACCAGCCGTTATGAAACCGGCGGGAATACGGGAGAGGGTGCTGCCGGCTCAGACAGAGTGAACTGGCAACACGCACTCAGTGAACAGCAACGTCAATCCTACAATAAGGCCACCGTATTACGGGGCTGGTCACCGGAAAAACCGATCTAAATCCTGCCTTTTGATCGCTTTCAAGCCCCCGTCCTGCGGGGCTTTTTTCGTTGCCGGTAATTTTTTTTAAAAACTTTTCACGTATCCATTCTGATTCTTTTTTAATCTTTTCATGGGCTTTACATAAACAACTGTATATAAAAACAGGCTTCAGCCCAGTGTTTACGTGGGTTTTAGCCCTGTTTTTCCTTGACAGTGGGGAAAGTAGAGACCAAACTGTCTAGCAAGTGGGTAAATGTGGCGAATTGTGGATCGAGTCATCAACGAATTGCAGATTGGTACTCAGAAAACAAGAACAACAAGAGCACAAAAATATAAAAGGCTAGGGGAATGTTCCGCGGCGCTAATGCAATCAATCTGGATCCCAAAGGTAGACTGGCTATACCAACAAAATACCGTCAGTCACTTCTGGATGATTGTAACGGACAACTGGTCTGCACAATCGATACACAGCAAAGCTGTTTGCTACTTTACCCACTTCCCGAATGGGAGGAGATCGAACTCAAACTGAGTAAGTTCTCCAGTATGGTTCCGGCTGAACGCCGGATGCAGCGGCTGCTACTTGGTTATGCCACCGAAGGTGACATGGACAAGAGCGGCCGTTTTCTCTTATCCGCGCCTTTGCGCCAACACGCCAATCTCTCCAAAGAAGTCATGCTCGTCGGACAGCTTAACAAATTTGAAATATGGGATGCTGATATTTGGGCTAAACAAATTGATGCAGACATGGAAACCGAGCGTGATGGTGCATTTGAGCTTACTGACCGCCTGCAGGAATTTTCACTATGAGCAACACCCCATTCAGTCATGTTTCGGTGTTGCTTAATGAATGTATTGACGCACTGGCGATTAAACCGGACGGCATTTATATTGATGCCACATTCGGTCGCGGCGGACATTCCGGCAAAATCCTCGAAAACCTTGGTGCTGAAGGCCGCCTGATCGCGTTTGACCGTGATCCTCAGGCGATTGAAGCTGCACAGCGTTTTGCAGATGACAAACGCTTTACCATTGTTCATGAACCCTTTGGCGAGATGGCCCGTGTTATCAGCGAAATGTCTCTGACGGGCAAGATCGACGGTGTGCTGATGGATCTGGGTGTTTCTTCTCCACAGCTCGATGATGCTGAGCGTGGTTTCAGCTTTATGAAAGATGGTCCGCTGGATATGCGCATGGACACCAGCCGTGGCCAGAGTGCTGCCCAGTGGCTGGCAGAAGCTGATGAGCAGGATATCACCCAAGTAATAAAAGAATTCGGCGAAGAGAAGTTTGGCAAACGTATCGCCCATGCCATCGTGGAAACCCGTCAAACAACGCCTCTTACACGTACCGCTCAACTGGCTGAGCTTATTGATAAAGCGGTGCCGGTAAAAGACAAATTCAAGCATCCTGCTACACGCGCTTTCCAGGGGATCCGTATTTACATTAATGCGGAGCTGGAACAACTGCGGGTGGGGTTAAAAGCGGCTGTGGATGTACTGGCGAAAGATGGCCGTCTGGCTGTGATTTCTTTCCATTCTCTGGAAGATCGCCTGGTTAAACGTTTCATTAAAGATCAGAGTCGCGGAAAAGTAGTACCGGCTAACTTACCGGTAACACAAGCTGAGATTGATGCCGACAAAGTTCTCAGGGCGCTGAGCAAGGCGATCAAGCCGACCAAAGAGGAGATTGCACAGAATGTGCGCTCCCGGAGTTCTGTATTACGGGTGGCCGAAAAACTATGACGGACCGGCAGAATTCACGGACGACGTCTCCGACAAACTTCAGTTTAATACTGATTCTGGTCTCAGATTTGACCCGCAACAAGTTGCGGGTTTTGTTGTATTTAATGGTTGTAACCAGTGCCATGGCTGTGGTGCTCGGCAGTCACCTGAACCGTCAGCAAAATATCGCCATGGAAACACTCATGCAGCAGAAAGATGATCTCGATGTGGAGTGGCGAAATTTAGTGCTGGAACAACGGGCACTGACAGAACACAACCGCATTGAAAACGAAGTGGAAAAGCAATTAGATATGTACCGGCCAACCGCCGATCAGGAAGTGGTGGTAAGACTGAAATGAGCATATTTGCACTCCCTGCCAAAAAAGTGAAACGTGGTGCCAGACAGAATGTGACCCCGTCACCGGTGCAATGGCGCTTTGTACTGGTCATTGCCATTGTCATGCTGGTGTTCGCCGGGCTTGGCGTCCGCGCCGCCTACATTCAGGTCATTGCTCCGGATAACCTGATTGCTCAGGGCGATAACCGTACCATGCGTACCAAAGATATGCCGGCATACCGCGGAATCATTACCGATCGCAATGGCGTAGAACTGGCTGTCAGTGTGCCGGTGCGTGCTATTTATGCCGACCCGAAAATTATCCACGAACAGGGCGGACTGGAGCAGTTTGAACGCTGGGAAGCGCTTGCCGATGTGCTGGGCCGCGATGTAGAGGACTTACGCAGCAAAGTACAAAATCCCAAACGCCGGTTTGTTTATCTGCAACGTCAGGTGTCTCCGGCCATGGCGGATTATGTTGCCAAACTGGATATCCCCGGTATTTATCTGCGCCGTGAAAGCCGTCGTTACTATCCTAATGGCGAAGTGACAGCGCAACTGATTGGTATCACCGATGTGGACGACTCCGGTCTGGAAGGTCTGGAACGGCTTTATGATGACTGGTTAACCGGCACACCGGGCTCAAAGGTTATCCGCCGTGATGCCAAGGGCCGCCAGGTGGAAATTCTGAAATCCACTGACGGAGAGGAAGCGGGGAATCTGAAGCTGACAATCGATCAGCGGATTCAGGCACTGGCCTACCGTGAAATCAAAGAAGCGATGCTTTACTACCAGGCTGCTTCTGCTTCCGCTATTGTGCTCGATGCCCACACCGGTGATGTGCTGGCCATGGTCAATGCCCCTTCTTTTAACCCCAACGATCGCAGCGATGTGTCTCCCCACCGGATGCGTAACCGTGTGCTGACCGATGCCTTTGAACCCGGTTCATCGCTGAAGCCGCTGGCAGTGCTGTCAGCGCTGGAATTCGGCAGTGTAAAAGTGGGTGATATTGTAAATACCAACCCGGGCTGGATGCGTCTGGGCGGCAGTCTGGTAAAAGATGCCCGTAACTACGGCAAACTCACCTTAGAAGAAATTATTCAGCATTCGTCAAATATGGGGACCTCCCGTCTGGCACTGGGTGTACCGAAACCATTTTTGCTCGATACCTATTACAACATGGGACTGATGAGTGATACCGGTACCAACATGCCGGGTGAAAGTAACGGTCTTTTCCATGAGCGCAGCCGTTGGTCTGATTTCGAACTGGCTACCTTATCCTTCGGTTACGGTATATCTGTAACTACCGCACAGCTTGCGCGGATGTATGCCACTCTGGCCAACGGCGGTGTCAGCATGCCGCTGAATATTGTTAAGCAGCCTCAGTCTACCGGATACAAACCGGAACCTCAGCGGGTGGTGTCTGAAAAGAATGCCCGTGCCGTGCTTGAAATGATGGAGAGCGTTGTGCAGCGTGGCGGTACAGCCACAAAAGCCGCAGTGCCGGGTTATCGTGTGGGCGGAAAAACCGGTACGAGCCGTAAAGCTGTCGCCGGTGGTTACGGCGACGAGTACGTGAATATTTTCGCCGGTGTGGCCCCTTTATCTGACCCGCAAATCGTTACGGTTGTACTGATCAATGAACCCGGTGGTGATCTTTACCATGCCGGAGATACAGCGGCGCCGGTGTTTTCTGAAATTATGGGCGGTGCCCTGCAACTGCTGAATATTGCCCCGGACGACAAACAGGTCACGTCTACGAAGTGGCTGAACGGAGGGCGCAATGGTAGTTAATGCATTTGAACAAAGTTTAAGCGTGTTGCTGGCAAAGTTCGGTATTACAGCGCCGGATGTCCGCATTCAGGGGCTGACGCTGGATAGCCGTCGGGTTACCCCGAAACTGGCCTTTGTAGCAGTAAAGGGACATAGCATGGATGGCCGTGAATTTATTCCGCAGGCTATCAGTCTCGGTGCCAAAGCCATTCTTGCGCAAACCGAAAAAGTGCGGGAGCACGGCCGCATGGAAATGCGTGGCACCACTATTATTGTTCATCTGTATGAATTAACAGACATCCTGTCATCACTGGCCGGGGCGTTTTACGACTATCCCGCCACCAAAATGCAATCTGTTGCTGTCACCGGTACCAACGGAAAAACCTCCGTCGTGCAAATGTTATCCCAACTTACTACCGCCGGCGGAACACGCTGTGCAGCAGTAGGGACGCTGGGTGCAGGGCTGTTTCAGGGGGCAGATACAGAGTGGGAACCCACACCTGCCGGCAATACCACCCCTGACGCTATCCGCATGCAGTATTTATTGGCAGAGTTTGTGCAACAAAACGCGCGGCAAGTGGCATTTGAAGCGTCTTCTCATGCCCTGGTGCAGGGAAGGCTCAGTCAAATCAAAACGGATATTGTGGTGTTTACCAACCTGTCGAGAGACCATCTTGACTATCACGGCACCATGGAAGATTACGGTGCGGCCAAGCGTCTGGCTATGCAACTGCCGGGCGTCAGCACAGTAGTACTGAATGCCGATGATCCTGAAAGCGACCGCTGGCATACCAACAAGCCCTCCTGTGTTACCACTGTGTGGTACGGCATGTCGGAATTGGCAGCGCAAAAGTCAGAAGATCGCCATTGTTTGGCCACAAATGTGAAATATCATCCGGACGGGTGTCAGTTCAGACTGGTATCAAGCTGGGGAAGCCGGGATATTCAGGTGCCGCTTCTGGGAGCGTTCAACGTGCACAACCTGCTGGCTGTGATTTCAGTGATGCTGGTGCAGGGGCTTCGTTTTGAAGAAGTGGTGGCGTTGTTACCACAGGTTTCTCCGGTAGCCGGAAGAATGGAAGTATTTCCTTTTACCGCGCATGCGAATGTCATTGTGGACTATGCCCATACTCCGGATGCGCTGGAAAAGGCGTTACAAAGCACAAGAGCGCATACCCCGGGGGATGTGTGGTGTGTTTTCGGATGTGGCGGCGACCGTGATAAAGGCAAGCGTCCTCTTATGGGACAGGCCGCTGAGGCTGTAGCCGATCATCTTGTCATCACTACCGATAACAGCCGTTCAGAAGCGCCGGAAGATATCGCCCGTGATATCCGTGAAGGACTGACACAGCCACAACGTGCGGTGGATGAGCCGGACAGAGAAAAGGCCATTCGCCACTGCCTGGAAAAGGCAGCACCGGAGGATTTGATCCTCGTGGCGGGTAAAGGCCATGAAGATTATCAGATCATCGGTGAACAAAAGAAAAATTATAACGAGCGGGCCGTGGTAGCGCGGCTGCAAAGGGAGTACAGCTAATGATTCTGACCACGCTGTCCTGGATTGCCGGTAAAGTGAAAGGCACCCTTACAGGGGAAGACCGGGACGTAAACGGGGTAAGTACAGATACCCGTACGCTGAAAGAAGGTGATGTGTACATTGCCTTAAGCGGCGAAAATTTTAATGGTCACCGTTTTATTGCTTCGGCGGAACAGGCCGGTGCCAGTGCAATAATAGCCAGCGAACCGGTGAATACTGCTTTGCCTGTCATTCAGGTAGAAGACACGAAACTTGCTCTGGGTTTACTGGGTGCTGCGGTAAAAGCGCAGGTCGCACCAAAAACTATTGCCGTGACAGGCAGCAGCGGCAAAACCACCGTAAAAGAGATGACTGCGGCAATTCTGGCACGCCGCGGCAATGTGCTGGCAACAGCGGGTAACTTCAATAATGACATCGGTGTGCCGCTGACATTATTACGTCTGGAAGAAGGCCATGATTACGCAGTAATGGAACTGGGTGCTAATCACCTTGGGGAAATTGCGTACACCACCGAACTGGTGAAGCCGGATGTGGCGACCATTGTCAATGCCGCCGCTTCTCATCTGGAAGGATTTGGCAGTCTGTTAGGTGTTGCCCGTGCAAAAAGCGAAATTTTTAAAGGGCTGAACGAACAGGGCGTGGCTATCGTCAATGCTGACAGTCAGTTCGCAGAGTTCTGGTTGGGCAAACTGAAGTACAACAATGTACTTACTTTCTCACCCCAACAGCAAAATCAGTCGGATTATACAGCAGAAGACATCACCGTCGGACTCGACGGCTGTGCTGAATTCAACATGGTCACCCCGCAGGGGCAAACCGGCATCCAATTACGCATCCCCGGTATTCATAATGTGGGTAACGCACTCGTAGCGGCCGCGCTGGCCATGCAGGTGGGAGCGACCCTGGAAGACGTACGTACCGGACTGCTGAACATGGCGCAGGTGAAAGGGCGTCTTAATGTAAAAGCGCTGTCTGACCATTTCCGCTTGCTGGATGATACTTATAACGCCAATGTGGCGTCGGTGAATGCGGCTATTGATACGCTGTCCACATTCTCCGGTTTACGGGTTCTGATCCTTGGTGACATGGCGGAGCTGGGTGAAAAAGCCCGCTTTTACCATGAGCAGGTAGGTGAGTACGCACAGCAAAAGGGCATTGATTACCTCTTCACTCTGGGTGTACTGAGCCAGAGCGCCAGTGCTGTATATGGTAAGCAGGGATTTCATTTCACCAGTGTGGAAGCGCTGATGGAAACATTGAGCAGTGTGCTGATGGCCGATCAACGGGATATTTCCGTGCTGGTTAAAGGTTCGCGCAGCTCGCGGATGGAACGGGTAGTGGAGGCCATTGAGGTATCCCGCCTGGGAAAGTTTGAACGCCGTCGGGAGCGCATTGCATGTTGATATGGCTGGCCGACTGGCTTAAACAGTTTGAACCGGGATTCTTCGTATTTTCCTATCTGACGCTCAGGGCAATTTTAAGTACCCTGACGGCACTGGTGATTGCGATTGTTATCGGACCGAAAATGATTCGGTGGTTGCAGCGTCTGCAAATCGGTCAGACCGTACGTGACGACGGGCCGCAAAGTCACCTTTCAAAAGCGGGCACGCCGACTATGGGCGGACTGCTCATCTTATCGGCGATTGTGGTCAGCGTATTGTTATGGGCAGATTTAACCAACCGTTATGTGCTGGTAACTCTGGCCGTAGTGATTGGCTACGGCATCATCGGCTTTGTTGATGATTACCGCAAAGTGGTGCGTAAAGACTCCAAAGGGTTAATTGCCCGCTGGAAATACTTCTGGCAGTCAGTCATTGCACTGGGTGTGGCGTTTTACCTGTACAGCAGTGCAAACCTCGCCGCTGAAACCTCTTTGCTGGTGCCTTTTTTCAAAGAAGTTATGCCGCAACTGGGTCTGTTTTATCTGGTGGTCGTGTATTTTGCGCTCGTAGGCACATCGAATGCTGTCAACCTCACGGACGGGCTGGACGGACTGGCTATTGTACCCACCATATTGGTTGCCGGTGCACTCTCCATTTTTGCCTACGTCACCGGTAATGTGAACTTCGCGACTTATCTGAACATTCCTCACATCCCGCTGACCAGCGAGCTGGTTATTGTATGTACCGCGATAGTGGGCGCCGGTCTGGGCTTTTTATGGTTTAACACTTATCCGGCTCAGGTATTTATGGGCGATGTGGGTTCACTGGCTCTCGGCGGCACGCTGGGTATTCTGGCAGTCCTGGTACGTCAGGAAATCGTGCTCATCATCATGGGCGGTGTTTTTGTGATGGAGACCGTATCGGTGATCCTCCAGGTCGGCTCATTTAAGTTACGTGGAAAACGTATTTTCCGCATGGCACCCATCCACCATCATTTCGAACTCAAAGGCTGGCCGGAACCCCGCGTGATTGTGCGGTTCTGGATCATTTCTCTGATTCTGGTGCTGGTGGGACTGGCTACACTGAAGCTGCGCTGATTTATGAACGAATTGCTGGCATCACAACATGTTGTCGTGGCCGGTCTGGGAATGACCGGTCAGTCTGTTGTGCGCTTTTTAACAGAAACCGGTGCGTCGGTGAAAGTCTGGGATACCAGACCGGACGCCAGAGTACCTGACAATATCTCTGTTCCTGTCACCGCCGGTGAAGTGCCGCCGGGATACTGGGAAAATGTCGATACCCTCGTGCTCAGTCCGGGGATTTCGCCGTCCCATCCGTCGGTGAAAAGTGCTGCGCTGTCCGGTGTGGAAGTCATTGGTGATATCGAGCTGTTTGCACGATTGTCGCGCACGCCGGCTTTCGGCATTACCGGTTCAAACGGAAAAACCACCGTCACGCTTCTGCTTACACATATTCTTCATCAGGCCGGACTGAAGGCCTGTGCTGCCGGCAATGTTGGCCGTCCGGTACTGGACACCATTGGTGAAGGATTTGATTATATGGTGCTGGAGTTGTCCAGCTTCCAGCTTGAAACCACATCATCTTTAAATTTACTCGCCGCCACGATTCTGAACGTGAGTGATGACCACCTTGACCGGCATGGCACCATGGCAGCATATGCAAACGCGAAGCAGCGTATTTTTGCGCATTGTCAGCATGCTGTTATCTGGCAGGGACATCCGGAAACCATTCCTCAGTCTCACGTTGCTGAAACGACACTCTACCAGGCCAGCGAATGTAAAACCGGCTTCGGCTTTGTTAATCAGGCGATTACATGGCAGGGCAAAGCTGTTTTGCCTATGAGTGAAGTAAAGCTGGTAGGTACACACAACGTGCTGAATATTCAGGCCGCACTGGCAATGGCGCTTGTTGCCGGCGTGAGTATTGAAACCGCCTGCGACGGAGTAAAGACCTTTGAGCCGGCTCCCCACCGCTGTGTGGAAATCGCCAATACACAAGGCGTACGCTGGATTGACGACTCTAAAGCGACAAATGCCGGCGCCACGCTGGCGGCTCTGGAAGGACTGGGCCGGGATAAAACCGGAAAACTGATTTTAATTGCCGGCGGAGATGGCAAAGGGGCTGATTTGTCCGTACTCAGGGAACCCTTGCTGCAGTATGTGGATTTGGTGCTTACCATCGGAAAAGATGGCAGACAAATCAGCGACCTGATCCCGGGGGCACATTATTTACCCGATTTACCTTCTGCGGTTCAACTGGCAGCTCAACAGGCTGAGCCCGGCGATATGGTGCTGTTGTCTCCGGCCTGTGCCAGTATCGATATGTTTGATAATTATGCTCACCGGGCACGGGTTTTTGCTGAAGCGGTTCACGGAGTATCCGGTAAATGAGTACAGCAGCGTCTGAGCAAACAGGCACTAAATTATCTGAGATTTTCTCTCAGCGTCACGGTGCGGCAAAGTCCGCGTCACCTTATGATGCCGGTCTGATTCTGGTGGCACTGGCGCTGGCAACACTGGGGCTGGTGATTGTGACCTCCGCTTCCATGCCCGTGGCTGACCGTTTGTACGGTAATCCCTTTTATTTTTCCATCCGTCACGGCATTTATCTTCTTGTCGCCATCTTGTCTGCCGGTGTGGTGCTGCAGGTGCCCATGAGTTTCTGGCGTGTGATCAATCCCTGGTTATTGCTGGCTGCCATTGTGATGCTGCTGGCGGTGCTGGTGATGGGGCGCTCTATTAACGGTAGTACCCGCTGGATTGTAATAGGGCCGCTGACCTTACAACCGGCGGAACCTGCCAAGCTGTTCTTCTTTACTTATCTGGCCGGTTATCTGGTGCGCCGTTATGAAGAAGTGACAGAAAATATCAAAGGCTTTATTAAGCCGCTGGTGGTGTTCTTTGTACTCGCCTGCTTACTGCTGCTACAGCCTGATTTCGGTACTGCGGTGGTGATGTTCACCACCACAATGGGACTGTTATTTTTGGTGGGCGCACGGCTCTGGCAGTTCTTTGCCATTGTGTTTGTTGGCTTACTGGCCATCGTGTTCCTGATCGTGTTCGAAGAATACCGCATGCGGCGGGTCACGTCTTTTCTTGACCCCTGGGCAGACCCCTTTGGCAGCGGCTATCAGCTTACTCAGTCGTTAATGGCCTATGGCCGGGGCAGCTGGTTCGGACAGGGGCTGGGCAACAGTTATCAGAAGCTGGAGTTTCTGACTCAGGCTCACTCCGATTTTATTATGGCAATATTGGCCGAAGAACTGGGCTTCACCGGTGTGCTGATTGTGCTGGGACTCATTCTTTTCCTCGTTGTCCGTGCCCTGAAAATCGGTAATCACGCGCTGGCTAAGCAACGGCCTTTCGAAGGATATCTGGCTTACAGCATCGGGATCTGGCTGAGCTTCCAGACCGCCGTAAACGTTGGTGCCAGTGCCGGCATTTTGCCCACGAAAGGTTTAACACTGCCACTTATCAGTTATGGCGGTACCAGCCTGATAGTGATGATGGTGTCGGTGGCCATGTTGCTGCGGATAGATTTTGAATTGCGGGTCGACGGTGTTCAGGCTATCGGCCGGAAAGATAAACGTAAGAAGAAGCCGGCTCCGGTTTCCTCTGCAGCTGAAGACGGTGAACAACCGGAACAAAAGAGTAAAGAAGATATCAGAGCCATGTTAGAAGAAGTAGAAAAGGGGGCGTTGAATGACTAAGCGCTGTCTTATCATGGCTGGCGGTACCGGCGGACACGTGTTTCCCGGACTTGCCGTTGCACATGCGCTGAAAGCAGATGGCTGGGATGTGCACTGGCTGGGCACCGCAGAACGGATGGAAGCGCAGGTTGTGCCTGAAAACGGATTCCCCATCCATTTTATCCACGTGAAAGGGTTACGGGGTAAAGGGTTATCAGCCAGAGCCAGCGGATTTATGGCGCTGATGAAAGGCATGGCAGAAGCCGGAAAACTGATTTCCTCACTCAAGCCTGATGTGGTCATTGGCTTTGGCGGTTATGCCAGCGGACCGGGTGGTGTTGCTGCGTGGTTACGGGGAATTCCTTTAATCGTGCATGAGCAGAATGCGGCCGCAGGTATGACGAACCGTATGCTGGGTAAACTGGCAAAGCGCATTTTACTGGGCTTCGATAATGCCAGAGGTGGGTTTGGCAGTGCAGCGAGCAAATGCATGACGGTGGGTAATCCGGTGCGCCGGGATATTGTGGCAATCGCGCCGAAAAAAGAAACCCATTCGCCGTTGCGTATGCTGGTGATTGGTGGCAGCCTGGGCGCTAAAGCGCTCAATGAGGCTGTGCCTGCTGTATGCAAGAATCTCTATGGGTTAACTATCCGTCACCAGGCCGGGAAAGGTAATGCAGAAGTGGTTCGAAGTGCTTATGCCAGTGGCAGTGTGGATGTGCAGGTCAGTGAATTTATTAAAGATATGGCGGCAGCCTATGACTGGGCTGACTTTATCGTTTGCCGTGCCGGCGCACTGACTGTAGCTGAAGTGGCAGCGGCGGGTTTACCGGCGGTGTTTGTGCCACTGCCTCATGCTGTTGATGATCATCAGACAAAGAATGCCCTGTCTCTGGTAGAGGCCGGGGCTGCGGTGTTATTACCGCAAACAGAATTACAAAGCGGGCTGGGCAAAGTGCTGGAAAACTGGCTGCGTCATCCCCAATCCTGTCTGGCCGCTGGCAGAAAAGCCCGTCAGGCAGCGATAACCAATGCAACACAGCGGGTCGCAGAACAGTGTGCCCTGCTGACAGGAGACAAAGCGTAATGGTAGGTGAAAAACCATTCCAAAACCCGCAGATGCGTAAAGTGAAGCGCATTTTCTTCATCGGTATCGGTGGCGCGGGCATGGGCGGTATTGCAGAAGTACTACTGAACGAAGGCTATGATATCGCCGGCTCAGATATACAGGCCGGTGCGATGACAGCACGGCTGGAAGAGCTGGGTGCTGAAATCTTTATTGGCCATCATGAAGACAATGTTACAGCGTCTGATGTGGTGGTGGTCTCCAGCGCCATCAACGAGTCAAATCCGGAAATCCGCTATGCCCGTGAACATCGCATTCCTATTATCCGCCGGGCCGAAATGCTGGCTGAACTTATGCGTTTCCGTCATGGTATTGCCATTGCGGGTACCCACGGAAAAACTACCACGACCAGCCTGATTTCCACTATTTTTGCCGAAGCCGGCTGGGATCCCACATTTGTTATCGGTGGTCTGCTTAACAGTGCGGGCACAAACGCACGTTTGGGTAAGAGCCGCTATCTGATTGCTGAAGCAGACGAAAGCGATGCGTCGTTTCTGCATCTTCAGCCTATGGTGTCCGTGGTGACCAATATTGAGCCGGACCACATGGGTACCTATGAAGGTGATTTCAACAAAATGAAAGACACCTATCTGGAGTTTCTGCATAACCTGCCATTCTACGGACAGGCCATTTTGTGTGGTGATGATGAAGTGATCCGTTCTCTGCGGCCGAAAATTGGCCGCAACATCCTTACTTACGGTATTGAGCCGGGTAACGATGTGCGCGCAGAAAATATTGAACTCAGGTTCGGTCAGGCGCAGTTTGACGTGATCCGTCCTGACAGGCCGGTACTGAATGTCACGCTGAATCTCACCGGCATGCATAATGTGCTCAATGCCCTTGCTGCCATTGCTGTCGCCACAGATGAAGGGGTCGGTGACGACGCTATCGTGACGGCACTGAAATCCTTTGGCGGTATCGGACGACGGTTTGAAGTACTGGGCGAGTTTACGACCAGCAAAGGCGATGTGTGTCTGGTTGATGATTACGGCCATCATCCGACTGAAGTCAGGGCCACCATCGCGGCGGCCCGCACTAACTGGCCGGATAAGCGGCTGGTCATGGTGTATCAGCCACACCGTTACACGCGTACCCGCGACTTATATGAAGATTTTGTTGAAGTGCTCTCACAAGTGGATGTGCTGTTATTGCTGGATGTGTATGCCGCCAGTGAACAGCCCATTGAGGGTGCTGACAGTAAAGCACTCTGCCGGTCCATCCGTTTAAGAGGCCAGGTGGAACCTGTTTACGTGGGTGAACCGGATTCTCTGGCAGAAATTCTTGCCAGTGTGATGCAGGAAAACGACGTGATCATGACTCAGGGAGCCGGTAATATCGGCCAGATTGCTAAAAAACTGGCAAAATCTGAATTGGAACCAAAAAAATTTCAACGTGAGTGGCAGTGATGGCTGAACAGGTAAATCCACAAAAATTTGGTCGTGTAGCAGTAATGTTTGGTGGTGATTCTGCTGAGCGTGCAGTATCGCTGAACTCGGGGAAAGCGGTACTGAATGCCCTGCTGAGGCAGGGCGTAGATGCCTTCGCATTTGACCCTGCTGAGCGTCAACTTACTGAATTGGTTGATGAAAAAGCTGATCGTGTGTTAATCATGTTGCACGGACGTGGTGGCGAAGACGGTGCGATGCAGGGCGCATTACAGCACCTGAAAATCCCCTATACCGGCAGTGGCGTGCTGGGGTCTGCGCTGGCGATGGATAAGATCCATACCAAACAAATCTGGCAATGTCTTGGTTTATCTACCGCAAAATATCAAATTGCTGACAAAAGTGACTTTGAAGCTGGATCATGCGGGGCTATAATGATGGAATTGGGGAATGAAGTCATGGTCAAACCAGCCCGCGAAGGTTCTAGTATCGGGATGGCGAGAGTGACAAGCGCTAAACAACTAGAAACTGCCGTTCAGGACGCCTTTCAATATGATAATCAGGTCCTGTTAGAGCAGTACATCGATGGCCCCGAGTTCACTGTCTCTGTTTTGCAGGGCAGGGCATTGCCGTCGATCCGCATGTCTACCCCCCATACTTTTTACGATTACGCGGCCAAGTATCAGGACGATACAACCGTGTATCAATGCCCCGGTGGTTTGTCGGAAGACAAAGAAGCTGAACTGGCAGCATTGTCGCTTCGTGCGTTCAATGCATTGTCTTGCAGCGGCTGGGGCCGCATTGACGTAATGCAGGCTGCTGATGGCACGTTCTACTTGCTTGAAGCGAATACCGTACCCGGCATGACTGAAAAAAGTCTGGTGCCGAAAGCGGCGAAAGTGGCCGGTTTGAGTTTTGATGAATTGACGCTGGAAATTCTGGCGACCAGTCTTTCATCAGACTAAACGGAGCTTGCATGACAAAGGCGAAGCACAAGAAGATTCAATTCTGGTCCGGCGTGGTATTTCTGCTCGCGGTCATTGGTGGTCTGATTGTGGGCGGCATTAAAATTCAGGATTACCTGCAGGATGCCCAGAGAGCACCGGTACAGGTGGTGGATTTTTCCGGCGAGTTCAGCCATGTGGATGTAACCAGGCTGGAGCGTCTGATCCGCAAGTCACAACCGGGAAGTTTTTTCTCGCTGGACGTCAATGAAGTTTACAAGCTGGTGGAAGCCCAGCCATGGATTTATCGCGCATCGGTACGTAAGCAATGGCCAAATACGTTAAAGATTTATCTGGTCGAGCAAAAGCCGGTGGCGCAGTGGAACGATGACTTTTTGCTGAATCCCTACGGGGATACCTTCAGCGCCAGTGTGGACGACATGACGCTGCCCAGACTTTTCGGGCCGGGCGGCAGTGAAAAAACCGCGCTGGAGGGCTACAACGCCATGCAGTCATTGTTGGCTACCACTGCCATGCCTATCGCAGAGCTGACGTTAAGCGAGCGGTTTGCCTGGCAGATTCAGCTGGCCAATGGCATTGAGCTGAATCTGGGCAGACAGGAATTTATAGATCGGTTGCAACGGTTCATCGATGTGTATCCGTTGCTGACGAAGCAACCTAAAGCGGTGAAGTATGTGGATTTACGCTACGACACCGGGCTGGCAGTCGGCTGGCAGGATGCACAAGACGAAAAAAGTTAATGAGAGAGTTTAGGAATACCATGTCAAAACCTGCTGAACGCAACCTGATTGTCGGACTGGATATCGGTACCAGCCAGGTGAAAGCCGTTGTCGGCGAATTACTGGCCGATGACCAGATCAGCATTGTTGGTGTAGGCACGCATGCTGCGCAGGGTATGGATAAAGGTGGCGTAAACGATCTCAACCTTGTAGTGAAATCTGTACAACGAGCAGTCAGTGAAATGGAACTGATGGCCGATTGTCAGGTTTCATCCGTATTCATGTCCATTTCCGGCCGTCATGTGAAGTGCCAGAACGAAAGTGGCATGGTACCGATCAACAACCAGGAAGTGACACAGGAAGACGTGGATAACGTGATTCATGCAGCGCGCTCGGTGCCTATTGCGTCAGAACGCCGCCTGCTTCATGTGCTGCCGCAGGAATTTACGATTGATGTGCAGGAAGGGATTAAGAATCCCGTTGGCATGTCCGGCGTCCGTATGGAAGCTGAAGCCCATATCATCACCTGTGCCGATGATATGGCAAAAAATCTGGTTAAGTGTATCGAGCGTTGTGATTTGAGCTCAGATCAGCTTATTTTCTCTGCTCTGGCATCCAGTTATGCTGTATTAACTGATGACGAACGTGAATTAGGCGTTTGTGTGGTGGATATCGGTGGTGGCACCATGGATATCGTTATTTACACCGACGGCGCAATTCGTCACACTGCTGTGATCCCTGTGGCGGGGAACCAGATAACCAGTGATATTGCCAAGATTTTCCGCACTCCTATCAGTAATGCGGAAGAGATCAAGGTGAATTATGCCTGTGCGCTGAAAGACATGGTCAGTATGGAAGAGAATATCGAGGTGCCCAGTGTGGGCGGTCGTCCTGCCAGAGCCATGTCCAGACACACCCTGGCAGAGGTGATTGAACCTCGTTATCAGGAATTATTTGAGCTGGTGCATAAAGAGATCCGTGCCAGCGGTTTTGAAGAACAAATTGCAGCAGGCCTGGTTCTGACCGGCGGTACCGCCAAGATGGAAGGGGCTGTTGAATTTGCGGAAGAAATCTTCCAGATGCCTGTGAGAGTGGGCAAACCAATAAATATGCGCGGGTTATCGGAATATACCGATGACGCAAGTTTTGCAACTGTGGTGGGCTTGCTCCACTACGGCAAAATGCAAAGTGATAATAAAAAATCCAGTAAGCAGAAGTCCGGCGAAAGTTTCTTTCAACGGGTGCAAAGCTGGTTTAAAGGTGAATTTTAATTTTATTTTGGGGGCGCTAAGACTACGGCATACGGTCGCACGGAGGCATCCGACCGGCGTAACTATGACCTGGCTTAGTGTTGTAAGACGTACCAATCCGGAGAGTAAGTATGTTTGAGTTAATGGATAGCCACGGCGAAGAAGCCGTAATCAAAGTTATCGGCGTCGGTGGTGGCGGTGGTAATGCTGTAGAACACATGGTGGCACAGAATATTGAAGGCGTAGAGTTCATCGCGGTGAACACTGACGCTCAGGTATTGCGCAGCTCTAGCGCAGACGTGACACTGCAAATCGGTTCATCGCTGACGAAAGGTCTCGGTGCCGGAGCTGATCCGAATATCGGCCGTGAAGCCGCTCAGGAAGATCGCGAAACCATCCGTCAGGCTTTAGACGGCGCTGACATGGTGTTTATCACTGCCGGTATGGGCGGTGGTACAGGTACAGGTGCTGCGCCTGAAGTTGCCAGAATTGCCCGCGAAATGGGAATCCTGACGGTTGCTGTAGTGACCAAGCCTTTCCCGTTTGAAGGTAAAAAGCGTACTGCTTTTGCTGAACAGGGTATCGTTGAGTTAGCGAAAAACGTTGATTCACTGATCACCATTCCAAACGAAAAGTTGCTTAAAGTGATGGGCCCGGGCACGCCGCTTCTGCAAGCTTTCAGCGAAGCCAACAACGTACTCAATGGTGCGGTGCAGGGTATTGCTGAACTGATCACCCGTCCAGGTCTGATCAACGTTGACTTCGCTGACGTGAAAACCGTGATGTCTGAAATGGGTACTGCGATGATGGGTAACGGTGTTGCATCCGGTGCAGACCGTGCTGAAGAAGCTGCAGAAGCAGCTATCGCCTGTCCGCTGCTTGAAGACATCGATCTGTCCGGTGCACGGGGTATTCTGGTGAATATCACTGCCGGCCCTGATTTCTCCATCGACGAATTCGAAACTGTGGGTAACGCCGTTAAAGCGTTTGCATCTGAAAATGCTACCGTGGTTGTGGGTACGGTTATCGATATGGAAATGGCCGACGAACTGCGTGTAACGGTTGTTGCAACCGGTATCGGCGCAGAGCGTAAGCCTGACATTTCACTGGTAAGTTCTGAAGGTTCCCGTTTATCCGGTGCTGCCCGCGAGTTCGGTACTTCAAGTACCAGCGAAGCCCGCGCTGTAGGCTCTACCGATGGTAACCAGGCACTGAAAGTAGAAAGTGAAGCACAGCCAAACAACGATTTAGAATATCTGGATATTCCGGCATTCTTGCGTAAACAGGCAGACTAAGCTGTTCATTTCGGGGAATTTTTCTCCGGAATTGTTGTCAATGTATAAGAAGTTGGTGTTTAACCAAGGTCGAGTGTGACAGAAATTTGACAAAATAAACTTTTGTCTATATACTACGCGACCGCTTTTTGAACAGGTAAAAGCAACGAAATGATTAGACAACGTACAATCAAACAATCGGTACAAGAGACCGGTATTGGTTTACATAAAGGGGAAAAGGTCACCATGACTCTCCGGCCTGCGCCTGCGAACACAGGAATTGTGTTCCGACGCATTGACCTGGAACCCTATGTGGATATCCATGCGCGTGCAAACGCGGTGGGTAACACCATGCTGTGTACGTGTGTAAACAATGAAGATGGTGTCAGTATCCACACTGTGGAACACCTTGCTTCAGCGTTAGCTGGTCTGGGCATTGACAACATTATTGTTGAAGTAGACAGCAACGAACTGCCGATTATGGATGGCAGCGCCAGCCCGTTCGTTTTCTTACTGCAATCTGCAGGTATTGAAGAGCTGAATGCGCCTAAGCGTTTTATCCGTATCACGAAGACAGTGCGGGTTGAAGACGGAGACAAGTGGGCCGAGTTACGTCCTTACGATGGTTTCCGCGTGGATTTCCGTATCGATTTCGATCATCCTGTGATTAGTCAGACTAATCAGCATATGGTGATGGATTTTGACAGTTGTTCGTATGTAAAAGAAGTCAGCCGTGCGCGGACATTCGGTTTCATGCGCGACCTTGAGTACATGAACGCGAACAATCTGGCACTGGGTGGCAGCATGGAAAATGCTGTTGCTCTGGACGAGTTCCGTATTCTGAACCCTGAAGGTTTGCGTTATGATGACGAATTCCTGAAGCATAAGGTTCTGGACGCAGTGGGCGACCTTTATATGGGTGGCCACAGCATCATTGGTGAACTGGCAGCCTATAAAACCGGTCATGGTCTTAACAACAAACTGTTGAATGCTGTGCTGGAGCAGAAAGATTGCTGGGAATACATCACTTATGAAAACCAGGATGAGATGCCCATCCGGTATGCAGAGCCCGTCATAGCATAGAAAAATCTTGTTTGAAAACCGCCTTTTACAGGCGGTTTTTTTGTACCTGATGTAAATTTTTAATACCAAAACTGTCCAAAAGATTAATCACTTCAAAGGGAAGTGAACTATCCTTAGTGGTAAACTCTCCATATAAACAGGCAACGATCTGTTGTACGCGCAATTCATGTTTTTACTTTCGGGGAATGAACACTGTCTATGAGCACTCAGGGTTGTCCCGCTATTCTTTCAACGCATCAAGGCCGGATTGAGCCGGTATTTGTCCGCTGCCTGCCAGATTTACTGTTTTTTTATGCATTGGTATTCCTGTTTCTTTTCCCTGCGGACGTAATTGCAGCTCCCGTCGCTAACGAAACGCCGGCGACTATTCCTTACAGTCAGTATCATCAGCGTATCTGGGATACCCGTAACAATATGCCTCAGGTCTCTGCCATCAGTATTGCTGAAGACAATACCGGCTTTATATGGGTAGCCACAGAGGGAGGACTGGCGAGGTTTGATGGCAACCGGTTCCGTATCTTTGATGGCAGAACATCTCCACTGTTTTCCGATCCTATCCTGCGAAAAGTCTTTGTGACACCGGATGACAGGTTGTTTGTCGGTACATCAAATCACTTGCTCAAAATGGAAGACGGGCAAATAGAAGAAGTGCTGCTTGACGGGAAGTCTCTGGGAGCAATTAACGATATTATCTGGTTTAACGGATATCTTTACGCTGCCGGAGAGGGTCTTTTCCGGGTCTCAGCAAATGGTGACCATGTAAACCGCCTGGCAGGGGAAGCAGGGCATATCCGAACTCTCGCCACGGATCAACATCGCCTCTGGATTGGCTCAAGTACCGGACTGAGTTATCTGGATGGGGAACACATCAGCCAGTCAGTGCCCGCAAGCGGGCTGCCATCCGGCGCGCACATTATTCACCTTGCGCAGTATCGCGAGCAGCTTCTGGTGGGGACGTCTGAAGGTCTTTTCATTGCCAGCGACAGTGACAAACTCAGGACGTATGAAACCACGTCCGGCGTAATTAACGATCCTATTGAGATGTTATTTGCTGACAGTAAGGGCAACCTCTGGATAGGCGGTAAGCAACGTCTTCTTCAACTTACCGGCCATACTCTGGTAGAAGAAGTTACCGAAATTAAAGGCAGAACGTCTCCCTGGTTTGTGTCTGCCTTCGAAGACAGAGCGGGCAACCTTTGGTTTGGAAGCCGCACTCACGGTCTGCAGCGTTTGCGCTATGACGGAACATCCAGTCTGGGTAAAAAAGCCGGGCTAGATGAACCCTATGTCTGGACTTTTGGCAAGCAGAGGGACGGGATTCTTACCGGCACGAATGCCGGGCTCTATTTGCTGAAAAATCATCAATTCACGCCTTTAATACAGGATGCCAGGTTGCCTAATCATGTGGTCTATTCAATATTAACGGCCACAGACAATACGCTATGGCTGGGAACACGCAGTGGTCTTGTGCATCTTGATGAAAACTACCAGGTGTTACAGCGGTTCCCGCAACTTGATGGCATGCAAATTAACGGCATTGAAGAGTTTCCTGGCGGCGATGTGCTGGTGGCCTCTACAGGCGGATTGTTTCGCTGGGATCAGGAAACGCTGCAAAAAGTTTCGTTTAGTAACGGTGAAGAGATTGGTAATACCCGCTTTGTGTTTGCAGACAACACAGGCGATATCTGGGCGGGCACCACCGGCGGCCTTATCCACCTGAACGGCAAGGGTGAGCGGATACCTGTCAATGATGACATTCTCAACACAGTGTCAATTGCCTATATCGGACAACTCAAAGACGGCCGTATGCTGGTCGGGACTTTTCAGTCCGGCTTTGCGGTTCAGCAGCAGTCTGGCTGGTACTGGCCGGATGAACGTCAGCTACCGGCATCCGGCGTGATGTTTATGGCTGAACAAGACGACAATCTGGTCATTTCCAGCCTGAAAGGTGTGTATCAGATAAGTAAGCATTCACTTGAAGCCGGAGCGCCGGTGGAGGTGTCTATGCTTGTGGACGATTATGGCCCGGAGTCCGACACTGACGGGATCCGCTGCTGTAACGGGGCGGGGAATGCGAAAGGTCTTGTTGAAGGCAATATACTTTATCTGCCCACACTCAACGGAGTGGCAACCATTGATTTAACTCTGAGTGCGATTAACCGCAGAGGACTGGTGCCGGAAGTCGATGAAATCATTGTGCAGGGTGAATCCGTGACAAAGTCGGGGGCTTTACTCCCTGAGGGGGAGCGGAATCTTCAGATCAATTACACCAGCCCCCGATTTTACCGTAACAGTGCACTGGAATTCCGTTACCGCCTGAACGGGTACGACCGTGACTGGATCAACGCCGGAAACAGGCGGGAAGCGTTTTACACGAATTTACCCCCGGGCGATTATACATTTGAAGTGGAAGCCCGCCTGAAAGAGTGGAATGCCTGGGGAGAGCCTGCCTTTTTCCGTTTTTCCATGCCGCCCTTCTGGTACGAACAACAATGGATGCGACTGGTATTTGTGTTGCTCGCTGTCCTCGCTTTCTGGGCGGTATACCACATCAGAACCCGCCGGCTGGAGCGCGCCAGACTGCAATTGGAGGCAATGGTAACTGCGCGCACCGCGGAGCTTGATAAAGCAAACAAGCAGTTGGCTGAAGCCAACGAACAATTGCAGCAGGCAAGCCTGACCGACTCCCTGACCCGGCTTAACAACCGTCGCTATCTCGATACCTTTATCGATAAAATCCTTGCGAAGGCTGCCCGCCAGCAACGGGGGGTATTTTGTATCATTCTCGATATCGATAATTTCAAAGTCCTGAACGACGAATTAGGCCATGCTGTCGGAGACGATATTCTGGTTAAATTCGCAGATATTTTGCGCAGGGAAGTGCGCAGTGCCGATCACGTTATCCGCTGGGGCGGCGAAGAGTTTTTGATTGTGCTGGATGCAGGCATTTCCGTAAGTGAATTTATCGGACGCCTGATGTGTTCTATGGAGCTGACGCGCTGGCCTCACCAACAAAGGCTCAGTTCGCCGCCTACCTGCTCTGTTGGCGTATGTTACCATCCGCCCGGCGGGGAGGCTGGCTGGACATGGTCTCACACCCTTATCCTGGCTGATAAAGCAATGTACATGGTTAAGCGGTGCGGGAAAGAAGGCTGGCTTCAGTTACAGCCGCAGCAACCAGTGGCAGAAGATTTACCGGAAAAAGTCACTAAACAAAAGCCGGAGATGCTGGTTAACAGTAACCGTTTCCACATGGAAGGTTCACCGCATATTCTCGCGGCGCTGAGTAGCCTGAAGAATAATATTTTTCCGTTACGGGAGAGAAAGTAGTCATCCTCCGTGTATTTTGTCGTCAATTCTGCTTACCTTGTCTTACGGGGTATGAAAAAAACGCACTGAGTATCTGATTGTGGTTTGTTCATTTGCATTAACAGCGGTAAACTAGTCCGGATTTTATTAAGAGTGCCCGATGAAACTAACGATAACCTTTATTGGTAAGCAGAAGCGATACAGGAAAAGCATCAGTGTGAGAACACTGGTGAGTTTTACCGTACTCTCGTCGTTATTCATGTTAGTTTCCAGCCGTTCCACTGATTCCGTTTCCGAAGATATTGCCAGAATTAAGCTTGCTCAGGTCGCTAATGAAGCCGGAGGTGCAGAAGTTGATGCACTGGCTGCCAGCACACGTCAGCAATTACAAATTCTGGCAGAGCGTCTTGCTGAAATGGATGCGACGGTGTCGCAACTTGATGAAAAAGGCAAATTAATTGCCGCTGAATTTGGGATGAAGGCAGAAGATTTAGACGCCTTTGACCCCGGCTCTTCGCCAAAAGACGTGGATAATGAACCCCTGATGGAACAAATCGCCGCTTTACAGCAGACTGTGTCTGCGAAAAAACAGCAGCTGGCGATGCTTGAAAGTCTTGTCCGGGGGCATCATATCCATGAACAGAGTCAATTATCTGGCCGGCCAATAGCGTCGGGATGGTTGTCTTCTTATTACGGCATGCGCGCAGATCCTTTTACCGGCAATCCAGCAATGCACAAAGGGCTGGACTTTGCGGGTAAATCTGGTGATGACGTTGTTTCCACTGCTGCAGGCATCGTGACCTGGGCAGGAGAACGTCACGGTTATGGCTTACTGATAGAAATCGATCATGGTGATGGAATGGTGACCCGGTACGGGCACAATCAGGCACTATCGGTTGCTATCGGTGACGTTGTAACAAAAGGTCAGACTATCGCAGTGATGGGTAGTACCGGCCGCTCCACAGGTGCTCATGTTCACTACGAAGTAATAAGAAACGGGCAACAAATCGATCCTCTGCCGTACGTTACCAAAAGACGTTAAGCAGCAGCCAGAAAAGGTTTACTCCGGTAAACCAGCACAAACAGATAGGGTGACAACCATGCACATGATGTGCGCGGCGTCATTTATTTTAAATCTACGAGCCCACCGGGATGCCGGAACTCGTAAAAAAGTAGTGGAATCATCAACCAAATGTTTGCAAGCATCCTGAGGAAAGTATTCGGTAGCCGTAACGACCGTCTCATAAAAAAACTAAAAAAGAACGTCGATGCCATCAACGCATTGGAAAAGGAATACGAAGCGTTAAGCGATGAGCAGCTAAAGGCGAAAACTGCCGAACTCAGAGCTCGTTTGGAAAAAGGTGAAACCCCGGAAGATATCCTTAACGATGCCTTTGCCACCGTACGTGAAGCCAGTAAGCGCGTTTACGGTATGCGTCACTTCGACGTACAGATGATTGGTGGTATGGTACTGCACACAGGTAAAATTGCAGAAATGCGTACCGGTGAAGGTAAAACCCTTACCGCGACCTTACCTACTTACCTGAATGCACTGACCGCTAAAGGTGTCCACGTTATTACCGTGAACGATTACCTGGCCCGCCGTGATGCCGACTGGTCCCGCGAATTGTTTGAATTCTTAGGCATGACAGTAGGGTGTAATGTGCCCGGCATGTCACCGGATATGAAGCGTGAGGCCTACAACGCCGACGTTACTTACGGAACGAACAACGAATTTGGTTTTGATTACCTCCGTGACAATATGGCCTTCAGCCCGCAGGATCGCGTTCAGCGCCCGTTGCACTACGCGGTAGTGGATGAGGTTGACTCTATTCTTATTGATGAGGCAAGAACGCCGCTTATTATTTCCGGTGCAGCCGAGGACAGCTCTCACCTGTACAGAGCGATCAATACGGTGATACCTGAGCTGGTTCAGCAGGAAAAAGAAGACGAAGAAGGGCAGGAAGGCGACGGCGATTACACCGTTGATGAGAAAGCCCGTCAGATTCACCTGACCGAACGGGGTCAAATCCACGTTGAAGAAATTCTGCAACGTAACGGTATTTTGCCGGAAGGAGAATCACTGTTTGCTGCCGGTAATATTTCTCTGCTTCACCATATTAATGCGGCATTGCGTGCCCACAAATTATTCCAGAAAGATGTGGATTACATCGTAAAAGACGATCAAATCGTTATTGTTGATGAGCACACGGGCCGCACAATGGAGGGCCGTCGCTGGTCTGAGGGCCTGCACCAGGCGGTAGAAGCCAAAGAAGGCGTAAAGATCCAGAACGAGAACCAGACTCTGGCATCGATTACCTTCCAGAACTATTTCCGTTTATACGATAAACTTGCCGGTATGACTGGTACTGCCGATACCGAAGCATTTGAATTCCAGTCTATTTACGGACTGGAAACCGTGGTTATTCCGACTAACCGTCCAATGGCCCGTAAAGATATGGCCGACCTGATTTATCTGACTGCACAGGAAAAATACGACGCCATTGTGGCTGACATCCGTGTTGCAGTGAAAAAAGGTCAGCCGGTACTGGTCGGTACGGTGTCTATCGAAAACTCTGAACTGCTGTCCCGCTTTCTGAAGAAAGAAAAAGTGCCGCATAAAGTGCTGAACGCCAAGTTCCACGAACAGGAAGCGGATATTATCGCTCAGGCCGGCCGTCCCGGCGCTGTTACCATCGCGACTAACATGGCCGGTCGTGGTACAGATATTGTGCTTGGCGGTAACTGGAAAGCCGAAGCTGAGAAACTGGAAAACCCTACTGAAGCGCAACTTAAGAAACTGAAAGATGAATGGGAAGCGCTGCATCAGCAAGTACTCGATGCCGGTGGTTTGCATATCATTGGTACCGAGCGTCACGAATCACGCCGTATTGACAACCAGTTACGTGGTCGTGCCGGCCGTCAGGGCGATCCCGGTTCCAGCCGTTTCTACCTGTCGCTGGATGATGCACTGATGCGTATCTTCGCGTCTGAGAAAATGGCTGGCATGATGAAGCGCCTGGGCATGGAGCATGGCGAAGCCATTGAGCACCCGTGGGTAACCCGCGCAATTGAAAACGCCCAGCGTAAAGTGGAAGGCCGTAACTTCGATATCCGTAAGCAGTTGCTGGAATACGATGACGTGGCTAATGATCAACGTAAGGTCATTTACGAGCAGCGTAATGAACTGCTGGACGAAGGCGATATCAGCGAAACGATTAAAGCTATCCGTGTAGACGTGGTGAATGGCGTAGTTGATGAGTACATTCCTCCCCAGTCACTAGAAGAAATGTGGGATGTGCCGGGCCTGGAAGAGCGACTTAAAGCAGACTTTAAAGTCGACCTGCCTGTGCAGAAATGGCTTGATAGCGATGATAAGCTGTACGAAGAAAAACTCCGTGAGCGTGTTCTGACAGAAATCGAAGGCGCTTATCAGGAAAAAGAAAATGCAGTAGGCCCGGATGTACTGCGTCAGTTTGAAAAAGCGATCATGCTACAGAACCTCGACAGTCACTGGAAAGAGCATCTGGCCGCTATGGACCACCTTCGTCAGGGTATTCACCTGCGTGGTTACGCCCAGAAGAATCCTAAGCAGGAATATAAGCGTGAATCCTTTGAACTCTTCTCGGGTATGCTTGAAGCATTGAAAGTGGAAGTTATCACCATCTTGAGCCGTGTGCAGGTAAAAGCTGAATCTGACGTGGAAAAGGTGGAAGAGCAGCGTCGTCAGGCTGACGATGTGCCTAAGAACTTTAATCATGAAGAGGCACCTGAACAGGCACCGGAGGCCGATGGCCAGTCAGGTATCCGTTCTGAAATGCGCCAGGGGCCTAAAGTAGGCCGTAACGACCCGTGCCCTTGCGGTTCTGGCAAAAAATACAAACAGTGCCACGGTAAACTGTCTTAATGAAAGAAGTGCATGTAGCCGTAGGTGTAGTACTTCGTGACGGGCTCGTTTATATCTGTAAGCGGCCCGACGACAAACATCAGGGCGGAAAGTGGGAGTTTCCCGGTGGTAAAGTGGATGCCGGCGAAACGGTGACTCAGGCACTGGCCCGCGAGCTTAAGGAAGAGATTGGTATTGATATACAAACCAGTCAGCCACTGACTGTTATCGGTCACGATTACGGAGATAAGCGGGTACTGCTTGATGTTCATACAGTCACGGACTTCGCCGGTGAACCTGCCGGTCTGGAAGGACAACAGGGCAAGTGGCTTAAGCTTTGTGCACTGGAGCCTGAAGATTTTCCCGCGGCGAATGTAGCGATCATAGAAAAGCTACAGGGCTGAACTCAGTCAACGTATTATTTAAAATCAGAAACCCCGGCCATGAAAAGCCGGGGTTTCTTACATTTATAATCTGCTATTTCATTACAACCATGTAATGTTTGAAATAAATACAAAAAAAGTCCGGTATTATTATCTGACTACGCCAAAAGGCTAGATTGACAGATATCCAGCAGCGCCCGGCCTTTTTAGTTACATCCTAAGTTATTGAGATCTTATACCTAAATGTATTTATTGTGACATTTGTGTATAAGGCGACAAAGATGCACTTATGGGGAGATCCCCCCACAACCAGATTCCCTCCCATACCAAGGTATCCTGTTTTATACCTAAATTTTTTCTGCCTGCTCTAAACATTTACTAAACGCGCTGTTAAGCAATCGTTCATTCATAGTAAATTCCGAGGTTTTCCATGGCACTGAAAAAAAGTACTGAGGCCAGCCCGGCCACACCGGCCGTAAGAGTAGACGCGAAACTACGCAGAGAAGCAGAAGAGCAGCGAAAAAAAGCCCGCACGCTCGCCAGACAACAACAAGCTGCCGAACGGGTAGCGACCGCGACGGCTGAACTGGCCAGTGGCATCAGTCAGTCTGCCAGCGCGACGGACCAGCTTGGTACTGCCATCAATGAAATTGCTGCCGGTGCAGAAGAGTCTAGTAGTGCGAGTCAGGAGAGTCTGGCGGCGATCACCCAGATATCTTCATCACTTAAATCTCAGCTCACCTTATCCGGTCAGACCCTGGACAAAACCAATCTGTTACAGACCTTTGTAGACCGTGTAATGGGTAACCTCGGCAATATGATGGACAGTGTAAAGACTGCGTCCGAGCACCAGTCGCGCTCTGTAGTCATGATGAGCGAACTGGAACAGCAAGCGTCTAATATTGGTGAGGCTGTTAAGCAGGTAACCCGCATTGCCGACCAGACCAACTTACTTGCATTAAATGCAGCAATCGAAGCCGGACGCGCCGGTAAACACGGTAAAGGCTTTGCCGTTGTGGCTGATACAGTACGTGCTCTGGCTGAAGTATCGGACAAGAGCGCTGCCGACATCGCCATGCAAATCGAGCAAATTCAGCAGCAGTCAAATCAGGTTTCTGACGCAGTAAAACAATCATCGCAAGCCGCGTTGGAAGAAGTGACAAAAGGCGAAGCGGTAACCAGTCAACTGGCCAAAATCAAAGAAGATATGCAGATCATTGCTAACGGCTCTGAATCATTGCAGACCAAAATCCGCGAAATGGATAATGCCGCAAAAGAAATCCAGGCAGGGTCTGAAGCCATTTCCTGTGCTGCTGACGAACAGTCTTCTGCTGCCCAGGAAGTGTCCAGTAACATTTCAGAGCAAAGTAGCGCTCTGTCACAAGCTGAGCAGGCTGCCCAGTCTCTGGAAATTATTACTGAAGAGCTTAAAAATAGCACCGACATCAATAAAAGCGCGGAAGAAGTAGCGTCCTCGGCAGAAGAGTTATCTGCAAGCATGGAGGAAATCAGCCGCTCAACCACAGAAATATCCACGGCTCTGAATCAGATTAACAACGGTGCGCAACAGGCAGCATCAGCGGTT
The DNA here is from genome assembly GCF_056161165.1 of Alteromonas sp. ABV2_168. Lineage (NCBI taxonomy): Bacteria > Pseudomonadati > Pseudomonadota > Gammaproteobacteria > Alteromonadales > Alteromonadaceae > Alteromonas > Alteromonas sp. ABV2_168. The sequence continues at coordinate 95,863 of NZ_JBSWYQ010000009.1, read as the reverse complement.
GATCAGGCGGTGAGTAATATTGACACCCTCCGCGATGGTGTGGCGGAAGCCTCTGCTCAGTCTGAAAACGCGCTTACCCGTGGAGAGGCAATAACAGAACTGCTGAAAGAGAACCGCGCACTTATTGAAGAAATGGTGGAAGGTATCAATACCGCACTGGAAACCAGCAAATTAAACGTATCAGCCATTACTGATATGGAATCAATGACCCGCACTATCGACAAAGTTATCGATACCATCACCACCGTGTCAGTGAAAACCAGCATGCTTGCCGTTAACGGTGCTGTGGAAGCAGCACGGGCGGGTGAATATGGAAAAGGATTTGCCGTGGTATCTGCCGATATTCAAAGCCTTGCCGATGAGGCCGCTGAGAATGTTGAACAAATCAAAGATCTCATCAAAGCCATTCAGGATCAGACACAGAACGTAAAAACTGACCTGACCAACGTGGCAGAAAGTGCCTACCGTGAAGTGCAAAAAGCAAAGCAAACCACTGAAGACATCGCCGGTATAGCAACCGATATGGCAGAAGTGCTTTCTTACAACAAGGAAATGCAGCAAGCCGGCGAAGAAATTGCAGCCGCTGTAGCCCAGGCGCAGAAGGGCCTGGAGCAAATTGCCGCAGCGAATGAGCAGGCCAGCAGTAACTGTCAGCAGGCATTGTCTGCCGCAGAACAGCAGAGCAAAGGTGTGGAAATTCTTGCCCGCTCTATTGAGGAAATTTCCTCTGTCGCTGATGAAATGCAAAACAGCTAAGGCCGGTTGATTCAGAGTTAAAGGTGAGGTGAGACCATGCAAGAAATGGAAACTCAGGAAATTACCGCAACAGACACCGAGCTGCAGTTTGTTTCTTTCCAGATTGGAAAAGAGAAATTTGCATTTCCCATGCAGTCTGTTGGCGAAATTATACGTGTACCTGTGATGGTAGGTGTCCCGCTGGGGCCCCACCAGATGATGGGGCTGGCAAACCTGCGGGGTAATGTACTGCCGGTTTACGATTTACGGGCTATTTTGCTGTCGTGTACAGCAGAGCAAACAGAAACGTCCCGTGTTGTCGTTGTGGAGTCAACGTTAGGTATGACGGGCTTTTTGGTCGACAAAGTAAACCGTGTTTACAGCGTACCGAAAGACACCGTGGTAAATGACAAGCAAGGCGATTCGTCAATTTCTTACGACTACCTGCAAGGGTTAATTAAGCAAAAGAACGAACCGCTGGAGCAGATCCTCAATGTTGAAAATCTGGTGCAGTCACAGTTAACCGTCAGCCATAAAAAAGACGGTTCCGGCCTGCAACTCCAGCAAAACCGCACTGGCTCGCAAGACAACAACAATGAAGCCGAAGATGATTTGCAACAACTGGTGTGCTTCTCCATAGCCGGACAAGAATTTGCTTTTTATCTCCATGATGTGGGCGAGATTGTGCGGGTGCCCGACGACATATCCGCCTTACCTGACAGCAATCCTTCGGTACTGGGGCTGGTAAATCTGCGGGGACGGATTATTCCCATCGTGGATCTGGCCATGAATCTTGGTATGCAGCCCTGCGAAATGAACGATGCTACCCGCATCATCATTGTTAACTGCAGCGACAGCAGTCAGTCCGCTGTGGGCTTTGTGGTCGCGAAAGTCAGCAATGTGGTGAGTATATCGCCGACTGCGCTGGAGCCTGTGCCGTCTGTGTGTAACGACGGCTATACCGATGGCGCGCTGGAAGCAGTGTACCGTGTGGAAGGCACAAAGCGACTCATTTCTATCGTTAACTTGCACAGCGTTTTCCAACGCTCCCTAAGCCAGGCGCTGAGCCAGGTTGATTTACAAGATGAGGTTTCTGATATGGCTAATCAGGACGAAGGGGTGCTGACCGAAGAAGACTATGCCCAATACGTGATCTTCTCCATTGCCGGTCAGGAGTACGGGGTAAGCATCGAAGATACCCAGGAAATAACACGCATTCCCGACAAGTTGGAAAGCGTGCCCAATACACCGGACTACCTGCAAGGCATTGTCAATCTGCGGGGCACGGTACTGCCTGTGATTGATTTGCGTACCCGGCTTGGATTACCCAAAGCGGAAGCCACTGACCGGCAGCGTATTGTGGTGCTTACCCGCAATAAGCAAAAAACCGGCTTTATTGTGGATGGCGTTGCAGAAGTTAAAACCGTCATTAGCGATTCTATCGAAGATGCGCCTTCACTGTCTGATGAGCAAACCGAGCTGTTAAACAAGCTCATCAAGCTCAACAAAGAGCAGCGCATCATTCAGCTCATCGAGCCGTCGGTACTGCTGAACGACAACGATATTGCAAAAGTAAACGGGGGTTAACGGGAAGATGGCAGTCAAAGTATTAGTGGTAGATGACTCTGCCTTGATGCGGAAACTGTTCACACAGGTTTTCACTGCACGGGGCTATCAGGTTGATTCAGCCCGCGATGGCGAGGAAGCACTGACGAAATCAGCAGCTTTTAAACCTGATGTGATTACTTTAGATATCAACATGCCTGTAATGGACGGTCTGACCTGTCTCAGTCTGCTAAGAAAGTTTCACCAGTGTCCGGTGCTGATGCTGTCATCGCTGACACAGAAAGGTGCGCTGGTGACACTGGAAGCGCTGGCACTGGGAGCGGCGGACTTTGTCCTGAAGCCCGGCGGAACGGTAAGTGCGGATATCAGCGACATTGAAGATGAGCTGATTTCCAAAATTGAAGCCCTTACCGCAAACGTCAGGCGAACGGCAGCACCGTCAAAGCCCGTGCACACGCAACAGCAAACGGCAGCGGTAAAAGCAACGGCAGCGCCGGTAAAAAGCAGCAAGGTTCAGGTGGTGATGATTGGTGTATCCACCGGTGGCCCGCGCAAACTTGAGCAGATTTTGTCTCAGTTGCCGGCCAGCTTTCCCTGCCCGGTAGTCGTGGCGCAGCATATGCCAAAAGCGTTTACCGCCGCACTGGCGAAAAGGTTGAATGATTTGTGCCCTCTTGAAGTGGTGGAAGTCAGCAGCCGTATGCCGGTGGAGACCGGCAAAGTATATATCGCAAAAGGGGATGCAGACCTGTCGTTCGTTAAAAACCAGAACACGGTGTTTGTCAGGCCCATACCGGCCAGCCCTAACTTCCTCTGGCACCCCAGCGTAGATCGTATGGTGGAGTCGGCACTGGGGTGTTTTGAGCCCAGACACATGCTGTGTGTCCAGCTTACCGGTATGGGGTGCGATGGCGTGGCTGCCATGTCGAAAGCCTACAGCAGAGGTGCTGTAACCATTGCGGAGAGTGAAGCAACCGCAACCGTATTTGGTATGCCGAAAGAACTTATTCAGGCGGGGAGCGCCAGTCACGTGCTTGACAGTCACGCCATCGCTCAACGTATTAATCATTTGTGCAAGCAATAGGAGTACGCCATGGGACTGAGAAAAAGCCGCGGAGAGTCTGCCAGCCAGGCTGACCGCAGACTAAATAGCAGAGACCTGGCGTCCCTTATTGACGATTTACAGGCGAGTTGTGCCGATGTCAGACGCTGGGCGGCAAGAGATCTGACGAACAATCTGGCAGCCCGGACTGCTTTGCTGGAGCAAATTGACATTGAGCACGAGCCCACCGTACTGGAGGCGTTATTCAGCGCTGTTGAAGGCATGTGTGACGAAGACATGGCCGGTGCGCTGCTTGAAAAGCTGAAGTCGGAAGATGCGCAGGTACGTAACGGGGCAATTGAGTTGCTGCAAAGCCAGCCGGTACTGTTCGCAGCCCATGTAAACGAACTTTTATGTGATGAAGACAGTGATGTACGGATTTTTGCCGTGGACGTTATCGGCGCTATTCGTCATCCGGATGCTGCAACGTGGTTGCACAACGTCGTGTTGAACGATAACAACATCAATGTGGTGGGTACCGCAGTAGATAAACTGTCAGAAATTGGCGATAGCGGAACGCTGGAGGTACTCGAAAAAGTATCTGCCCGTTTTCCCGGTGAAGCTTATATCCAGTTCGCGATTCAGTGTGTTCGGGATTCTGTTGCAGGAGAGGGTGTATGACCAGCATCCGGACAACGTCGCCGGCAGAGGATATCTCTGACGCTGACTTCGACCGGTTCCGCTCAATGTTCTACCGGAAAACCGGCATTTACTTCGAAGATTCCAAACGATACTTCGTTGATAAACGGTTGAAAGAGCGCATGAAGCAAACCGGCCATAATCTGTTTAAGAGTTACTTTACCTTCATGCGTTTTCAGGCGTCCGGAGAAGAGCTTCAAAGTCTTGTTAATGCCATGACGGTGAACGAAACCTACTTCTTCCGCGAGGAATACCAGTTCGAAACCATGTGCCGTCATTTAATGGATGATTTAGACAGCATGCGCCTGGCGGGTGAGGATCTAAGGATCTGGTCAGTACCCTCAAGCACAGGTGAAGAGCCTTATTCCATAGCAATTTACCTGCTTGAGTACTGGAAAGGACTGGATCACCGCGACGTGGAGATTGTGTCGTCTGATATCGATACCAGTGTACTTGAACATGCTAAACGAGGCATTTATTCCAAGCGGTCTGTTCAAAATATTCCGCTGACAGTCCGGCAGCGTTATTTCACTCAGAAGGGCAATGAGTTCCATTTGAGTCCCGACATTAAAGAGTCCGTGACTTTATGTCTGGCGAACATTCTTGGCGCTGAAGTGCCCGGCCGTTTCCGTTCATTCGACCTGATTTATTGTCGCAACCTGCTGATTTATTTTGACGACGATTCACGTCGTAAGGCAGCGCAGGTGTTATATGACGCACTCAAGCCCGGAGGATACATTTTCTTAGGCCATAGTGAGTCCATGAGCCGCATTTGCTCATTATTCAAAATTAAAAAGTTCGGTGACGTTATTGTTTACCAGAAGCCCGGGTTCGAGGGAGTCAGCAGATGAAAACTATCATGATTGTGGATGATGCCAATACTGTCCGCACCTACCACCGGATGATTGTTGCCAGCGCGCAACGCCATGTGGAAGAAGCAGAAAATGGCGTAGAAGCGCTCGAAAAGGCAATGGGTAAACAAATCGATCTGTTCATGGTTGATGTCAATATGCCGAAAATGGATGGCTACCGTCTGTGTCAGGAAATTCGCCGGGATGCAGGATTGAATCAGGTGCCTATTATTATGATAAGCACAGAATCTCAGGCTGCAGACGCGACCCGGGCATTCGACTGTGGTGCAAACTTCTATATGACCAAACCCGTGGACGGCACCACGTTAAATGACATGGTGTCACTGATGCTGGGAGAATAATCATTATGAGTGAGCTGTTAGATACATTCATCGGTGAATCCAGGGAAAATCTGGAATCTGCCAGCCAGGAGCTGCTGACCCTGCAAAACAGTGGCTATGACGCTAAAGCGGTCGATACGATTTTCCGTGATATTCACACTATCAAAGGTTCATCGGATCTGTTCGATATCAAGCCGCTGACCCGCCTTGCTCATGCCTCTGAAGATTTACTGGATTGTATGCGTGCCGGCGAAGTGTCTTTTACCGATGAACTTGGTGATGTGCTGTTAGAAGCATTCGATCAAATCAGTACATTTTTTGATGAGCTTGAGTCGGGAACCCATCAATTATCTCAGTGGGAAGAAACGTCCACCGGGCTTGCTGCCAGATTGCGTAGCTTTATGGAGCCGGCATCCGGCGGGACCAGTTCAGACACTGAACAAGGAGATAGCCATCTCAATGATAGCAGCGCATCTGATTCTCCGGCTACTGTTGCTCCTGTACCTGACAAAGCGGCTGCCTGGCTAAATGAGCTAAACGAAAAGTGCCGTATCAGCGCGTTTTTCAGTGCACTGGAAAGCGATGAAATGGTTCATGTTATCCGCTATACACCGGATGCAGACTGTTTCTTTCGTGGTGAAGATCCGTTTAACGTCAGTCTGGCAACCCCGGGGCTTATCTTTCACACTTTGTCCCGTAAAAATCATGTAGAAGGTCCTGAAGATGTTTTCCTTTGCCACCTGGACATTACAATCCTCTGTGTGGCCAGTTCAGCTTCACTGGCCGGGCACTTTGCGTATTACGAAGGCCAGTATGAACATGATGCCATTTCCGCAGCCAGCTTTTACTCATTATGTGAGCCGCTGCTGACCGGCTTCTTACAAAGTGATGATGCTGATGGTATCACCGAAGCGGCAGCGCTGGCAGACAACGAGCAAGTGGCCCGCATATGCAGCTTCCTGTGTGCTTCGCTGAATCCGGACTCCGTACACTGGCAAATCAGTGAAGGGCTTGAAAAACTCGCAGCAGGTGAGGCCCTGTCACGCTTCTGTGATATTGCCACTTCAGCCGGAGATGCTGCTTCTTTCGAAGAGCAGGCGCAGGCTGAAGCCAGTGATGCTTCAGGTAATGAGTCTGTCACTGTTGAAAATAACGCTGAGGCACCAGACTTAACGACAGATGACTCCGGTTGCGGAAATGGCGATGGATTATCGCCAAGTGCCCTTGCCATGCTTGAGCAGCAACAAGCCTTACTGGAACGCCTGGCGGCAGGGGAAGGCAATCCTGCATCGCTGGCGTCAGTGAACCTGGTTGTCAGCCGTGTACTGGGTGCAGATGTGATTGAACGGTCTGTTGAAGACTTGCTGTCTCTCATTGCCGGTGGACAGGTTGAAGTACCTCAGGCCGACACAGGCGAAGAAGAGGCTGACGCTGTAATGCCTGAGGCAACTGCTGCTAAGAAAACTGAACAAAACGTTCCTGTCGCTCCGGAGCCTGCTGCGGAAGAGGCGGCGCAGAGTACCGCTCCGGCTAAAACGGCAGAGCGTCAGGTACCACGTACGTTAAAAGTTAATCAGGAGAAAATTGATTACCTGATGGACTTGGTGGGCGAGCTGACAGTAGCGAAGAATTCTCTGCCTTATCTTGCCCGGCAGGCAGAAGAAGAAGGCGGCAGCAGAAAACTCAGCAAACAGATTAAGTCACACTTCACTATCGTGAACCGTCTTACCGAAGAGCTTCAAAGTGCTGTTCTGCAAATTCGTATGGTTCCGGTATCTCACGTGTTTCAGCGTTATCCCCGTCTGGTACGGGATCTGGCCCGCAAGCTTGATAAGAAGATTGAGCTTGAAATGCAGGGGGAAGACACGGAATTTGATAAGAATCTGATTGAGTCTTTGTCTGAGCCTTTAATCCACTTACTGAGAAACAGCATCGATCACGGTATCGAGTCCCCGGCTGACCGTCTCAGTGCGGGTAAAAGTGAAACCGGAAAAATTGAGCTCATTGCCACTCCCCAAGATGACAACGTGGTGATAGAAATCCGCGATGACGGTAAGGGCATTGATCCGGCGAAGATAAAAATGCTGGCTTACCAGAAAGGTGTAATCACTGAAGCGCAACTGGAATCGATAAACGATGACGAAGCACTGCAACTGATATTTGCACCCGGCTTTTCCACTTCCGAGCAGGTGTCTGATTTATCCGGTCGCGGTGTGGGAATGGATGCCGTGAAAACCATGGTTACTCAGGCTGGCGGTCATATTGAAATGCAGTCTGAAGTGGGTACCGGCACACGGTTCCGTCTTGTGTTGCCGCAAACCATGTCGGTTAACCGTGTGATGATGTTTGAAGTCAGCGACCAGATGTTCGGCGTCAGTATGGACAGCGTGGTGGAAACCGTAAAAGTGCGCCCTGAGGAAATCCAGCAAATCAAGAATCATCAGGTGCTGGTTATCCGCGACAAGCTGGTACCGCTTCATTGCCTGCGTGACTATCTGGGTTTTGCACCGGAAACGCAAAATACAGAAGAACAGTCTATTCTTGTAGTAAACACAGGCAATGGGGATATCGGTTTGGTTATCGATAAATTCCATGAGGGTATTGATGTTATCCAGAAGCCTCTTGAAGGTGTGATGGCGGGCTACGCCCACTTCAGCGGCACAGCCTTACTGGGTGACGGAAGGGTTCTGCTCATTATCAACATTCCGGAGTTACTGTCATGCCGATAATTTTCAAGCAAAAAGTTGCAGCACTCGACGGCAACTGTGAAATCGATTTAGCGGAAGAACTGGATCTCTGGCTGGCAGAGAATCCGAAAAGGCAGGTTAATCTGAAAAAGCTCACCCACGCCCATACCGCCCTGTATCAGGTTTTAATTAAACATCGGACCGGTATTTCTGTATGGCCTGAAGCGGGAGAGTGGGGCTGGCTTAAACGTGCCATTGATGCCGGTTTATATAACGCGGAGTCTCAGGCATGACAAAAGTGCTTGTGGTTGCAAACCGTAAAGGTGGTACAGCCAAAACAACGACAGTAGTGAATCTGGCTTACGCACTGAGCGAGAAAGGGGCGAAAGTGCTGGTGATTGACCTTGATAATCAGGGTCACATCGAACTGGGTTTCACTGCACAACCGGACTTACTCTCTGCACTTTCTCAACCGGCGTGGATGAGCGAATTCGAAGAGTTCAAAGGCGTGCTGGCATACAGCGACAGGATCCATCTGGCGCTGGCACATACCGACAGCGCCTTTGATGAATCCGCATATACCCTGAACCGGTTCAGTCAGTTGTTTGATGACGCAGGCGACGCCGGGCACTACGACATAATTCTGGTTGATACGCCGCCTACACTGGGGCCCCGGTTGTTATCAGCTCTTGCCGGCGCGCACCGCATTGTTATTCCGGCCGAGCCGACGCCACTGGCTTCTGATGGCGTAAACAAGCTGCTGAATGCGTGTATGAAAGCTATCAGAAATAAGCACTTCCGTGCCAGTGGCATTGATATTCTGCCTGTGATGGTGGATGGCAAATTACGCATACATCGTCAGACACTGGGTCTCTGGCAGGAGAAATTCGGAGCGGGCAGAATTTTGCCTGCTATTCGTCGCAACGTGAAACTGGCGGAAGCATTCGCAGTACATCAGCCAGTCAGCGAATATGCGCCACTTTCCGCAGGAGCGAAAGACTATCGCTCTTTATGCGACAGTCTTTTCTCATAGAAACGAGGTGATCAATGAAGACCATCCATTTAGTTGACGATTCGGCGACCATGCTGATGAGTATGGAAATGCTGTTAAAACGTGCAGGCTACGACATCATTAAATCGGAAAATGCTGAAGCTGCGCTGACAACACTGCAAAGCGCGTCACCAAAACTCATCATCACCGATTTGAACATGCCGGGAATGAACGGCATCGAACTGATTAAAGAAATAAAGAAAAATACGAAATTCAGATTCACACCTATTTTGATGCTGACCACTGAATCCCAACAAACTAAAAGGGAAGAAGCAAAGCGTGCTGGCGCCACAGGATGGCTGGTAAAACCTGTCGAACCTGATCAATTGATCGCAGTAGTAAAACAATTGGTGCCGTAGGAGGCTTTATGGTGAATTTACGAGAAATATTTCTGACTGCTGTTGCACGCCTGAAGCAGGCTCAGTGGTACGCCAGTCCGTCTGTACAAGCGGCGGTACTGTGTATTACCGGAACAGGTATCGCGCTGGTAAGCGTGCTGCTTATAAACCAGTTTGCCGGAACGCAGTTGTCATGGTGGGGAGCAATTATTTGTAGTCTCGTAACCAGCGCTCTCTGGGTTGTACGTCAGACCGTGGCTGAAACCCGGTACATTGATGAACTTGAAACAGCACTGGCGGAAGCAAATGCTTATCTGGACAAAACTTCAGAACAGTTGCATACCACTCACCAGCAGGTAGATGAGTATGCAAGTATTTTGAACGGACAGATTGATGGTATTTCTAACATTACCGAAGAAGCTTCCGTCGACTTGATGAGTGCCTTGTATCAAATTGAAGAAGTCATTCAAAACGGTATCGACAGTATTGAGCTCTCCCAGCGGAATACTGCTGAATTCAAGGAAGAAAGTGCAGCGGAAATTGACCAGGCAAACCACCGTCTGGAAGAAATTACCCAGTTAATAAATACCCAGCATGAACACGACAAAGCGCACACTGCGGCGATTCAGGAGGTCCTGCAGGAAATTGATAAGCTCAAAGAGCTCACTGAGCTGGTAAAAAACATCGCGTTTCAAACCAACTTGCTGGCACTGAATGCAGCGATTGAAGCAGCCCGGGCCGGAGAATACGGGCGAGGATTCGCTGTGGTGGCAGAGCAGGTAAGAACCTTATCTTCCCAGTCGTCAGAGGCCGCGGAGAAAATTGAATCCGGGATCCGTTCCGCCATGGAAACGGCAAAAATCCACGGTGAAAAATTGCTCTCCACGAATCAGAGTGACGAAACCTGTGAGTTACTGACGTCGTTCTCCGGCTCTCTGGCCAGCATGACAGCCCATTACCGCCGGCTCGAGGAATTCAGCCCGCGGATGCTCAATTGCTTCAGCGGCGTAGCAAAAGACATCGCCGGTAAAGTCAGCGGGGCAATCGGTAAGATCCAGTTCCAGGATATTATCCGCCAGCGCGCCGAGAACGTAAAACTGGAACATGAAGCCCTGGTAAGCCTGTTCGGCCAGTTCTCTGACTACATTGACGGACGCAAGGCTTTCGACGATTCATTCAATTTAAGTACGGCGGAAATGTTTGAAAAATATGTCATGGAAGATCAGCGCCGTATTCACTTCGACCTGACCACCTCTACCGGTGAAAAGCGGGTAGCGCCGGAAGAAACCCGGGAACCGAAAATCGAGTTGTTCTGATCTGCATAGTTTCAGAAATGAAACAGGCCGCTCTGTAATAAGAGCGGCCTGTTTTTTATCGTCTCACACTAACCGGTACTTGGTGGCAGCACAAACCTTCAGGATCAGAACTCAATCCGGTCGGCGGTGGCGAAGGCCACGTCTAATTTGAAATATGCTGCTTCATTTATAAAGTGCGGATAGGTTTCTTTGTCACCTTCCCAGACATAATCTGAACCGTCAAAACCCCGGAATACAGGCGCACCCGGAAGCAGTGGCGTAAAATCCTGATCCTGAATGCTGTGATGGATCATGGCCTTACGTACGCCGTTCTCATCCAGCGGGAATTTTACCTCATAACCCAATCTGAAAGCCTCGCAGGCAGGCAGCGAATTCATTGAGCTGCTATCTGTATTCCAGGCGACACAAAAATCCAGAATCGCTTCCGCCATCGTTTGCGTTAACTGGTAAACATCTTCCCGTAATACGCCCTGTGGCTGAGCGCCGACTTCAATCATCACACCTTTTTTACCCACGGTGCATAAATAGCCATGAGATGCGTAGTCTTTTTCATCTTCCACCAGAATATTGGCTTCCGGCATGACGTCTTTAACAAACCGGGCGAGTTTGGTATTGAACTCGTCGGTTTCCAGCACAATAAGGGTAGCGCCCATGTGGCTGGTGGTATTGTGAATGTCGATGAAAAAATCTGTTGCAGCATTACCCTTCGGGCCAAAGCGTTCATTCAGCGATTTTGCCAGAATAGCCTCTCTGGCCGGGTTGTCTGCCGCAAGACGTTCAGCAGTAAACTGCCGGTTTAAATCTTCATCCAGAAAACGGACATTAGCGTTCATAGCCGCCGAATTGGCAAAATCACAGGTGACATTCAGAGACGAGAAGCGCTCAGGCAAACCAGACTTCTGCCAGTTGCGGATAAGTTGAATACCACTGGTCTCGTTGCCGTGAGTACCGCCAATAAGTGCAATTGAATTTAACATAAGAGAAAAGCCTTATCTGAATTCGGGCTGAGTGCCCGGATACATTCACACAAAACGCTCAACGGGGAAGGGTTTAGTGTTTAAAAAAATCGTCCTGCTGCTGACTGAGCATTGCTTCAATGTCCTCGATATCAGGCATTCCGGGCGGTGTATCAGAATGTTGCTTTGGCCCGGGAATCGCGCGCTCTTCACCAGCCCATTCTCCCAGATCGATAAGCTGGCATTTCTTGGAACAAAAAGGACGATGTTTATTTTCTGCAGACCACTCGACAGATGTGCTGCATACAGGACAGTTAACCTTCACTGAATTCACTCTCTTTCAGGTAAAAAGTATGGCGGCAGTCTAGCAGGCTGCCATAGCAAAAGACACTGTATTCTCCACAGAGGGAGACTGTCCGGCTTCGTTTTCAAACAGCATAAAGCGAATGGCGAAGCGGTATTTATTGCCGCTGAGAGTAGGGTAATACCCCTGATTGGCATCACAGCGAACGCGGATTAATCCGCATTTGTCATCAGCTACACCCTGATAAAAGCCGTTTGTGGCTTCCATGGGTTTAAACGGACCTCTTTCCCGCAGGAACGACAACAGTACCGAAACTGTTTCTTCCAGCAATGCCAGGGATAAAAGCCATTCCTTCATCGATTCCTGAATGTCTTCTTTGGAACGGTTAAGCCAGTAGTGCAAATTGGGTAAGTCAAAACTGCAGGTGCCGCCGGGTATGGAAAATCGCTGCCGGATACCGTTAAGAAATTTATCATCTTTCAGCGCTGTGCCGAATTTGCGTTCCGCTTTTAGCTTTCCTTTCAGGCGTACAATCACTTTTAAGGACTGTTCAAGCGCGTCTGTATCAATATTCGGATATTGGGACCAGTGCACCAGATTGCGTTCATGCACATCAAGATCTTTAATCAGATCCGTACGCAGATCAATCCGGTCCAGCAGATCCATAAGGGTGAATAATTGCTCGAAGAAGTACACATGCAGGGCTTTATTCTGCACTGAGGCACCGGTCTTCAACTGCGCAAGCAGATGCTCGATGCGCAGGTAATTCCTCACTTTTTCTTTAAGCGGAAATTCGTATGTGGTGCTGGTCATGTGGGCCTCTCTGATAAACTGTTAGCACTACAGCGCAAAAGTGCCAAAATATCAAGCCCTAAGGAAAAAACAGCCGTTCAGCTACCGGGGGGATTTCTCTGCTGCTTTCAGTAATATTTGATGTAATTGTTCAACCTGAGCGGGTAAAAGTTCAAGCGCACCGTTGTTATCTATAATATGACTGGCCTTAGCCAGCCGGTCATGACGGCTGGCCTGAGATGCCATGATCCCGCGGATAGTTGTCTCGTCACTGCCATCCCGCTTAAGTGCCCGCGTAAGTTGAGTGTCTTCCTCACAGTCAACCACAATCACAGTATCTGCCATTGCATCAAGTCCGTTTTCTATGAGCAGAGGCACCGAAAAAATCACGTAGGGGCTGGTGGCTGCTTCCAGCTGCTTTCGCATTTCTTCCCTGATTGCCGGATGGAGCAGGGCGTTAAGCCACTGTTTTGCCGTTTCATCAGCGAATACCTGTTTACGCAACGCGGCGCGGTTCAAACTGCCGTCTTTTTGTAAAATGTCACGGCCAAAATGACCGGCGATTTTCGCAAGCGCCGGCGTACCGGGTTCAACCACCTGACGGGCAACTACGTCAGCATCGACAATGGTTATGCCGAGCTGCGCAAATAAATCACTGACGGCAGACTTGCCGCTGCCGATCCCGCCGGTTAACCCTGCTACATAAGGATGGCTCATGCACCCGTCACCCAGGCAAGATAACCGTCTATGATCTCTGCCTTGTACAATAATGTGAGATAACCGGCGACGGCGAGATACGGACCAAAGGGGATCGCAAGAGATTTACCGGAGCGCTGAACGATCATCAGTGTGATACCTGCCGCGGCTCCCACCACGGAGGAAAGCAGGATAATAATGGGCAGACCCTGCCATCCGGTAAAGGCACCTAATGCGGCAAGCAATTTAAAATCGCCGTACCCCATTCCTTCCTTCCCGGTGAGCAATTTAAACAGCCAGTAGACAGACCATAAACTTAAATAGCCAGCAGCAGCACCAATAATGGCATCCACCGGACCGGCAAAAACAGATTGAGTACTTAAGATCAGGCCCAGCCAAAGCAATGGCAGTGTTAGTTGATCCGGCAGCAGCATTTTATCAAGGTCGATAAAGAGCAGCGCAATAAGAATAAATACTACCAATACCGCCCAGATGCCCTGCGCTGTGGCACCGAAATGCCAGGCTGTAAAAGTACACACTAGCGCGGTGAACAGTTCTACCAGCGGATAACGGATTGAAATACCAGACTTACACCCGGCACATTTACCGCCCAGCATCAGATAGCTGATCACAGGAATGTTTTCCCATGCCCGGATTTTGTGATGACAGTGCGGGCAGGTGCTGTCCGGTTTTACCAGATTAAAAGGTTCCGGCTGTTGGACTTGCTCGTTTTCGTGAAAGTAACTTTGGTATTCCGCTTTCCAGCTTCGCTCCATCATGATAGGAAGACGGTAGATGACAACGTTTAAAAAACTGCCAACCAGCAAACTGAAAATAAAGATTGTGGTGAGAAACACCGGCAGACTCTGCTGCATTAATGAAATGATGGCGTCCATATAAGCGCTTTATTTTTATCGTGTTCTGATACAACAAGACTGCCCGAAAAGCAGTCCTGTCTCAATGAATAATTAGGGCTAACTATATCAATAGCTGGGTTTTATACTACCTGACCCATCTGGAAGATAGGCAGATACATGGCCACAATCAAACCACCGATGATGACACCCAATACAGCCATAATGATAGGCTCCAACAGGCTGGTTAAACCATCAACCATGTCATCCACTTCTGCTTCATAAATCGAAGCAACTTTTGATAGCATTTCATCTACTGCTCCCGATTCTTCGCCGATAGCAACCATTTGGGTAACCATATCTGGAAATACATTGGTGGCCCGCATGGCAGTATTCATTTGCAACCCTCCCGCTACTTCTTTCTTAATGAATAGAATCGCTTCACGATAGATGGCGTTACCCGAAGCGCCTGCGGCAGAATCAAGGGCACCTATTAAGGGAACACCTGCAGAAAAGGTAGTTGATAAAGTTCGTGCAAATCTTGCCACAGCCGCTTTTTTCAGTATTTCTCCAACCACAGGAGTTTTTAAGATTAGCGCATCCACCTTATCTCGCAAAACGGGCGATTTGCGATGAGCCCTTATGAATAGGAAAACTCCGGCAGCTATACCTGCACCGATAAATATGCCGTAATCCTGAACAAAACGGGAAATAGCAAGGACAAACAAAGTAAACGCCGGGAGCTCAGCTCCGAAACCGTTGAAAATCTCTTCAAACTGGGGGACAACAAATACCAGCAAAATTGTAGTAACGATGAAAGCTACTACAACCACAGCAATAGGATAAAACATAGCCTTTTTGATTTTTGATTTGAGCGCTTCTGCTTTTTCTTTATATGTCGCGATTCGATCGTAGATAGTTTCCAGTGCACCGGATTGCTCACCAGTCTTCACCAGATCACAGTATAAATCATCGAAATAAAGAGGGTGTTTTCTTAAGGCAACTGACAAAGGATTACCGGCTTTAACTTCATCGGTAATTTTACTCAGCATTTTACGCATGGCAGGTTTATCATGGCCATTAGCAATCATTTCCAGTGATTGTATTAAAGTTACACCGGCACTTAACATTGTTGCTATTTGGCGAGATATTACGCAGATGTCTTTAGCATCTATTTTCTTTTCACCACTGAATAGTGGCTTGCTCATCTTCTTAACTTTGTAAGCAGAAATTCCCTGACGTCGTAATAAATTCTTAGCTTCAGCCAATGTTACAGCGCTGATTTCACCTTTGCGATTACTGCCCTGTCGATCTTTTCCTTGCCAAACAAAGGTTTCAGCTGTTTTTGCCATGATCTATTCCTGAAAGTAACTTAATTGGAGCTATACAAAAGTTAGATAGCTGAGCTTTATTAGCAGAGACCTGTTGTCTTACACGTACCAGTTATTGTCCATTGAATTGGGGCACTGATACCGTTTGGAGTCATTATATAAGTAGCACCGTCTACTTCCGCTGTACCAGTTGCGGTAATAACTCCATCGGTGATAGACACAGATGAGATTACACCTGATGCGCCTACTGCTGCTGGTAAGCCGTTTGAACCTGCATCGGCATCGCCAATTGCAGTTATTCCACCACTTTGGACTGCAACTTCATATGCGTTTTTAAATGATGTAGTTGCCATCATCACTTCTGAGAATTTGGCTTTTTTGGTGTAGGTTTGGTATGCAGGTAAGGCTACTGCGGCAAGAATTCCGATAATAGCAACAACAATCATCAACTCAATTAGAGTAAAGCCTTTCTGTTTTTTCGTTTGAAGTATCATCATATTGTATCTCCGGAATTGCGTGTATCCTGTGAACTTGATTCTGGTTTCAATGAGTAAAGTTTATAATTAAAATTTTTACTTATTTCTCGAGATATCTAAGGCTCAGTATAGAACGCGAGACATCGCTTACAAGTATCTGGAACTATACATATGAATAGCTAGGTTATGCTGAGAAATGCCTCTTAAATCCTCGTTCTTCATCTAACAAATCCCCAAGGATAATGTGAGAACTACTAATGTCGACTGTTCTTGTGCCCGGACTTTTTAATCATCTGCCGGATAAATCTCGACTGAGAAATATGAGTTATCTACTTATTGTTCAAGGGGAGAGGGAACTTAGATACTGAATCAAAAATACCGTGGCTGTTGAGTTGAACGAAAAGAGCCCGGTAAAACCGGGCTCGTCATATTATGAAATGATTAACACAGACCCGCTGCTTTGCAAGTGCCGCTGATGTCCCACTGAACGGGAGCTGTCACGCCGTTAGGAGTCAGAATGTAGGTCACGCTGTCTACTTCTGCTGTGCCTGTTGCAGTGATTACACCGTCAGTAATAGATACTGATGTAATGACGCCTGAAGCACCTACAGCCGCAGGAAGGCCATTTGAACCTGCATCAGCATCACCGATGGCTGTAATATCACCACTTTGGACTGCAACTTCGTACGCAGTTTTAAAGGCGGTGGTCGCCATCATCACTTCAGAAAACTTCGCTTTCTTGGTGTATGTCTGATACGCCGGCAAAGCAACTGCTGCCAGGATACCGATGATAGCAACAACGATCATCAGTTCGATAAGAGTGAAACCTTTTTGGTTTTGAGCGTTAACATTTTTCATGGTATATCTCCGGGTTTGCGTATAATGCGCTAAATTAAATCTTTCATTCAAAGTTACGATTTATACCCGAGTCGTCCTTTTCAACGTCCCCGGTACTTGATGCTCAGTATAGGCGGAGCAAGCCAACTGACAAGTATTCAGAAATATACATATGAATAGGTTCTACAGCAGTGAGGGGATAAGAGTGAATACCTTTAGGGGATAACAGGAATGTATCCACTCTTTTGATTTGTAAGTGAATTTTATCCTTTCATAGCGACACGAAGCGACAGATCGATAGCCTGAACGTGTTTCGTTAATGCCCCTGAAGATATGAAGTCAACCCCTAATTTTCCTAAAGATTGCAATCTTTCTTCCGTAATATTGCCAGACACTTCGAGTTTACTACGGCCTTTTGTGATGTCGACTGCGCTTTGGATCTGATCGTTTGTAAAGTTATCCAGCATGATGATATCTGCACCTGCATCCAGCGCCTGCTCAAGCTCATCAAGGCTTTCCACTTCCACTTCCACCGGTTTGTCCGGATGATTTTGCTTTGCGATCTGTACAGCCTTCGTAATCGATCCACAGGCAAAAATATGATTCTCTTTGATCAGAAAGGCATCGAATAATCCGATCCGGTGATTCTGACCACCACCACAGGCGACGGCATATTTTTGGGCAAGGCGTAGTCCGGGCAGCGTTTTACGGGTATCCAGTATCTTCGTCGGATAGCCGTCAAGCAGCGATGCATAGTGATGTGCAACGGTTGCAGTACCGGAAAGGGTTTGCAGAAAATTCAGCGCAGTGCGCTCGGCAGTGAGAATGCCTCTGGCAGGACCGGACAATGAAACCAGCACGTCATTAGCTTTGGCTGCACGCCCGTCTTGTGTATGGATCGTGATATCTATTTGTGGATCGATCAAGTTGAATGCCGCTTCAACCCAGGCCATACCACAAACAATACAATCTTCACGGGTAATAATGGTGGCTGTGGCCTGCGTGGATGCATCAATCAGGTTTGCGGTGATATCTGCACCGGCGTCGGCGCTGCCGCCCAGATCTTCAGCCAGTGCTTCTGAGACTTGCTGGCGGATCGCGGCTTGAGAAGGAATAGTCATGCTTACGCTCTGCTTATATTAAAGTGTACGCAATATTAACCATTCTCCGCGCTGAGTAAACTCAAGCTGCTTTAAAACGCTCATTCCGAGTAAAATTTGTTCACCATTCATACCGGGGTTGAGATTCGCACGTACGTTATAAACAGTAATATCGCCAATAGACACACTGTTTAACTCAGTTCTTGCAACGCGAACCACACCGTTGGCGGTTTGTGCCAGTGCACTGCCCGTAGGAATTAAGCCAAGTCTTTCCTGCAGATGTGCGGGAATGGCAACATCCGTTGCGCCGGTATCGATCATAAACTCAACCGGTACGCCGTTTATCGTGCCCGCCGTGACGTAATGACCGGCGCGGTTTTGTTTCAGCCGTACTTCCGTCTGATTATCAATGCGTACAGATTCCGGTTCACGATTCGGGTTTTCCTGCCGGTCAAGCAAGTCGCCAAAAACAAATGTCAGCAAGCCCAGCCCGCAAATCCAGGCCAGTATGTACATCCACTTTCCGGCATTATGTTCACTGCTCACCGTTCCCCCGGCTATATATACGTGTCTAACTTTGAAAGTTATATGTAGGGTTATTCTTGAGTATGGCAATAGCAGATGTCAAACTTAGGCATGACCTGAGATTTTCTGTGCGACCATGGATTTTATCCCCGACAGTCAGTACACACCGTCACCGTTCTATGATGAGCGGCCGGAAGATGCCTGCATTTCATTGCTTGTCATCCATAATATTTCATTACCTGCCGGACAGTACGGTACAGGTGACATCCGCCGGTTGTTCACCGGTACCATTGATATCAATGCACATCCTTCATATAGCGATCTTAAAAACGTAAAGGTATCTGCTCATTGTGTGATTTACCGTGACGGGCAGGTTGAACAGTTTGTGCCGCTGTCGGCAAGAGCCTGGCATGCCGGGCTTTCTGTTTTTCAGGGGCGTAATAAATGTAACGACTACGCCATCGGTATTGAAATGGAAGGTTGCGATTACAAACCTTTCACTGCAGAGCAATATCAGGCCTTACAACGGGTGACACAGTTTATTATCGACACCCATCCGGCCATCACCATTGGCAGAATTACCGGACACAGTGATATTGCACCCGGCCGTAAAACCGATCCCGGTGAGTATTTTGACTGGTGCCGGTTGCGTACAGGCTTGTCGTTTGAAGCGACAAAGCAATAGTAACGTTAGTTAGTATTGTTTAAGTGATAACGGGTCACCGGACCCGGGCATAAAGGAATAATGACGTGATTTTGATAAGTCTTCTACTGGCGCTGGCGTTTGACAGAATGTTCTTGCGGAACCGCTACTGGCAGTCACCGGTCTTTGTTAACTTCTGTTTGCGAAAAATGGGGATAAGCAGCGACGATACACAAGCATCCCGCAAAATCTGGCTGTACCTGCTTATACCGGCGGTGCTTTTAGGGCTGACAGAAACTTACATATTCGGTGGCTTTCTGACATTTATCGTTCAGACGGCGGTGCTGTTCCTCGCATTAGGGTGTACGAATTTTCGCCGGATTTATAAGTCCTGGCTTCAGGCTGCCCAGCGGGAAGACAGAGAAGCCTTTGATTTGTATGAAAAAGAACTACATCTCGGGTTGCTGGGTAAAGAAGACAATGAACCGGAGCCGGACGACGGCACACGCATGCAGCAGTTACTTTTGCTGGCAAACTTCCGCTATTACGGCGCGGTAATGTTGTTCTTCATATTCTTCGGCGCACCGGGCGCATTGTTCTATATGCTTGTCCGTGAAGCTCACCATTATTACCGCGGTAATCACATGGAGGCAGCGCTGACCACAGGACAGTTGCTGTTCGCACTGGAATGGTTACCAGCCCGTGCGGTGACATTGGGATTTTTGGTGGTGGGGCATTTCTCCCGCGCCACATCCGTCTGGCTTGAGAAACTGACAAATGTGTCTGAAGGCACGCCTGCTGTACTCTGGTCTGTAGCCCGTCAGGCTGAAATTATTGAAGCCGGAGACAGTGCTACATGTAGCAGAATGGCTGCGTGTGCGCACGTTCAGGCAGGCGTAAAACTGGCAAAAAGGAATATCATTTTTATTCTGGTGATCACATCTGTGCTCACCATTACCGGATGGGTTGCCTGAAGCTTAAAGCACGTTAAATCAACCGGATTTGAACAGAAAAACAACATATTTCGCTCATCAGACCAGATGATGTTGTAAAAAAATTTCAACAATTTCAATATCTAGCTCGTCTAAAAGGTTAAATGTAAGTTACTTTCGATGGGTGACTATTTACCTCCATTTCGATCTGCCCTAAACTAGATAGGTAAAATGGTATGACCAATGAGTGGGTGGCAAGTAACTTTGTTTACATTATGGCCGCCCCTTTTCATAAGCGAGGAACCGCACAGGTATGCGCCACGGTCGGAAAAAATTATCAGATGTCATCACTGAACAGCTCGAATCAATGATTCTTGATGGCACACTGCTGGCCGGACAACAGTTACCTCCTGAACGCGAACTGGCAACCCAGTTTGATGTTTCCCGTCCTTCGCTCCGTGAAGCAATTGGCAACCTGCAGGCCCGTGGTCTGGTTGAGCGCAAGCAGGGAGGCGGCACCTTTGTCAGCCGTAACCTCAATGCGGCAATGACCGACCCGTTAATGGCGCTTATCAGTCGTCGTCCGGAAACGCAGTTCGATTTACTTGAATTTCGTCATGCGCTGGAAGGTATGGCTGCCTATTACGCAGCGCTGCGGGGCCAGCCTGAAGATTATCAGGCACTGCAGGCCGCGCTGGACAACTTGCCGGTACCCGCTCCGGGGGAAAGTAAACGTGCTCTGGCAGAAGCGGTCGGTGAATTTTATATGGTGATGGCGCGCGCCTCCCATAACATGGTGTTGTTACATGTAATGAGCACCATGCAGACCATGCTGGTCGAGAATATTGAACGTAACTTCGAAATGTTTGCCTTACATCAGAATGATGAAATAGACATTAACGCCGAAGTCAGACGTCAGCGTAAGGAAATTCTGGCTGCTATCGCATCCCGCGACCCGGAAGCAGCTAGACAGGCGTGTAACGCCCACCTTGCGTTAATTGAGAAAACGCTTCTGGCGATTAACCAGCGTGACAGCCGAGTGCAACGCGCGTTAAGACGCCTGGAGATTTAAGGCACTGCCTTAGTAATACCTTGCCGGTTTGTAACAGGTAAGAAAAGAAAAACAGTAAGCCGGTAAGGCCTACGTAACGTACAACCTGGTTTTAGTCTTTCCATCCTCCGGTTTTGCCGGCAAGGATGGTTTTCAATATCAGCAACAATAGGATGGCACCATGACTGAAATGATGCACCAAGATGTGGATCCGCAAGAAACACAAGAATGGCTGGAGTCGTTAGAGTCAGTTTTAGAAGAAGATGGCGTTGAAAGAGCCCACTTTTTATTAGAATCACTGATTGAGAAAGCACGCAGAAATGGTGCCCACTTGCCGTACGATGCAACGACGGCATATATCAACACCATTCCTCCCGGACAAGAACCCACCATGCCGGGTGACCAGACTATTGAAGGCAAAATCCGTAACGCGTTGCGTTGGAATGCCCTGATGATGGTTCTGCGCGGTTCTAAGAAAGACTTAGAGCTGGGTGGTCACATTTCAAGCTTTGCATCTTCTGCAATGCTTTACGATGTGGGTTTCAACCACTTCTACCGCGCACCAAATGAAAAAGACGGCGGCGACTTCGTATTCTATCAGGGCCACGTGGCTCCCGGTATCTACAGCCGTGCATACATTGAAGGTCGTCTGACCGAAGAACAACTGGACGGTTTCCGTCAGGAAGTAGACGGCAAAGGTCTGTCTTCTTACCCGCACCCTAAATTAATGCCTGACTTCTGGCAGTTCCCCACTGTATCTATGGGCTTAGGTCCGATGCAGGCCATCTATCTGGCACGTTTCCTCAAGTATCTTACTGACCGTGGTATCAAAGACTGTTCAGAACAGCGCGTATGGTGCTACATGGGTGATGGTGAGTGTGATGAGCCGGAAAGCCTGGGTGCTATCGGTCTGGCTGCCCGCGAAGGCCTGGATAACCTGACTTTCGTTATCAACTGTAACCTGCAGCGTCTTGACGGCCCTGTACGTGGTAACGCAAAAATTATTCAGGAACTGGAAGGTACATTCCGCGGCGCAGGCTGGGAAGTGATCAAAGTTATCTGGGGGCGCTACTGGGATCCACTGTTAGCCCGCGATACTTCAGGCAAGCTGCTTGACCTGATGAACGAAACTATCGACGGTGAATACCAGAACTGTAAAGCCAAAGGCGGCGCGTACACCCGTGAGAAGTTCTTCGGTAAGTACCCTGAACTGAAAGAAATGGTTTCTAACATGTCAGATGAAGATATCTGGCGTCTGAACCGTGGTGGTCACGATCCGGTTAAAGTATATGCGGCATACGATCGCGCAACTAAGACTAAAGGTCGTCCACAGGTAATCCTTGCTAAAACCGTTAAAGGTTACGGCATGGGCGCATCCGGTGAAGGTAAGAACATTGCCCACCAGGTTAAGAAAATGGACAAAGAAGCGGTTAAGCAGTATCGCGATCGTTTCAACATCCCTGTATCTGACGAAGCATTAGCTGATCTGCCTTACTACAAGTTTGACGAAGACAGCGAAGAGATGAAGTATCTGCGCGCCCGTCGTGAAGCCCTGCATGGTTACATGCCGGTTCGTCGTGCTAAAGCAACTGAAGATCTGCCAGCGCCTGCTTTGAAAGCGTTCGACGCTATCACTAAAGGTTCCGGTGATCGTGAAATCTCTACCACTATGGCGTTTGTACGTGTCCTGACTGCGCTGCTTAAAGACAAACAAATCGGTAAGCGTATCGTACCTATCATCCCTGATGAAGCCCGTACGTTTGGTATGGAAGGTCTTTTCCGTCAGGTAGGTATCTACTCTTCACAAGGTCAGAAATACGAGCCACAGGATTCTGATCAGGTTGCTTACTACCGTGAAGACAAGAAAGGTCAGGTACTGCAGGAAGGTATCAATGAACTGGGTGCAATGGCATCGTGGTTAGCAGCAGGTACGTCTTACAGCACCAACGACCTGCCAATGGTTCCGTTCTACATCTACTACTCAATGTTTGGTTTCCAACGTGTTGGTGACCTGGCATGGGCAGCCGGTGATTCACGTACCCGTGGTTTCCTTGTTGGTGGTACTGCTGGTCGTACAACGCTGAACGGCGAAGGTCTGCAGCACCAGGACGGTCACTCTCATACCCAGGCGGCATTGATCCCGAACTGTGTGAGCTACGACCCGACTTACGGTTACGAAGTTGCTGTTATCGTACAAGACGGTTTACGTCGCATGCTGGAAGATCAGGAAGACGTGTTCTACTACCTGACAGTCATGAACGAAAACTACAAGCAGCCTGAAATGCCTAAGGGCATTGAAGAAGGTATCGTTAAAGGTATCTACAAGCTGGATACTGTGGGCAGCAGCGATAAGAAAGTGAAACTGCTGAGCTCCGGTACCATCCTTGAGCAAGTGCGTGAAGCTGCTGCGAAACTGGCAACTGACTACGGCGTAGAAGCAGAAGTTTACAGCGTAACGTCGTTCAACGAACTGGCCCGCGATGGTCAGGATTGTGACCGACACAACATGCTGCACCCTGAAGCGACAGCGAAAGTACCTTACATCACTGAAGTACTCAGCGAAGGTAACGATGGCCCGACTATCACTGCAACTGACTACATCAAGAACTACGGCGAGCAGGTACGTGATTTCGTACCGGGCGCATACCGTGTACTGGGTACTGATGGTTTCGGTCGTTCTGACAGCCGCGCGAACCTGCGTCGTCACTTCGAAGTTGACGCTGCATACGTGACTTACGCTGCGCTGTACGAACTGTACAAGGCAGGTTCTGTTGATGCCAAGACGCTGTCTAAAGCAATGACGGATCTGGGTATTGATGCTGAGAAAGTTAACCCACTTTACGCATAAGCTAAGGGAGACTAACGAACATGGCAGATATTAAAGACGTACTGGTACCGGATCTGGGTGAAGATTCGGTAGAAGTAATCGAAATTTGCGTAGCAGTGGGTGACTCCGTAGAAGCGGAAGATGCACTGGTTACGGTAGAAAGCGACAAAGCCAGCATGGATATCCCTGTACCGTTTGCCGGTAAGGTATCTGAGCTGACTGTAAAAGTTGGCGATAAAATTTCTGAAGGCGATTTGCTGGCGAAACTGGAAGTGGCGGGTGACGCAGATAGCGCACCTGCGGCTGAAGAAAAGCCTGCTGAAGCGCCGAAAGCTGAAGCACCAAAGGAAGAAGCGCCTGAGCAGGAAGCAGCGCCGGCTGCTTCTGGCAGCACGTCTGTGATTGAAGTAACGGTACCGGATATCGGTGACGCTGCTGACGTAGACGTAATCGAAATTCTGGTAGCTGAAGGCGATACCGTGGAAGCGGAAGACGGCCTGATCACCCTTGAAACTGACAAAGCAACCATGGACGTACCTTCGCCGCAGGCGGGTAAAGTGGTTAGCCTGAAAGTAAAAGAAGGTGACAAGGTGTCTGAAGGTTCTCTGGTTCTGACTCTGGAAGTAGGTGGTGGCGAAGCTGCTGCGCCTGCACAGGAATCAGCACCGGCGGAAGCGCCGGCACCAGCAGCAGAATCTGCGCCGGCCGCTGAAGAAGCGCCTGCAGAAGAAGCTGCGGAAGAAGAAATTGAAGTTCAGGTGCCTGATATCGGTGGCGATACTGACGTAGACGTTATCGAAATTCTGGTTGCTGAAGGCGATACCGTGGAAGCGGAAGACGGCCTGATCACGCTGGAAACTGACAAAGCGACCATGGATGTACCTGCACCTAAAGCCGGTACAGTTACCAAACTGCTTATCAAGCAGGGTGACAAAGCGTCTCAGGGTACACCGGTTATTATGTTGAAAGTGAAGGGCGCGGCGAAACCTGCTGCACCTAAAGCGGAAAGCAAGCCTGCAGCAGCGCCGGCTCCTGCCTCGCAAGCGCCTCAGCAGAAAGCGCCGCCGGTTCCGCACCATCCGTCTGCAGGCAACAAGCCTAAGACCGGTAAAGTGCATGCGTCTCCTTCTGTACGTCGTCTGGCCCGTGAATTTGGTGTTGATCTGACGCAGGTTGACGCAACAGGGCGTAAAGGCCGTATTCTGAAAGAAGACATCCAGTCTTACGTGAAGCATGAACTGGCCCGTCCGAAAGCGACAGCCGGTGCCGTAGCGTCTGGCAACACAGGTGGTGGCTTACAGGTTATCGCACAGCCTAAAGTTGATTTCTCCAAGTTTGGTGAAATTGAAGAGAAGCCGTTAACCCGTATTCAGAAAATCTCCGGTCCGAACCTGCACCGTAACTGGGTAACCATCCCACACGTTACGCAGTTCGAAGAAGCGGATATTACTGATCTGGAAGATTTCCGTAAGCAGCAGAACGTTATCGCTGACAAGCGCAAGCTGGGTGTGAAAATTACGCCGCTTGTGTTCATGATGAAAGCGGTAGCCGACGCACTGAAAGCGTATCCTGTATTTAATACTTCACTTTCTGCGGACGGTGAGTCTTTAATTCAGAAAAAATACTACCATATCGGTATAGCAGTAGACACGCCGGGAGGCCTGGTTGTGCCGGTTGTCCGTGATGTTGACAAGAAAGGCATCATGGAGATTTCCAAAGAGTTGATGGAAATCAGTGTGAAAGCCCGTGACGGTAAGCTGAAAGCTGCTGACATGCAAGGTAGCTGCTTCACCATTTCAAGCCTTGGTGGCATTGGTGGTACAGCATTCACGCCAATCGTTAATGCACCTGACGTAGCCATCCTTGGCGTATCGAAGAGTGATATTAAACCGAAGTGGAATGGTAAAGAGTTTGAGCCTCGTCTGATGGTGCCGCTGTCATTGTCATACGACCATCGTGTTATTGACGGCGCGGTGGCAGCACGCTTTGCTGTACACTTAAAAGCAGTTCTGGAAGACATGCGCCAGATGTTGCTTTAGAAAATGAGTGAAGGGGAGGGTTGATTACCTCCCCTTTGTGATTTTTATGATCATAAAGCCAAGTTGGCTTTACAGGGCTCGCAAGCCCTAGTTACAATCCGTAACGCATATTTATCAAATATTTGGACAGATTTGAGGTCACAATGAGCGAAATTAAAACGCAATTAGTCGTATTGGGTGCAGGCCCCGGCGGTTACTCAGCCGCTTTCCGCGCAGCCGATTTAGGTATCGAAACCGTCATCGTAGACGCCCGTGAAACACTGGGTGGGGTATGTTTGAACGTAGGCTGTATCCCTTCAAAAGCCCTGCTGCACGTCGCTAAAGTGATCAAAGAAGCCAAGCATTTGTCTGCGCACGGCGTAACCTTTGGTGAGCCAAAAATCGATTTAGACAAAATCCGTGAGTACAAAGACGGTGTTGTTGGTCAGCTGACAAAAGGTCTGGCTGGTATGTCTAAAATGCGTAAAGTTAAACACGTTCAGGGTTACGGTAAGTTTACCGGTGCGAACACCCTGGAAGTAGAAGGCAAAGACGGCAAAACGACTATCTCTTTTGAGAAAGCGATCATCGCTGCCGGTTCAGAGCCGGTATCTCTGCCTTTCATCCCTGAAGACGATCGCGTAATCGACTCAACCGGCGCACTGGAAATGAAAGATATTCCGGAAAAAATGCTGGTACTGGGCGGTGGTATCATCGGTCTGGAAATGGGTACAGTTTACGAAGCACTGGGTGCGAAAATTGACGTGGTTGAATTCCTTGACCAGTTAATCCCTGCTGCTGACAAAGACATCATGAAAGTCTTCATGAAAGACTATAAAGACAAGTTCAACATCATGCTGGAAACCAAAGTGACCGCGGTTGAAGCAAAAGATGACGGCTTGTATGTAACGTTTGAAGGTAAGAATGCACCTTCAGAAGCAGTTCGCTACGACAAAGTGCTGGTAGCGGTTGGCCGTCGTCCTAACGGTAAACTGATCGGTGCTGATGCGGCTGGCGTTACTGTTGATGAGCGTGGTTTCATCAACGTAGACAAGCAAATGAAAACTAACGTTGACCATATCTTCGCAATCGGTGACCTCGTTGGTCAGCCTATGTTGGCGCACAAAGCGGTTCATGAAGGTCATGTTGCTGCTGAAGTTATTGCAGGTAAGAAGCATTACTTCGACCCACGTTGCATTCCTTCAGTTGCTTACACTGAGCCGGAAGTTGCCTGGGTTGGTCTGACTGAGAAAGAAGCGAAAGAACAGGGCATTAACTACGAAACTGCAACATTCCCGTGGGCAGCTTCTGGTCGTGCAATCGCGTCTGACGCAACTAACGGTATGACCAAGATGATTTTCGATAAAGACACTGCACGTGTTATCGGTGGTGCAATGGTTGGTACCAACGCCGGTGAAATGCTGGGCGAAATCGGTCTGGCTATCGAAATGGGTGCTGATGCAGAAGACGTAGGTCTGACTATCCACGCTCACCCGACGCTGAACGAGTCAATCGGTCTGGCGTGTGAAATCTTCGAAGGCAGCATCACTGACCTGCCTAACCCTAAGGCGAAGAAAAAGTAAGTTGTTTAACAGCTGAATAAAAAAACGAGGCAACTGCCTCGTTTTTTGTTTTTACGACTGACGTTTTAAGTCCCGAACTATTTGCTCATGGTGGCTTTGGAAGGTGAGCCCACTGATTTTACCGGTTTAGGTGTCACTGTTAATCCGCCTTCACACTGCTTGTCTGACTGACGGGCTTTCATCGATTTTACTGTCTCCGGGCAATATCCTTTGCGGCAACACTGGCTCAATCTGGCTTCATGTTGTGCACAGCGTTCGTGGATAATACGGACAACATGACGACGCAACCATTGCAGACCCTGGTCCACGTCCTGACGTTTATGCCATAACAAAGACACAGGCGTTGGCATAATTTCCACCGGTGTTTCGAATACGGCCAGGCGGCCGGCAAAAATATCGTGCTCTACCACTAATGACGGCGCCACACAGATAAGATCGGACTGCTCAAGTAACGGCGGCACATTGTGAAAATCGTTCACCGTCATGGCGATCCGGCGGCTCAACCCTAAATTATTCAGTACCTGGTCTGTGGGACCGGTGGTATCGCCGGTAATAGACACTAACAAGTGTTGTGCATTGACAAATTCTTCCAGCGTTAACCGTTCTTTCGCCAGCGGGTGCTCAGGGCGCATAACAACCACATATTTAGGCTCAAACAGAAACTCTGAACGGATAACTGAATTCGGTGCTGTGTACTTACACACAGAGAGTTCGGCCTCTGCGTCAGTTAATATTTTCTCACTGTCACTGTTCGGGTTCGGAATCGCGAAAATATTAATACCCGGCGCTTCCCGCTCGATGATTTGGCGGAGCGGACCCCATATCATTTTTACCAATGTATCAGTGGCAGCAATACGAAACGTACGTTGCGATGTGGCCGGATCAAACACGGTAGGGTTCACGGCGGTTTCAAGCTGACTCAGCGGCCCCTGAATCTGTGTCCATAAGTTGCGGGCAAAAGAAGTCGGCTGTATACCTCTGCCATCTTTAACAAATAACTCATCACCCCAGGCCGAACGCATACGGGACAGGGCATTGGAGACAGCGGGCTGTGTCATTGCCAGTCTGTCAGCGGCGCGGGTGATAGCGCCTTCAGTCATGATGGCATCGAAAATCATCAGTAAATTTAAGTCTTGTGTTCGCATAGCAGCACTCCGGTGAACCTTCGATAAATATATTACAGGTAATGATGTGTTGTATATAAAAAGATAATTATTTTTATTGATTGGCGGTGTGCATAATGCGCAGCATCCTCACTCAACGAGATCGCCAACCATGTCTGCATTAATAAAATTCTCTTTAGCATTATGGGTCACCATTCTGTTAACCGCCTGCGGCGGAGAAGAAACAAACCCGGCTAATCAGGCTGCTGCCAGCACAGCAGCGCCTGCCATTCCTGTTGATATTGCGCCTGTTATCCATCAGGAAATCGCTCAATGGGATACTTTTACCGGTCGCCTTGAATCGCCGCAAACAGTTTCTCTGCGCCCGCGGGTGTCAGGCTACATTGACTTCGTTGCCTTTGAAGAAGGTGAATGGGTTGAGCAGGGACAAACCCTGTTTCTTATTGATAACCGCGCGTTCAAAGCTGAAGTCGACCGCTTATCTGCCCAGCTTGAAGATGCGCAAAGCCGCTTACGTTTAGCTCAGCAGGATTT
Source organism: Alteromonas sp. ABV2_168 (assembly GCF_056161165.1). Lineage (NCBI taxonomy): Bacteria > Pseudomonadati > Pseudomonadota > Gammaproteobacteria > Alteromonadales > Alteromonadaceae > Alteromonas > Alteromonas sp. ABV2_168. The sequence goes on along the minus strand of NZ_JBSWYQ010000009.1, from coordinate 66,654 downwards.
AGAGCGGGCTGCGTCATTGCGCCGCACCAATGCAATTTCGAAAGAAATTGCTGATGCCCGTCAGGCTGCAGTTGAACAGGCTGAAGCCAGCGTGTCTTCAACCCGTGCTGCATTAGATTTAGCGCAGTTAAACCGGGGTTTTGCCCGTGTTGAAGCGCCTATTTCAGGTCGTGTTTCCCGCGCAAATATTACTGCCGGTAACTATGTCACCGCCGGTCAAAGCGTACTGACCAGCATTGTTTCAGTCGACCGCCTTTACGCCTACTTTGATGTTGATGAAAGTACTTATCTTGCATATACCTCTGCGCCTTCTGAAGTGTCTCAGCCACTTGATCAACTGACCGTGGCTATGCAACTAAGTAACTCTGAGAAATTTGAGCATTGGGGCCAACTGGACTTTGTTGATAACCAGGTCAACCCGAATACCGGCACAATCAAAGTGCGGGCGGTGTTTGATAATACTGACGGCCGGCTGGTACCGGGATTATTTGCTCACCTGCGTCTTGCCAGCGGTGAATCCCGCGATCGTATTTTAATTGATGAAACGGCCATCGGTACCGATCTCAACAACAAGTTTGTTCTGGTTGTCGATGAAAACAATGTTCTGGCTTACCGCGCTGTGACGCTAGGCGACAAAGTCGGTGCGCTCCGCTTTATCGATGACGGGTTATTCCCTTCAGACAAAATTGTCGTGAACGGCCTGCAGCGCGTCCGCCCCGGTGCCACTATTGCTCCTACGGAAGTATCTATGCACAGCAGCGAAGCCTTCGAGCAGTTGCAGGTTTGGCAGCAAAATATAAATCAGAACAGTGACCTGGCCGCAAATGCATCACCTGCGAATGCGCCTGAAGGAAGTCGTTAATGAATCTGTCTACGTTTTTTATACACAGGCCTATATTTGCCGGGGTGTTGTCACTGCTGATCTTTATCGGCGGTGCCATTGCCGTGTGGCAATTGCCCATAACGGAATATCCCGAAGTGGTGCCGCCTACCGTGGTGGTCACTGCTAATTACCCGGGGGCCAACCCTAAAATCATTGCAGAAACCGTAGCCAGTCCGTTAGAACAGGAAATCAACGGGGTAGAGGATATGCTGTATATGTCTTCTCAGGCTAACTCTGATGGCAGAATGACACTGACCATTACTTTTGCAATCGGTACCGATCCCGATGCTGCTACAACACTGGTGCAAAACCGGGTTAACCGCGCTTTGCCACGTTTGCCGCAGGAAGTGCAGAGACTGGGTGTGGTGACCGAGAAGTCTTCGCCGAACCTGACCATGGTTGTGCATTTAACATCGCCGGATAGCCGTTATGACATGCTGTATTTGTCGAACTATGCTGAGCAAAATGTCAAAGATGAACTGAACCGTATTAATGGTGTGGGCGAAGTGCGCTTATTCGGTGCCGGGGAATACTCCATGAGAGTCTGGCTGGATCCGAATAAAGTGGCCGCCCTTGGCATGAATGCCGGTGATGTGATTTCCGCTATTCAGGCACAAAACCAGCAGGCAGCCGCAGGTAGTCTTGGTGCCCAGCCGGCCGGTGGCAGCGAGTTTCAGTTACTCATCAACGTTCGCGGTCGTTTACTGGATGAACGTGAATTTGGTGACATCATCATTAAAACCGGCGACGCCGGTGAGATTTCACGGTTAAAAGATGTGGCCCGTATTGAACTGGGTGCGGATTACTACACCTTACGTTCGTTACTGAATAATCGTCCGGCCGCTGCGTTACCTATTTTCCAGGCGCCCGGTTCCAATGCGATACAAATCAGTGATGATGTGCGCGCTACCATGGCTGATTTGTCTGAAGCCTTTCCGGAAGGCCTGGACTACGACATTGTGTATGACCCCACAGTCTTTGTGCGCGGTTCCATTAAAGCCGTAGTGAATACTCTGTTCGAAGCCGTATTACTGGTTGTATTAGTTGTTGTGCTGTTCCTGCAAACCTGGCGTGCATCCATTATCCCTCTGGTTGCTGTACCTGTGTCTCTGGTAGGTACGTTTGCATTTATGCAACTCATGGGCTTTTCATTAAATGCGTTATCCCTGTTCGGGCTGGTGTTAGCTATTGGTATCGTGGTGGATGATGCCATCGTTGTGGTTGAAAACGTCGAGCGGAATATCGCTGCCGGGCATTCGCCTGTAGAAGCCACAACCATCGCCATGAAAGAAGTGACAGGGCCTATTATTGCCACCACCATGGTACTGGCAGCGGTGTTCATTCCTACGGCATTTATGTCCGGACTCACCGGCCAGTTTTATCGTCAGTTCGCCCTGACAATTACCATTTCAACGGTGATTTCAGCCATCAACTCGCTGACGCTGAGCCCTGCATTATCGGCCTTGTTGTTAAAGTCTCATGATGCACCCAAAGACTGGCTCACCAGAGGCATGGATAAGGCGCTGGGCGGATGGTTGTTTAATCCGTTTAACCGGTTCTTTGACCGTGGCGCTAAAGCGTACACTGCCGGTGTGGGTTCTCTCATTCGTAAATCCGGCATCATCATGGTGCTGTATGCAGGATTACTGGCACTCACATGGCAGCAGTTCAGTAGTACGCCTACCGGTTATGTGCCGGCTCAGGACAAAATGTATCTGGTTGCGTTTGCCCAGTTGCCTGACGCGTCTTCACTGGACAGAACGGAAGACGTGGTACGTCAGATGTCCGCGATTGCGTTGCAGCAGGACGGCGTGTCTGATGTCGTGGCATTCCCGGGGTTGAATATTAACGGGTTTACCAACAGCCCCAGTTCCGGTGTAGTGTTCTTCCCGTTAAAGCCTTTCGCTGACAGAGAAGGGAAGGGGCTCACTGCCGGTGCAATTGCCGGGCAGTTAAACCAGAAGTTTGCAGCAATTAAAGAAGCGTATGTCGCCGTGTTTCCGCCTCCGCCTGTGCTGGGCTTAGGCACAATCGGCGGTTTCCGTCTGCAGTTGCAGGATCGCGGTAATCTGGGTTTTGAAACCTTAAATGAAGTCACGCAGCAAGTGGTGCAGAAAGCCTGGGCAGACCCGGTACTCACCGACACATTCAGCAGTTACCGCGTGAGCGTGCCGCAACTGGATGTGGACGTGGACCGCACCAAAGCCATAGGAATGGGCGTGAACATTGATACATTGTTTGACACCTTACAAGCCTATTTAGGATCGGTGTATGTGAATGATTTCAACCTGTTCGGACGCACCTATCAGGTGAATGTGCAGGCTGACTCTCAGTTCCGTCAGGATGCAGAACAGATCCGTCAGTTTAAAGTGCGCAATGCACAGGGCGAAATGATTCCGTTAGGCGCGTTTTTAGACATCAATCATACCGCGGGACCGGACCGGGTTATGCACTACAACGGCTACGTTACCGCTGAAATCAACGGTGCTCCTATGCCCGGTTTCAGCAGTGATGAGGCGAAGGTTGCTATCGAGAAAATACTCGATGAAACCCTGCCAATTGGCATGATGTACGAGTGGACAGAATTAACCTATCAGCAAATTCTGGCCGGTGATGCATCCATGTATGTGTTCCCGCTGGTGGTGTTGCTGGTGTTTCTGGTACTGGCTGCACAATATGAAAGTTTGTCATTACCACTGGCCATAATCCTTATCGTGCCTATGACTTTGCTCAGCGCGTTAATCGGTGTGGGCATTTACGGCGGAGATAACAATATCTTCACCCAGATCGGGCTCATTGTGTTGTTTGGTCTGGCCACGAAGAATGCCATTCTGATTGTTGAATTTGCTAAAGAACTGGAAGAGGAAGGGCACACTGCGCTGGAAGCAGTAAAAGAGGCATGTCGCCTGCGTTTGCGCCCCATTCTGATGACATCCATTGCTTTTATTATGGGTGTGTTGCCCATGGTAATTTCGACCGGAGCCGGTGCAGAAATGCGTCAGGCCATGGGCGTAGCGGTATTCTCAGGCATGATTGGCGTGACTTTCTTTGGCCTGGTACTGACCCCCGTGTTTTATTACCTGCTACGCCGGAACCGTAAACCGGCACCCGCCTTAACGTCTCAGGCGCAGTCCCACACAGCTTAGACCCGACGTGGGACTCCTTTTGCCGCCCTCCCCGGGCGGCTTTTTTATGTCAAAGACACAATTCATCACAATTTGATCGTAGTAATGCCTTTTTCATTACGTATCCTCAGAGCATTGATGAATCAACGCCAGACAAGAAAAAGGAAAACTATGAGTAAAGCAGCTGCCGCTATTATTGGCACAGGACTGGTTATCGCATTTGCCGTGCTGGGAGGCCAGCTGGCAACGGCGCTGGTGGATTTTAAAACCTGGGACAGAGTTGTAACTGTGAAGGGGTTGTCAGAACGGGAATATCCGGCAGACCAGGTGATCTGGCCGATACAGTTTACTGAAGCCGGCAATGATCTCTCAGCACTCTATGACACGCTGGAAAGCCATTCAGATAAAATTACCGCATTCCTTACAACCAGCGGCATAAGCGCTGACGACATCAGCTTTAATCAGCCGGTGATCACCGATAAGCTTGCGCAACAGTACGGCGGCGATAACAGGGTGGAATTCAGGTACAGTGCCAGCCAGACAGTAACCGTGTACTCAACCGATGTAGAAGTGGTAAGAAAAGCCATGGCCGATATTTCTGATCTCGTTAAACAAGGTATCGTGTTTTCTAATCAGCAGTGGGATGCTCAGCCTCAATATGGTTTCAGCCGGTTGAATGAGGTGAAGCCTGACATGATTGAAGAGGCAACAGTAAATGCCAGGGAAGTGGCTGAGAAGTTCGCCCGGGATTCTCAAAGCCGGATAGGTAAAATTAAGCGGGCTAATCAGGGGCAGTTCACCATTACGCCACGGGATGCACATCAACCGCACATCAAAAAAGTCAGGGTTGTTTCAACCATAGAATATACCTTAACCGACTAACTGATACGATGTTCAGATTGCGGTGCATACGGCATAGCGTCTACACTAACTGCCTGGAATAATGGTGCGGCCGTATGGGGTTGCACACCTGGCAAACGGGGGCTTCATGGCAGTAAAAGCAAACCATCCTGATCAGATGGAAATTTTTGCTGTACCCAGTCCCTGTATTGGTGTTTGTCAGGCCGGTCCGAAAGGCTATTGTCTGGGGTGTTACCGTACCCGTGACGAGCGTTTTCACTGGTTGCAGATAAACGATGCCGCCAGACGAACCGTGATTAAAGCCTGCCAGAAACGTAAAGCCATGGCTTTGCGGCAACAACAGTCCGACGATGGCGGGCAGGCAACGGTTGAAGAACCTCAGCAACAATCTTTATTTTCCGACAACGGGAAGCAATGACGTGGCCACAGCAATCAAGCTGTTATCAGTATTTCGTTTTCTCCCGTATTTACAATAAGTTGCTATACTCAAAATCAAGAAATAAACAAGGTTTACTTATGTCGATGGAAAAGTACGTCAGTTACGCCACACAATCTTTTACGTTCCCGAATATTTGTCTGAAAATCCGGGATGTACTGGATGATCACCGCAGCGACATGGATGATGTGGCGAAGCTTATTGCCGTTGATCCCTCGCTGACGGTAAAAATTCTCCGTCTGGCTAACAGCGCTTTATTCCGCTTTCCTTCCCAGATTGATTCCATCGCCAAAGCGGTCAGTGTTATCGGAGGCGAGGCGCTGTACAACCTTGTGGTAGCAGAAACAGCGAATACAGCGTTCAAGCACTTCAACAGTGCTCATATCCGGCTGGACAAGCACTGGTATAAGTCAGTGTATAACGGGTTACTGGCCAAAACGCTGGCCAAACAGTCAAATATCCGTGGCAGTGAACGGTTCTTCGTGATGGGTATTCTCTGCCATTTCAGCGAACTGGTGGTGGCCAAAGAAGACCCTGAACTTTATCTGGCGTATCTTGAAGATAGGTCCGGTGACTTACCATGGGAAAAGCAGGAGAAGCACTTCGGGTTTACCTTTGCAGCCTGTTCCGGGGAAATTATGGAGCAATGGCGCTTGCCCCTTCCTCTGTTTTTCCCGGTAAAATATGTTCACAATATAAGGAAACACGCTGAAGAGGCGGATATAGGTTTGTTGGCGTGTTCAATGCGGGTTACAATTCGGGAAATCATGAAACCGGAGTACGGCGATATTGAACTTTTCACGCCGGAAATGGCCAATACGTTGTTGGTTGAAGGAGAAACGATGGATAACGCGATAGCCTGGACAAATGCTGAGGCTGAAAAGGTATCTGCGCTAATCCTGTAGAAAAACAAGGTCGCCACGGACGGTTCATAACAGTGCGCTAAATAAAAATATTAAAATCCATGTTAAATCCGTTTACTGCGAGATTACTGGTCGTTGTTGTCTTATTTTCCGGCAGCATCACCGGCGCCATGGCCGCCGACCGGAATCTTATACAAACTTTATATCATTCTGACTTCGACGAAGTGGGTGATGGCGGGCAGCCCCGCTTTACCCTGGACGGAGAAGTTGGTCTGTTGTCTGCGTCAGGGAATACCAATGCTAATTCCCTGAAAGCGGCCTTACATTCTGAACATGAAACTGCGAAATGGAATAATAACTACTTCGCAGAAATGCTGTACAAGCAAAGCAAAACAGAAAACGATGACGGTGAAACCACCAGTGAAGTTACCGCTCAGCGTTTTTTTGGTTATGCGCAATTTGATTATAAACTTATGACGCCCGGACAACGTACTTTCATGTACGCTGATTATGAGAATGACCGGTTTAACGGTTATAAGTACCGGTCCTCACTGGCAGCAGGTTGGTCTCAGCGATTGTGGAACGAGGATGAAAGTTCATTTCGTTACAGCGTAGGCCCAGGTTATGCTTTCGTCGGGGTGGAAGAGGGTACTGAAACCAATGTGAATAATGGCCTGATTGCAAGAGCGTCAGGTGAGTATCAGTATCAGTGGAACACGGGGGCACAGCTTCGTCAGTTTATGAGTGCAGAGATCGGAGCTGATAATATTAAAACCAAATCAGTCACCGCTTTATCAGCCAATTTATTTGATTCGCTAGCCATGAAACTTGCATTCAATCTGGCTTATGAAACCGAACCTCTCGAAGATGTAAAAAGTGTAAATACGGAAACCACAGTCTCTGTGGTTTACCGTTTTTTCTGAAGAATAATAAAGCGACGACGCTGAAGACAGCGCGCATCTGGCCGGGCCATCAGGATGGCTACCGGGCTTTTGGATGGGGAACAATCACTATCATGGATGATATACGCTTTGCCGGCCTGAACGGAGTCTGTTCAATACCGGTATCATGGAAACACATATTTTAGGAATGCAAATGAAAAAGCAACTTTTAGCTGTCGCTGTGCTCAGCGCAATGGGTACCACTTCTGCACTGGCACAAGATGATGCTAAACCGTTTACTCTGGAAGGTGGATTAGGTTTCATCTTCACCTCCGGTAACACGGAAACCACGTCTATTAACGCGTCTTTAGAAGGCCATCAGGAACTGGAAAAGTGGAGTAACGACTACACAGTTGAAGGTCTGTACAAGAAAGAAACGGTAACTGACGACGACACTGGCGAAGACGTAGAACGTACTTCTGCGCAGAAATTCTTTGCTTCAGGTCAGGGTAACTACAAGCTGGAAAATCCTGATTACCGTTTATTCGGCTTCGCCTCGTACGAAGATGACCGTTTCAGCAGCTATAACTACCAGTCTACTGTCGCTGCCGGTTGGAACCAGAAGGTGTGGCAAAACGACACAACGTCTTTAGAGTATTCAATCGGTCCTGGTTACTCCTGGGCAGAAACGCAAGAAGACGTTGAGCAAAACAGTTTTATCGTTCGTGCTTCCGGTGCATTCGAATGGCTGATTTCTGATACAGCGAAATTTTCTCAGACAGTGAGTACGGAAGTGGGTGATGAAAACACCAAGTCACGTGCAGAGTCTGCACTGACCGCCACCATCAGCGGCAACCTGTCGATGAAGCTGTCAGTTAAACTGGACCACAACTCCCGTGTAAACGAAGGCGTTGAAAAGCTTGATACTGCCACAGCGGTAACACTGGTATACAGCTTCTTCTAAGCCTTATCCGTTGTGAATGAATATAAAAGCCCTGATTTACAGGGCTTTTTTGTGGGAGTTACTCAATACCTTCAGGTTATCTTCTGTCAAAGTTCACCGGCTTCTCCGGTGTCTGATAGTACCCTTCTCTGAGCAGGCGTTTGAAACGGTCCAGTTCACCTTTTTCTTTCAGGTTATTCAGGCCTCTGTTAAACAGCTCCAGCACCAGTCGCTTTTCTTTGTTTTTAGGTATCAGCAGGTGAGTGGTGACAGTAGAAACCAGCGGACTTATCTGGTGAATTTCATCCCGGTCTGCTTCGCTGAAATCACGTTGCAGAAGATACCAGCCGGTTAATTCATCGATAGGGAAAATATCTATGTCGCCGTCGATCAACTGGTTGAAGTTTTCATCGTCAGTGTCTGCCGTGCTGATGTTTTTGCCTTCTTTAATGTATCGGGACAGCTCATTGTTATAAAGATAGTCTTTCGTAACCCCCATGGTGTAGTCGTTCAAATCATTCAGACCTGACCACATATCGGGACCGGATTCATTGTTGACGTAGAAAACCAGGTTTTCTGATGTGACTGGCTCGCTGTGCCAGAAGGTCTTTTCCCGATCCCGCACATAGTTGCCGTATGAAATGGCGTCATATTCGCCATTCTCTGCACCTTCCAGTGCGTCTTCCCAGGAAACGTAAATAAACTCAGCCCGTACACCGGTCTCCAGAAACACTTCGCTGATGATGTGATTCATGTAGCCGTTGTGTTCCATCTCTTCAGAGGTATACGGTGCGTATTCTGTGGTGGCAATTTTCACCGTCATCCAGGTGTGAGCCATGGCTGCGGCGGGTAACAACGCGGCGGTCAGCAGCGCTGTTTTTATAAGTCGTAGTGATAACATATCAGAAATATACTCCCAGGCTGATGTTCAGGCGGTGTGTGGATTGCGGATCATCGTTGAAGTTTAACCCCATGCCGGACCCGCCGGAAAACCAAATGTTTTTGCCCTGAATACTGTCGACATATACGAATAATTTAGACCAGCCGAAGCTGCATCCGTTTACCCACTGGGTACTGTCGCTGCCGGCTTCTGAGTCTCCTTCCACGCGGGAATATTCACTGTAGCAGGTAATATCCTCTAAAGAAGCGACAGTGAAAGGTAAGCTGTAAGCCAGGTTAGCCATATACGACTGACCTTCGCTGGCCATCAGGAATGGCGCTTCAAACGAAGACAGGGCCAGCCGGTCCTGAAGTTGTCCTTCCGGGGCGGCCAGGTCGTAGCGGTAATCCAGATATTGCAGCTCTACTTTCCAGGGTTTCTGGTTATGGCGCAGGTGTACAGCATAAGCGGTCATGTCTCCGCTATCCTGTGTATCAAAATTAAATATGTCACCCTGTTGAAATGAAACGCCGATGTCGGTGGTGGAGCGGGGAAGCAGTCTGGCTTCGTAGTTTACCCGCAAGTTGTACTGGCCATCTTCCTGATTACGGTATTCGCCGTCATCAGCGACGTCAAAGGAATAGCGGCCAAAGCGGGCGGCATTATTGTATTCATCATTCAGAAAATAGCCGGCGTGAACCGTAAACGGACCCCGTTCATAGCGGGCAACAACTCCTGCATCATAATCATCTTCAAAACCAATATAGTAATTGGCGGAGAACCAGAAGCTGTTTGAAGCGAAAGGTAACAGGCCGAAGGGGACTTTAGTGATACCGCCGGTGACATCCAGGTATTCGTCGTAGTGCCAGGTCAGATCTGCATAGCGGACCGTATCGAAATCAGTATTTTCATACCACCGGTAGTCAGCTTTATAGGAAAAATCATCGAATTTTCCATCGACGGTGAGTTTGATTGATTCAAATTCCAGTCCGTCCCGTATTGCCGGTGCCTGCCAGTCACGGTGACCGTAATTGACTCTCACATGACCGCCAAGGTTAAAGTTATCTTCTTCTGCAGTGACGGGACCACACAAGGCGGTTATCCCTAACGTCATGCACAGTGCGTTTCTTCTCATCATGCTTAAAAGCCCTGAGGTTGAATACGTGCGCCATCATGGCTCAACGTAGCAGGTGTTAAATTTTTGTGTCACAGAAAAGATACACGGCAGCACAATGCTGAGATCAAACAGAGCAGGATTTAACTGAGGAAGGCGTGATCAGAAGAGATAAAAAAATCCGGTGTACAGAGACACCGGATTTGATTTTGAACATAATCCTTTTTAAGGGATCAGTGCAGAAGACGGGTTTTAATTGTGCCTTTAATGTTTTGAAGCTGGGCCAGACCTTCATCGGCCTTGTTTGCTTCCACATCAACAACTACGTAACCGATATCAGCAACGGTTTGCAGGTACTGAGCTTCAATGTTGATACCTTTTTCTGCGAATGTCTGGTTAATCTGGTTCAGAACACCCGGACGGTTTTCGTGGATGTGCAGTAAGCGTGAACGGCCGGGGTGATCCGGTAAGGATACTTCAGGGAAGTTCACAGCAGACAGAGTTGAACCGTTGTCAGAGTATTTCGCCAGTTTACCGGCTACTTCAATACCGATATTTTCCTGCGCTTCCTGTGTGCTGCCTCCCACGTGTGGGGTAAGGATCACGTTATCAAACTGACGCAGCGGCGATTCGAATTCTTCAGTATTCGATTTCGGCTCAACCGGGAATACATCGATAGCGGCACCGGCAAGGTGTTCGCTTTCCATGGCTTCAACCAGTGCATCAATATCAACAACGGTACCACGGGACGCATTGATAAGAATGGCGCCTTTTTTCATTTTCGACAGTTCTGCTTTGCCAATCATGTCTTTAGTAGACAGGGTTTCAGGAACATGCAGAGAAACAACGTCAGATGTCGCCAGAAGGGTATCCAGTGATTTCACCTGCACAGAGTTACCCAGTACCAGCTTGTCTTCAATGTCGTAGAACTGAACGCGCATACCCAGGTGCTCAGCAAGAATGCTCAGCTGTGTACCAATGTGGCCGTAACCAATAATACCCAGCGTTTTACCACGGGCTTCGTACGAGCCGACAGCACTCTTTTCCCACTCACCGCGATGGGCTTTGGCATTCTTTGACGGTACGCCGCGAAGAAGAAGAATTAACTGGCCCAGCACCAGTTCTGCTACAGAACGGGTGTTAGAAAATGGTGCATTGAATACAGGAATGCCTTTAAACTGAGTGGCTTTTAAATCTACCTGATTGGTACCGATACAGAAGCAACCTACAGCAACCAGCTTTTCAGCGGCCTGAACCACGGCCTCAGTGATCTGAGTTCGTGAACGGATTCCGATAAAGTGAACATCTTTCACTTTTTCGATGAGATCTTCTTCTGACAGGGAGGTCTTCAGATACTCAACATTGGTGTAACCGTTACTGTTTAAGGTTTCAACGGCACTTTGGTGAACGCCTTCCAGTAGCAATATACGGATCTTGTCCTTGGGTAGGGATACTTTACTCATTGCCTCACATCTCGAATAGTTGGTTGCAAAAAGACATCTGGACGTCTATATGGGCAAAATAACAGATATCGTTGTTGGTTAAAAGCGCTATTTCATTCAGCAAGCCTTATATCCGGCTTGCTGATAGGGTGGTTAAGTTTAGTCGCTGACCGTAATTACGCCCGAACCGGTTGCTACCAGCACAATATCTGCGCCACGGTTAGCAAAAATACCGTTAGTGACTACGCCCGCCAGACTGTTAATAGCATCTTCCATTTCCCGGGGATTGATTATGTTCAGGTTGTGAACATCCAGTATCACGTTGCCATTGTCAGTCACCACGCCTTCACGGTAAACCGGATCGCCTCCCAGTTTTACCAGCTCTCTGGCTACGTAAGAGCGCGCCATGGGAATGACTTCAACAGGAAGCGGAAATTTGCCCAGTACCGGTACCTGTTTGGTGTCGTCTACAATACACACGAAGGTTTTCGCTACCGCTGCGACGATTTTTTCACGCGTCAGGGCTGCGCCGCCGCCTTTGATCATGTGCTTGTGTTCTGTCACTTCGTCAGCGCCGTCAACATACACAGAAAGGCTGTCTACTTCATTCAGCGAAAATACTTCAATGCCGTGGGCTTTAAGTTTTTCTGTTGATGCGTCAGAGCTGGATACTGCACCAACAATCTTGTGTTTAATTTCTGCCAGCGCATCAATAAAAAAATTAACCGTTGAGCCTGTGCCCACACCAACAATGGTGTCCGGCTCTACATATTTTATGGCTGCTTCGGCTACAGCTTTCTTCTTCGCGTTCTGATCCATAGGGGTTCTCCAAAGTTTTGCAGAAGTTTAACTGAAAACTGCAGGAATGGGAGACGAAATTAAGGGCAATTAGTCTTATCCGGCCGTATTACGCCGGAAGGTGTGATGATGAGATCCAGGGGGAAATCCCAGGGTTCAACCGGCAGTGCATCAACCTGCTGGCAATCATGCGCGATACCGGCAAGCTGGGGACGGGAAGCTGCGTTGCGATAAGGAGCCAGCGTACGATCGTAAAATCCGCCACCCATGCCCAGCCGGTTTCCTTTTTCGTCGAAACCGGTGAGCGGCATCAGGATTAAATCATGACGGGAAAAAGGTATGACATCAGGGCAGCGTAACTGAGGCTCAGCAATATTGAAGCGGTTACTCACCAGTACGGTGTTGTCATGATAGTGCAAAAATAGCAGATGCTGACGGTTAAACGGGTGCAGTACCGGCAGGCTGACGGTTTTATTCTGGGCTGCGGCGGTGGTAATGGTGTCCGAAAGGCTGACTTCTCCGTCGTTTGCCAGATATGCCGCAACATGTGTGGCGTGTTGCCATTCCGGCAGTGTCGTCAAGACACGGCTCAGGCGCTCAGGAGCCTGAGCCTGCGTCTCTTCAGACAGGTTGTTGCGGCGTAACCGCAGTACTTTGCGTAACTCCTGACGTGTTAATCCTGCGCTACTGATTTTTTCCATCGGGTAATAAGAAGAAACTTAAGGTGTCGTAAAGTGTATCATTATTCACAGGGAGTGTGAGGGCGGCATCAATGCCGGTTTGCCGCAATTGTTTGTCTTCAGTGAATAAATCTTCTGTTAAAGCCACTATAGCTAAACAGGGGTCCTGTTGTCTGAACTGAGTGATTTCTTCATTGGTCACCGCTTTCGCTGACAGCAATAACAGGTCATATTGCCGCGCCTGTAATTTTCGGGCGGCTTCCTTCACATCACTTTCCGTTTCGGCATCAATCTTCAGGCGGTTGAGTATGACGGTGATTGTTGAAACATCTTCCTGTGCTGACAAAATCAGTATTGCCGGGTTGTCTTTGATAAACGGAGCGACAAATCTCTTGCCCGCAGCATCCTCCTGATTCCCGCCAGTCTTCTCTCCGGCCGTGTCCGCCGGCACTGCAAACGTCACACAGGTACCACGGCCCTGCCAACTGCGCACTTTAATCTGGCCTTTCACATTATCAGCCAGACGGCGCAAGCCGGATATGGCAACCACCTCGCCATGCTCGCCGTCAGGGGTTGCATAGAGTTCCATTAACTGGTCCCGGTTCATACCACGGCCATGGTCCTGCACTGAAATAATAAGCTCGGAAGGACGGTAGTAGATTTGCAGATGTACTGATGTGTCTTTTGATGAATAACGGATTGCATTCCCGGTAATTTTTAGCAGAAGCAAACCCAGTCCTGCTTCGTCAAGTATCAAATGTTCCGGCACCGATGCATCCAACTGACCGGTCAAAATAATACGCCCCCTGCGTGCTTTACCGGCCATCGTATGAAAGATGTGATTGAAGAACGATTTCGTTTCGATGATGGTGCGGCCCTGAGAGTCTGCCTTGATATCAGTTTTACCTGTGGCAAGCACACTTTCTACTGCCCGCATCAGATTCTGACTGCTTTCGTGAATAAGCCCCAGTGAATCCTTAAATACGGCAGATACCGGCGTCGTTTTCGTTTCTTCTTCCAGCAGACGGCTGAAGGTACAAATGGATTGCAGCGGGGTTTGAAAGCGGCGGCTGATATCTGTGAGATATTTAGATTTCAGGGTATTCATTTGCCGTAATACCAGGTTTTGCTTTCGCAATTCCAGATGTGCCATCACACTTTTCCCCAGTGTAGTTAATGCAGATTTTTGCATTTTGCTCAGGCGTTTAGGCTCGCTGTCTATGGCGCAAAGGGTGCCCAGGGCATAACCTTCCGGAGTGATAAGCGGTGTACCGGCATAAAAACGGATATTTGGCGGGCCGGTGACCAGCGGGTTATCGTGAAAACGTTCGTCACGGTGTGTGTCGTTAATCTCCATTAATTCATTATCGAGAATCGCGTGGCCGCAAAAAGAGATATTCCGGTGCGTTTCTGAGGCATCCAGTCCTACTTTGGATTTGAACCACTGACGGTCAGGATCCACCAGACTGATAAGGGCTATAGGGGTGTCACAAATCTCCGAAGCCAGAGATGTGATGTCATCAAATAAGGTTTCACTTTCTGTATCCAGGATGCCGTAACTGAGCAGTTCGGCCAGACGTGCTTCTTCATTTTCCGGTAATGGCGGTTGAATCATGATTCCCCCGGGGCTGTCCTTAAGTCATAAAAAAAGCGCCCGGAGGCGCTTTTAGCAGGGAAGTACTCCTCCGGACTTTATAAAGCGTAGGTGTCGATGAACAATTGTTCCAGTTTTTCGTGATTAACATCGGTTGCGACATCAATCATTTGCGCTTCAGTCCATAGCGGGCTTGGTGTTGATCCTGACGGAGCAACGACCGTTTGTCCTCTGTCCAGTTCACCGGTGCCCACACGGGCGTGGCCACGGGTGATGGTAAACAGTTCAGGGTTAACCAGCCAGGCCAGCGGGTACGCGTCGTGGAAGAAACACACCCGCTCTTCACGGTTTTGCGAATAAAAGTCGATATAAAACTGTGATGCACGCTTAACGAAGCCGCCCAGTTTTTCATTCCCCGTTTCCAGTGTATCCAGGAAAGACGGTGCGAAAGGTGCTTTCAGCGTGACATCAAGACCAAACATGGTAACAGGCCAGTCTGCAGCGAATACAATGGCGGCGGCGTGGGCGTCGTTCCAGATATTGGCTTCAGCCACCGGCGTTACGTTACCGGGTACAAATGCCGCGCCGCCCATAATAGCGACACCTTTTATAAGCTTGGGTAATTCCGGCTCAAGGCGCAATGCCAGCGCCAGGTTGCCTAGCGGGCCAATAGCAACCAGGGTGATTTCACCGGGATGTTTGCGGGCCATATCTACGATGTACTGTGCTGAACTGCGGGGATCGAGCTCCCGCTCAGAGGCTTCCGGAAACGTATTGCCGAAGCCGTCATCACCATGCACGAAATGGGCATAACCCGACTCAGGGCCAACCCAGGGCATGCCCACACCTTGGGTGACAGGAATGTCCTGACCGGCGTATTCACACAGGGTCAGCGCGTTTCTGGCAGACATGGTGACCGGTACATTACCGAAAACGGTAGTCAGGCCCAGCACTTCAATTTCAGGATGTTGAAAAGCAAAAAAGATCGCCATTGCATCATCGATGCCCGGATCGGTATCAAGAATAATTTTGTGTGTCATAGTTGTCCTTTTGAACTATCAGACATGTTTCGCGAGGAAGCGGTCTACTTCCTTCTGCTGCGGTATAGATTGTGCGGCACCTTCACGGGTAACGGCGATGGCAGAGGCGGCACAGCCACGGATAAGTGCTTGTCTGGCGTCTGTGTGATTGCTGTAGGCCGATAAAAAATAACCGATAAAACAGTCACCGGCGGCGGTGGTATCAACAGCATCCACCGTAAATGCGTCTACTTTGATCACATCGCCACTTTTACGCAGCATCATCACGCCGTCTTTACCCAGTGTAAGAATCACTTCGCCATGTTGCCAGTTAGCTTTAAACCAGGTGACGATATCTTCAACATTGTCCTGACCGGTAATCGCTGCAGCTTCGGTTTCATTTACAATGAGCAGATCAACACATTCCAGCGGTAAAGACTTAACTGATTCGCTCATCGGCGCAGGGTTAAAGGCAACTTTCAGTTGCTTCTCTTTTGCCTGCTTCAACATATCAGCAATGCTGCTGGTCTCATTCTGGGTAAGTATCCAGTCAACTGAACTGGTGTCACTGAGGGCTTTTCTGACTGTCGCTTCATTGATTGTCTGATTTGCACCGCCGAACAGCACGATGGCGTTCTCGCCGTCAGGGGTTACCTGAATAATGGCATGGCCGGAGGCCGTTTCGGTACAGGCAACATACTGACAATCAACGCCATGGCGAATTAGTGTTTGTTTGAATGCCGCATCAGACTGATGAATTGCGCCCACGTGCTTAACATCAGCACCGGCCTGTGCCAGTGCAATCGACTGGTTTGCGCCTTTGCCACCAAGCAACTGAGTGTATTTTGTTGATGCCAGTGTTTCACCCGGCTTTACGAAATGATCTACGTGGTAGACGTGATCGATATTTATCGAACCAAAATTAATGACTGCCATTTCTACTTTCCGTCGAAAGAGGGCGCCTTCCGAAATGCCGCTGTTCATCGTTCGCCCGTGAACCGAAATGTTCAGGGCGGAAGAATCTTCATAGCCGTAGGCTTCCCGGTACGCGCCGGGCTTGCACAATAGCTACGCGGTCATCTTCCTTGGTTTAAAGCATCGGCCAGGGACATGAATGAACTGGCAAACATTCCAGAAGACAGTGTAATTAAAAAACAGCGCAACAGAGTATATCAAACGACACGGTTCGTGAAGCAGATCACCCTTAAAGTTTTGAGAACTTTTCAAAAAAGGCTGTTTTATTGGCTCTAAGCCTGCTGTAGCAACGTATTACATGCCTGACCATTTGGTTAAGCTTGTTGCTTTATTGAGCAGGTTTTATCGATAACAGTGTTGATCCTAAAGCATTATGAGGAACGTGAAAAGGGGAGAAAGACTGACTGCTCAAACACTGTTCATGAAATTGGTTTAAACTGGGTTTTAAGCAGTCTTTTTGGTAGCATGACCGCAATTAACTGATGGAAAGAATACGTGGATAAACAACTCGATTACGACCGTGTCACTAATGTGTTGTCACAATACGATGTCATCGCAGACGGTGCTGAGATTCAGGGCACATTGTGCGGTATGTTGTGTGGCGGTATGGCGGTATCAGAACGGAAGTGGATGGATGTACTGAAAGACACCATGAATGAGGGCGCAGCGTTTGCCCCGGAACTGACCGTGGTGCTTACCGATGTATTCAATGAATTATGTCAGCAACTGATTGAAGCGGAATTTTCCCTCAATCTGATGTTGCCGGATGATAAAGCACCGATTAATGACCGTGGTCTGGGTCTGATTAACTGGGTGCAGGGCTTTATGCTTGGCTTCGGGTTGTATCAGCAAAACCTGATGCAATGTTCTGAAGACGTCAAAGAAGCGTTGCAGGATTTCGCCGATATCTCCCGCATGGAAGAACCTATGACCGAAGATGAAGAATCTGAGCGGGCGCTGTTTGAAGTGGTGGAGTACGTCAAAATTTCTGCACTGCTTTGCTTCAACGAACTGGGCGAGTCGCTGCTCGACGATCAAAAAGATAAACCTTCCGTACACTGATCATGATAAGCAAACAGGAATTTATTGCGCGCCAGCACCGCTTGCTGGCCTTGTGTGAACCGGAAAGCGTGGTAGTGATCCCTGCTGCTTCGCTGATAACACGCAGCCGCGATACAGAATATCCTTTCCGCCAGAACAGTGACTTCTGGTATCTAACCGGTTTTGACGAGCCGGATACCGTGTTGTTGCTGTCGAACCACAGCCAGTTTTCCGACCCTTACCGTGCAATGGCGTTTCGTCCGAAGGACAAAACAGCCGAAATCTGGCAGGGCAGGCGTTTAGGCGCTGATGCCGGTTTGTCAGAGTTTGCTCTGGATGAAGCGTTTGAGCTGAGCGAACTGGAGGATGTGCTTTCAGAATGGCTTGGCGGACACGATAATGTGTATTTTCCGTTTCAAAGTCCGCTGCGGGAAACCCTGTTTGCAGTACATAATAAGCTGGCGGCAGCGCCGAAAGAAAATATTTCTCCGGCGGCACTC
The DNA here is from genome assembly GCF_056161165.1 of Alteromonas sp. ABV2_168. Classification (NCBI taxonomy): domain Bacteria; kingdom Pseudomonadati; phylum Pseudomonadota; class Gammaproteobacteria; order Alteromonadales; family Alteromonadaceae; genus Alteromonas; species Alteromonas sp. ABV2_168. The sequence goes on along the minus strand of NZ_JBSWYQ010000009.1, from coordinate 48,619 downwards.
TGTGATGTGTCACCGCTTATTCATGAAATGCGGTTATTTAAATCTTCCTGTGAAATCGCGCTGATGCAGGCTGCCGGAAAAATCTCCGCGCAGGGACATATCCGCGCCATGAAATTTGCTCATCCCGGCTGTTACGAATATCAGCTTGAAGCAGAGCTGCATCACGAATTTGCTATGTCCGGTGCCAGACATCCTGCCTACGGCACCATTGTGGGCAGCGGTGATAACGCCTGTATTTTGCATTACACCGAAAACAACGCACAGGTTTGTGACGGTGATTTGATCCTGATCGATGCCGGCGCAGAATATGCGGGTTATGCTGGTGACATCACCCGGACGTTTCCGGCAAATGGAAAATTCAGTGCGCCACAGCGCAGTATCTATCAGTTAGTACTTGATGCTCAGCTTGCCGTACTCGACAGGATCGGGCCCGGTATGACACTGAACGAAGCCGGTTTAATTGCTGCTGAAGTGCTTACCGCCGGTCTGGTCGAACTGGGCCTGCTGAAAGGCACTGTGGCAGAAAACCTTGAAGGATTGCATTACCGGCAGTTCTTTATGCACGGCATAGGGCATTATTTAGGGTTAGACGTACATGATGTGGGTGACTACCGTCAGGAAGGTGAAGATCGCCCGCTGCAACCGGGTATGGTGATCACTATCGAACCCGGACTTTATATTGCGCCGGACGCAGATGTGCCGGAAGCATATCGCGGTATTGGTGTGCGTATTGAAGATAATCTGGTGATCACGGCCACCGGTGCTGACGTAATAACTGCAGATGTACCGAAAGAAATCAGTGAAATCGAAGCGTTAATGAGGAAGTCATAACCGGTGTCTGAATTTGATGTCGTGATTATCGGAGGCGGAGCAACAGGTAACGTTATTGCCCGCGGATTGCTGAAACACACCGGCTTTTCTGTTGCGCTGGTCGAACCCAACGCTTATACCTCAGACGGTTCTCATCCCGGGTTTGATGCCAGAGTGATTGCACTGGCAAAACGCACCGTGGATGAGCTGGCCGCGCTGGATATCGACGCAGGGTCTGCCGGCGCTGTGCCCATCAAGCATATTCAGGTTTCAGACAAAGGAGCCGCCGGGCTGTGTCAGCTCAATGCCGATGACTTCCACGTCAGCCATTTCGGGCAAGTAATAGCATTGAAGCACCTTGGTGAAGCCCTGCAAATTCCTCCTGAGACCCCGGGATTCAGTTTGTTTTGTCCGTTGCATGTGAGTTCAGTAAGCCGCACTCAGGATGCCACGGAATTTACCCTCAGCAACGGTGAAACTCTGCGTGCCAGGCTGGTTGTTCTGGCAGATGGTGGCCGTTCGCCACTGCATGAAGAGCTCGGGTTTGAGCGTACTGCAGAGGATTACCAGCAAACCGCCATTGTGGTGAATGTCATCACGCAAAGGCCTCACGAACATCGTGCTTACGAGCGTTTTACCGCGGAAGGGCCGGTGGCTTTTTTACCTTATGATCCGGGCTTTGCCACCGGACACCGAAATGCCTGCGGCTTTTCCGTTGTCTGGACAGTGTCGCCTGAACGTGCGGAAACTCTGATGCAGTCCGGTGATAAAACTTTTATTCAGGCGCTGCAAAAAGATTTCGGCTGGCGGCAGGGCGCAATTCTGCATGCCGGTGAGCGCACTGCGTACCCTCTTACACTGCAGCGTACGGTGAATACCACCACGCACCGCGCAGTCGTGTGTGGTAATGCCTCGCAAACACTTCACCCCATTGCCGGACAGGGTTTTAACCTTGGCTTACGAGACGCCAGTGCGCTGGTGGCTCAACTGGCTGATGCTGATGATCCCGGTGCTTTTCATGTGTTGCGCCAATATGCGCTGAACCGTGAGCAGGACAAAAAGGCAACCATCACGCTGACCGATGGCCTGGTCAGATTGTTTTCCACTGATAACCGGGGGTTGCTGGCAGCCAGAAATGCCGGCCTGATGGCGATGGATAACTGTCCGTCGCTGAAATCATTTTTTGTCAGACAAACCACCGGATTTGCCCCGGGCGCATAATATTCAGGAGAAAGAGCATGGATACAGTGGATATTGCAATTGCGGGTGGCGGCATGGTGGGATTAAGCCTTGCAGCAGCCTTGCATGACAGCGGGATATCTGTGGCCGTGATCAGCGACCAGCCATTTTCCCGTGAGATGCCGGCAGAACCTGCGTTACGGGTCAGTGCAATTAACGGGGCTAATTATTCAACATTGTCAGACCTTGGCGTATGGCAGCGCATGCCGCAAGAGCGGGTAAGTGCCTATCACACGATGTCCGTCTGGGATAAAGACAGCTTCGGAAAAATTCACTTTTCCAAGGAAGATTTACCCGCGTCGCAGCTGGGTCATATTATTGAGAACCAGTTGCTGACCAATGCGCTGGCTGACACGGTAGCGCAGCAGTCTTACGTAAAATTAATTGAAACCCGTATTCAGAAGGTACTTAGCGGTCAACGGGAAACCATGCTGATGCTGGAGAACGATCAGGTTCTGGCCTGCCGGTTACTGGTCGGTGCCGACGGTGCGAATTCCTTTGTGCGCCGGCAAGCCCAATTTCCTCTTACCTTCAAGGATTACGGTCATACGGCAATCGTCGCTACAGTGAGAACCTCCGTACCTCACGAACAGTGCGCGAGACAAGTATTTACCCCGGACGGACCGTTAGCGCTGCTACCTTTATCTGAGCCGGATCTGGTGTCTATAGTATGGTCTCAGACCAACGAAGTGGCATCGTCTTTAACCGGGTTGAGTGATGAAGCCTTTAATCATGCCCTCAGTGCAACCAGTGACGGTGTTCTGGGTGTGTTAACGGTAGAAAGTGAAAGACACAGCTTCCCGCTTACCATGCGTTATGCCAGACAGTGGGCAAAGAATGGCATGGTTATTATCGGTGATGCGGCACATACCATTCACCCGCTGGCGGGGCAGGGAGCGAACTTAGGGATGCGTGACGCTTTTGCGCTGGCAGAAACCCTTAAAACCTGTATTCAGGATGATAAAGATTTTGCATCCCTTGAAAATTTACGGGCGTTCGAGCGGGCGAGAAAGGCTGACGCAATGGCGGTGGTCGCTGCAATGGACGGGTTTAAAACGTTGTTCGCCGGAAACCATCCCCTGAAGAAATTTGTGCGCGGGGCCGGGCTGGTAATGACTGACGCCATTCCCGCTATCAAGCGTCAGTGGCTGGCTCAGGCGATGGGGTGGTAGCGCGCAGCAGTGCATTCAACGATTCCCGAGTGAAGCGGGATTCACCATTCCGGAAGTTCTGCGTCTCTATTTCTACTTCCCCTTCAGCCAGCAGTTTCATCGTCAGCACATCTTCATTATAAAGCTCTGCAACAATCTTCAGATCGTTAGCATTTTCGATACTTCTGACTCTGTAGTGACAGCGTTGACAATAGCTTGACAACGCTGTCAGCAAAAGAGAGTTTACTTGACGTAAAGTGACCTCAATTTCGTTTTTCATGGTATTTCCCGATTAACTGTGTAAAGGGGCAGGAAGACAAGTTGCCACATGAAAGCTTTTACACATACCGGATGGCGACTATCCGGCAACTATTTTTGGAATCATAGTTTTTATTAGTATACTCTTCAGTGTAGTCAGGTAATTTAGACAAAAGTAGTAATTTTTATTGGTGAGTATTAAAAAGATGTAATGCTAATCCACGGCAGCGGCTAAAAACTGACATCCCATTGTAAGCGCCAGGTTATCCGGTCTCCCACCTCTTCACTCTGTTGTTCCATGCTGATATGACTGACTTCCGCGGTCACTTTATTGTTATGACCGTTGATAAACCAGTTAAATGCCAGTGTGCGTTCGTAAAACCTGTCGCCGTCATCACCGGTTTTCGGATCGTACGTGGCATATCTTGCTGCCACTTCAAGCGGGGCAGGCCACCAGGCGAACTGTTCATTTAAGAAGTATCCGGCCTGCACGTAATAACCACGCAGGGTTGTTTGCCGGTTCCCGTTAATTCTGTCGGTAACCTTTTTTTCGTGATATTCGCCCTGAGCATTAAATCCCTGATAGAAAAATGCGCCGTCCACGAGATATTGTTTTACGTCGTATTGGTCAGGGGTTTCACCAATATCGATATTATCCAGTGCGCCCGGACCCGACGAGGAAAAGCGGGTGTAAATACTGCGGTATTTTGCGCCGGCTACAGCAACAGCGGCTGCAGGTTCTGATGTGCGTTTGATATCACTGTTTTTAAATCCGGTCTCCTTACCCAGAAAGTTCCACTGGAAGCGTCCGGCATACATGGGGTTGCCATCGTGATTGTGGTATTCACCGCGACCGGAACCAGTTAACAGAGCAGTCCAGTAATTAAAGTTTGCCGCGCCGCCTTCATCAATATGACCATAAACCGACATCCCCTGCTGGCGATCCAGAGTAAAAACACGGTTGATGATTGAGCGGTCCATCATTTGCTGTCCGCCGCTGCTCACACTACGCTCACGTGAGTATTCTACTTTCCACTGACCAAACTTCACCTTTAGCCCGTCATATTTTTCCAGCGCGATGGTAGCGTTTAATGTGCGGGAATCTGCTGCATCATACTCCCAGTAGTACTTTATCCACTCACGAACAGCGTGGCCCCCAACCTTTAGCCGGGCACGGTTAATATCGAATTGATTACCACTTTCAGCAATGAAATCGCCGATATCGTTAGGTTGCCCGGCGCCCGGGCTGGCAAAGCGAAACTGTGCTCTGCCACGGATTTGCACCGAATACTGATTATCCGCTGTAGAATAAGTCAGGCCTTTACCCTCGTAGTCTGAGAATAAAGACGTGGCATTGCTGTTAAATGCAGAAAGAACGCTGAATGTAATGAAAAGAAAGCGAAGAGAAGAACAAGTAAAAGACACATTTCACCTTGCAGCCGGTAAGAATGGCAGCGGAGTGTATAGTCTTTAGTCGTATATTCAAAGGTGATTGTCACAAAACTGACATATTAAACGACCCATGACATACCAATAGCCGCACCCGCTCCCATGCCCAGAGTAAAAAGCAGTACACCGGCGAGCAGATTTTCTGCCGGAAACCTTGTAGTTGATACTGGCGGCGTATGTTCGTGGTTCACAGTGGCATCCTTATCTATGGTTGATTAATAACGTTAAGTTTTAACCACTTCATACTAAGCATGCTGCCAGTCCGGAACCACTGAACTCAGGAACTGATCTCAAACAAATTAACGCTGTAACCGGCTCTTTATAAACTCAGCCAGCGTGCGGCTGACCACCGGATGCTGGGTATCCTGATTGAACAGGCAAATATTGACTTTACCCAGGCGGGGCAGGCGGCTGTCTTTTAAGATAGTTAAATTCTCCGGCATACTGGAGCGTGCGAGGGCGGTGATCCCCAAACCCTGCTGAATAGCGGCAACCAGACCGCCCAAATCAGCATTGGTATAGGTAATTTTCCATACCCGTGTTTGCTGCTTTAATTCATCAATTACCCGGCTGCGGTACATACAACCGTCGGGGGCGAGCACTAAGGAAATATGGTCACTCACCAGCGGTCTCGCCGCATCACCCACCCACACCATATCGTCTTCCAGCACCAGTTCACCGCCGGCTTCCGTATCAGGATTCACCAGAGCCAGAATTAAATCGAACTGGCTGCGCCTTGAAGCATGGAGTAAGTCGCGGCTTAACGATGAGGTGACTTCCAGAGAAACGTCAGGGTAGCGCTTGGAAAACTCACCAATCAAACCCGGTAACAGTGTTGATGCGAATTCATTAGGAATGCCAAGACGCAGGCGGCCACTTAACGGAGCGGGAGTTAACGAGCGGAAAATGGCATCGTTCATCTCAAGCAGTTCTTTTGCTTTAGGATAAAGCCAGTTGCCATCGTTACTGGGCAGGTGCCGCTGACCGACTTTGGTAAACAATTTCCGGTCTAACTGTTCTTCCAGTTTTTTGATTTGTAAGCTGATAGCAGGCTGGGAACGGCCCAGCCATTCACCTGCTTTAGCATATCCACCTTGCTCTATAACACTCACGAAAGTACGTAAGTTATCTAACGACAACTGCTTCATAATGATTTGAAATGCTGATGATATAAGTTTCTTATATTATATTTGCAAATGTAAGGATAAGAAATTCCAATTTGATTGGTCTTTTGCCGTAACCCTATACTTTGTGCTGTTTTTATCACATCGAAACGGACAAAGTCGCATGACGAATACCACCGCATTACACGCTAAGCACCTTGAAGCTGGCGCAAAAATGGTCGATTTCTTCGGCTGGGATATGCCAATTAATTACGGTTCACAAATCGAAGAGCATCACGCGGTGCGTAAAGACGCCGGTATGTTCGATGTGTCTCACATGACCATTGTTGATGTCACAGGCGCGCAGGCAAAAGATTATCTGCGCTACCTGCTGGCTAACGACGTGGCCAAGTTACAGGTTAAAGGTAAGGCGCTTTACAGCGGCATGCTGAATGAAGAAGGCGGTGTGGTTGATGATCTTATCGTGTATTTCTTCGATGAAACTAACTATCGCCTGGTGGTGAACTCTGCCACCCGCGAAAAAGACATGAACTGGCTGAAAGACAAAGCCAGCGGTTTTGATGTCACCATCACTGAAAAGCCGGACTTCGCGATGATTGCCGTTCAGGGCCCGAACGCGAAAGAAAAAGCCGCTACGCTGTTCAGCGCTGCTCAGAAAGAGGCGGTGGCCGGCATGAAGCCGTTCTTCGGCGTTCAGGCGGAAGATTTATTCATTGCTACCACGGGCTACACCGGTGAAGCAGGCTACGAAATTATGGTTCCTGCCACGCAGGCAGGCCAGTTCTGGCAGGACTTACTGGATGCAGGCGTTAAACCGTGTGGTCTAGGTGCACGTGACACGCTGCGTTTAGAAGCAGGTATGAACCTGTACGGTCAGGATATGGATGAAACCGTTTCTCCGCTGGCTGCCAACATGGGTTGGACCATCACATGGGAACCGGCAGACCGTGATTTCGTCGGCCGCAAAGCATTAGAAGCACAAAAAGAAGCCGGTACTGACAAACTTGTCGGTCTGGTAATGACCGAGAAAGGCGTGTTACGTCACGGTTTAAAAGTGCGTTCAGAATCAGGAGAGGGTGTGATCACTTCAGGCACCTTCTCACCAACATTAGGGCATTCCGTTGCACTGGCCCGGGTACCTGCCAATACAGGTGAAACTGTAGAGGTGGAAATGCGTAAAAAGTGGGTTACAGTAAATGTGGTTAAGCCCAGCTTTGTACGCAATGGTAAAAGTGTATTGTAATCCCAACATCAAGGAATAATCAGGAACTTATTATGAGCAATATCCCAACCGATTTACGTTATGCATCAACTCACGAGTGGGTTCGTCCTGAAGGCGATGGTGTTTTCACTGTAGGTATTTCTGAGCACGCTCAGGATTTACTGGGTGACATGGTATTTGTTGATTTGCCTGATGTGGGCGACGCGGTAAGTACCGGCGACGACGTATGTGTCGCTGAGTCTGTTAAAGCTGCATCTGATGTATACGCGCCAATCAGCGGCGAAATCGTTGCGATTAACGATGCGCTGGAAGACTCTCCTGAGCTGGTAAACAGCGACCCGTACGGAGACGGCTGGTTATTCAAGATTAAAGCGGATGATCCTGCTGAAGCAGAAGGTCTGCTGGACGCAGAAGGCTACGAAAACAGCATCGACGAAGACTAATTCGTTACAGAGCCAACATCCAAAAAGGCTTAAAGGGGCAATTTAAGCCCCTTTTGTTTTTATAACCCATTGCAAGTGCTTAACAAAACTATGTCGAATTCATCCCTTACTTTGGCTCAGTTAGAGCAAAAAAATGCCTTTATCCGCCGCCACGTCGGCCCGGGTGAAGAAGAAATTCAAGCCATGCTGGCATCTGTGGGCGCTGACTCACTGGATGATCTGATGGCACAAACTGTACCGGCAGCTATTCAACTGGATAAGCCCATTGAAGTAGGTGGTGGCGAGACAGAAGTTGATGCACTGGCTGCACTGAAAGCCGTGGCTTCTAAAAACAAAATCAACCGCTCTTTTATCGGTATGGGTTATTACGACACCCACGTACCGAACGTTATTCTGCGTAATGTGCTGGAAAATCCGGGCTGGTACACGGCATATACGCCGTATCAACCTGAAATTGCCCAGGGCCGTCTTGAAGCCATTCTGAACTTCCAGCAGGTTACTATTGATTTGACCGGTCTGGAACTGGCCTCAGCCTCATTGCTGGACGAAGGCACTGCAGCCGCAGAAGCGATGGCACTTGCCAAGCGTGTTTCGAAAAACAAAAAAGCGAACCTGTTCTTCATCGCTGATGATGTGCACCCGCAAACCAAAGACGTGGTAGAAACCCGCGCTGAAATGTTTGGTTTCGGTATCGTTACCGGTCCTGCAGAAGAAGCCGCAGAACACGATGTGTTCGGTGCGCTGCTGCAATACCCGACTACCACCGGTGAAGTAAAAGATATCACTGACATCATTGCAGCGGTACAAGCCAAAAAAGGTATTGTTGCCGTAGCGGCAGATCTGATGAGCCTTGTTATGCTTAAATCGCCGGGCGAACTGGGTGCTGACGTGGCACTGGGCAGTGCACAGCGTTTCGGTGTACCGATGGGCTACGGTGGTCCTCACGCTGCGTTTTTTGCTACCCGTGATGCCTACAAGCGTTCGTTACCAGGCCGTATCATCGGTGTAAGTAAAGACACCCGTGGTCGTCCTGCACTGCGCATGGCGCTGCAAACCCGCGAACAGCATATCCGTCGTGAAAAGGCCAACTCTAACATCTGTACTGCACAGGTGCTGCTGGCCAACATGGCGTCTTTCTACGCCGTTTATCATGGTCCTGAAGGCCTGAAAACCATCGCTAACCGCATTCACCGTTTTGCCGATATTCTGGCAACCGGCTTAACGCAAAAAGGCGTTGCGCTGAAGCACAGCACCTTCTTCGATACGTTAACCGTGATGGTGAATAACAAAGCTGAAGTACTCGAAGCCGCTTACGCCCGCGGACTGAACCTGCGAGCTGACCTTGAAGGCGCTGTAGGTGTGTCGTTAGATGAAACCACCGCCCGTGCGGATATTGCCGGCCTGTTCGATGTACTGCTGGGTGGCGATCACGGTTTAACCGTGGATGGTCTGGACGCTGAAGTTACCACACAGGGCAGCCAGTCAATTCCTGCTGATCTGGTACGTACGTCTGATTTCCTGACTCATGAAGTATTTAATTCGTATCACTCAGAAACTGAGATGCTGCGTTACATCAAGTCACTGGAAAACAAAGATTTAGCACTGAACCACTCAATGATTTCATTGGGTTCATGCACCATGAAACTGAATGCGACAGCCGAAATGATTCCGGTCACGTGGCCTGAGTTCGGTCAGCTTCACCCGTTCGCGCCTGTAGACCAGGCTTCCGGTTATCAGGAAATGATTGGTGAGCTGAGCGAGTGGCTGATCAACATCACCGGTTACGACGCATTATCCATGCAGCCTAACTCCGGTGCACAGGGTGAATATGCCGGTCTGCTGGCGATTCAGCGCTACCACGAAAGCCGTGGCGAAGGTCACCGTAATGTGTGTCTGATCCCAAGTTCAGCGCACGGTACAAACCCGGCGTCTGCGCAAATGGTCAGCCTGAACGTGGTTGTTGTGGCGTGTGATAAGAACGGTAACGTTGATTTAGCCGACTTGCGAAAGAAAGCAGAAGAAGTGGGTGATAACCTGTCTTGTGCCATGATCACCTATCCGTCTACCCACGGTGTTTACGAAGAAACTATCCGTGAAATCTGCGACATCGTGCACCAGTACGGCGGTCAGGTTTACATGGACGGTGCCAACATGAACGCGCAGGTAGGCGTTACGTCACCGGGCTTCATCGGCTCTGATGTATCGCACCTGAATCTGCATAAAACCTTCTGTATTCCTCACGGTGGCGGCGGCCCGGGTATGGGACCAATTGGTGTGAAATCACACCTTGCGCCTTTCCTGCCAAACCACGCAGTGGTGAACATTGAAGGTACAGGTAAAGATTGTGGTGCAGTATCAGCCGCGCCATGGGGCAGTGCATCTATCCTGCCTATCAGCTATATGTACATCAAAATGATGGGCTCGGAAGGTTTACGTAAGGCGACTGAAGTTGCCATCTTAAATGCTAACTACGTGGCGAAAGCGCTGGAAGGACATTATCCGGTACTGTACAAAGGCCGTAACGGTCGTGTTGCTCACGAATGTATTATCGACCTGCGTCAGCTTAAAGAAGCGTCTGGTGTTACAGAAATGGACATCGCCAAGCGTCTGAACGACTACGGTTTCCACGCGCCGACAATGAGCTTCCCGGTAGCCGGCACGCTGATGATCGAGCCTACGGAATCTGAAGCTAAATACGAGCTGGACCGCTTTATTGAAGCCATGGTCAGCATTCGCAACGAAATCGCCAAAGTGGAAAGCGGCGAGTGGGATGCCACAGACAACCCGCTGCACAACGCACCACACACATTGGCCGACATTTGCGACAGCGACTGGACCCGCAGCTACGACCGTCAGGTCGCCGCTTACCCGGTTGAGTCTGTTGCCCGCAATAAGTTTTGGCCAAGCGTAAACCGTATCGACGACGTATACGGCGACCGCAACCTGATTTGCTCTTGTCCAAGTATTGAGAGCTATATTGAGGAGTGAGGTTTCACTGCTTAGCGTTGATTCTCTGTAATTGAAGTTTTAGATTGATGAAAGGCGAACCGGTTGGTTCGCCTTTTTTGTTTATGAGTGCTTGAAATATAAGAGGGTTCTATATCGCTACGCTAGTAATTCCTTGGTCGAGGGTGGGCAGTGCCGAAAACTTTCCAATGGCTGTTTTGTACGTTTAGCCGACATTGCTAAGACACAATCAGATTGGGTTACCTATCATAATATTTCTTTATCTCATTTCATATTGGACTCAGAAGCTTCTTAGCTTCCGCAATATTGATGGTGGCTTTTTGTCCGTGTTTTTCAAGTAATGCAAGCAGATTACTACCATTCAGCAAGGATAACGGCTTCCCTTCAGCGAACTTGTATGAATCGCTACCATAATTGGAAGTGGTGACTAATATACCCTTTGTTGCACCTTCGTTCATCATCGTCCCGTATAGATCCCGAACGGCAGAGACACCTACTACGTTTGTGTAACGTTTAGCCTGGATAACTATCTTCCCACCGCGAATAGGATCAGGATCAAATGCTATTGCATCCACTCCTCCATCAGATGAAGCTTGAGTAATTTTTACTTCACCGCCGTTTGATGAAAATTCTTTCTCAAACAGTTCTCGAATTAAATGCTCGAAAGTTTGCCAGTCCATAGCCGCAAGATTAGTTGTTTCATCTAGTTCAACAGACTCTTCCAAGCTCTCGATAAACCGCTTATCTGTAGTTTCAATTTTGATTATCGGTGGTACAGGAGTGATATTTAATAATGTAGTAGCTGCTATCCCTTTTAGATGTTTAAACGTTGCTGCTGGATCAATCTTAGTAAGATCAAAGGCCATAAACTCGTCTTTTTCGGCACTCACTGACATGATTGTTTTTGTTTCTTCTATACCTGTCGCTTCGTTCAGTTTGGTTACCTTTCCGTTTATAACCAATGCATCGAATGCGCCTGCTTCATCAGCTTCGAATAATTCATGAATAGTACGAATTACCATTTGATAACAAACACTATCGTATAGTTTCTTTTTAGCGGCTTTGGTAAATTGTTTCTCTGTTACTTCATTCCTTGCTTTCACAAAGCGGAATGCTTCTATTTGTGGCATGTCATCGGGGGAGGGAAGTGATAGATCAACAACAAGTATTTGTGATTCTGGTTGATATTCGGTAACCCAGTTTTTTGGGATTACGTCGGGATATTCAGAGTTTTCTAGAACCATGTCACAATACTCTTCAACTGCACCTTTCTCGTTATCCATGTAAGCAGATTGCAAGCTTTCTATGGTTTTGATTGCTTCTTTTTGCTCTCTAACGAATTGTTTTTTAGCAGCTTGGTAAGCCGAAAGTGCTTCATCAAAGGCTTTGGCTTTCTTTTCATACGTCGCTTTCCTTGTGTTATTTTCATGTTTCGCATTTGCAGTTAGCGTTTTATTTTTGGCAAGGGCCTCGTCGATTTCTCGTTGTATTTTTCCTTTCAGAAACGTTTTAGTGAACCAGCCATATCTCCGTTGCTGAGCATCAACATCTACTGGAGTTGGAATCTCAACCCTTGAATAATTTATTGGGCGACCGTCTTCGTCATAATGCAAAAATGAAAGTGGTGAAGTTTTCTCAAGAAAGTCAGTCAATTTCTTATTAAAGGTACCTCGATATACCAAGCTATCCCAGTCAATAGCGTCGTCGATATCAACGGTATGGATTAAGATAGCTTCGAGTTTGGCCAGTTGCTCTTTGATCTTCGCATTTCGTAAATCGACTTCTTCTTGAGTATTCGCTTTTTCAACATTTAATAAGTAGGTTTCATATTTTTTTGCCCATTGCTCAAATGTATTATTTACCTTCTTAACGAGAACATATTCGTCTGTAGACTTAATTGTCTTATGTAAAAATAAAGGAGGGAGCTCTATATCCACAGCGTAGCTGCTGAAGTTTCCTCGAGTCGTATAGTTGATATAAGGCGTACCTATCACAACCACAGACTCAAGTATTTCTGGACAATTAAAAGTGATACGCATAAATGAACTCCATTTCAACTTACTGTTAATTTAACTAAATTTATTATTGTTGTGTGTTACAAAATTTAATTAAACGGTATATGAACACTTGCTTCCACACAATACTAAGTCATTTAATTTTGTATTATCGTTCGGCGAAACAGCCTTTACTAGTTTAGAAAAAAGAGGAAGGTACCCCAGCCGAACCCGAATGTTGCGGCTGAGGCTTAATAGGTGGTCATAGGATTAGACTTTACAACGCGGCAATGTCCGCTTTTTGTCTTTTGATGCCCGTCAATGCTTTCTGTGAGGCTGAAAAGTATTGATTTCAGACCATCGCAGATGACACCTTGAGCAGGTACTATGGGAAGAAAGGAGGTAGTCAGTTACATTGTCTTGCAGTCGTGTCGATAAAATCACCCTGATAGTTGGTACAAGTAGTTATTAATAAAAAAGATTGATCTTAAAAGGTAAGATTTTAAATACCTGTGCCTTTCTAGTATAACAGGACCATTGACGGCAACACTTGAGTGTCCAAAGAGCACTTATTCACTGTAGCCTTTAGTAAATAGAGCCTGCTAATCAGTGGTGTTTAGCTATATCGCAAGGATTAGGAAAATGGAAGAGAACGAACCAACACCCGATGCTGATAAAAACACGCCGCCGTGGGCGCTGCGGATCATCAACCTGCTGCAAGACCAAAACGCACGTCTTGAGACTATTGCAGAGAAAAGTAATGAAATTGCTGATGTGTCAAATAGTATCTCTGCGAAAACAAATATACTGACCATCGTTACAGTGATAATCACACTTGTCGCCGTTGTTGTCTCCTACATGGCTTACTATCAAACAGAAGAACACTTCTCTCGGTCGCTTGAAACACAAAAACGCAATGCATTGATGACAGAAATACTCACTCGCCAAAAGCTAAACCTAGAGTGGATCTCTGAAGCTCAAGCGCTAGATACCCCAATTGATTTTTTGTGTTGGGATTTACCCAATACCAATAAGCTTGCCTCTAAATACAGTGAGATACAAATTGCAGAGGAGATATTCAAAAGTATTGTCACTGCGAATGTAGGTCAGGAAAATCGAACTAGGCTACAGTATCTCGTGAGTCAGACCGCCACGCTATTCCCCAACGCAGATTTTATATACGACGACTTCTATGTTAAAGACTCATACTACAAAAAAGTAAACACCAATTTTGAAAAGCCGATTGAGTTAAATCACATTATTTACGCAAAGAGCTTGAAGATGTTTATTGAGGCATTCCATGAGGTGTTGTTCCTGCCTGAATTTAAACACTGGCATGACTGGGTAAGGGAAAAGATTGAAAATCCACCTAACGCAGCCTACTTAGGTAGGTACGAGATTGACCTAAATCTTTTAGTGATATTCGAAAAAGACTATCAGCACAACGAATTTTTCAGGTTCTTTAAAAAATACTACCGAAATAGAACTAGCCTTATGAAGCTAGAACAAGTGTTCTCAAACATTGATTATTATGTATATGATGAAACCTTCCAAAGTTATTATGAGCTAAACAGTATCGATGGAGGCGAATTCGATCCCAGATTCAACTTTCGCGGACAGCTCAATAAAATAAGCAATGTCAATAAGGCATGTTACAAGAGCAAACTGTATGCTTTCTATGACGCATTTGAAAAACAAAGTGATGAGCACGATCCTAACTTAAGTTTGAATGAAAACTTTAAAAGATGGTATCAATCGCCGCCTGATAGCTTTACTTCCTTCTTAAGGGAAATGACAGAGAAGCTACCCGAGGATTAACGTTCAATTTTCTTTAGTACAGCAACGATAGGCAAAGTGTATTTCTACTCAGTTTTCACTGACAGTTTAATAAAAAAGGTAAACTTACTATCTAGAACGGCAAGTCCATACGTCCGCTTATTGTCTCAAGGTGCCAATTGACTCTTAGGGACTGAAACATCGTGTTGCGGTCATTCAGAATGAATAATATCAAACCACAGGGATGCGCGATACACAGATGAGCCTACGCGAATAAACGAACCCACTATAAGAGCATGAGGTCTGAGAAGTATATGAAGCCGTACAAATGAAACTATGAATAAGTCCCAGTAAAAAGTAAAATACATGTTAAAATAGACGAGATCATGATTCGCCTGAAGGGAATTAAAATATGAGTTATGACTATGATGTTTCTGAAAGTTATTTAAGCGATGGTGTATGTGCAAACTGGTGGAACTGGGAGACTGATGAACAAATAGAAGCAAAGGAACGCGAGAGTCAAGAACATGCATATATGGTTGAACAATTAACGCTTCAGTGGCTTCAGTCCCTTGATAATTCAAACTATACAGCAGGCGACTTATTAAACTCAATGTTTAAAGATACAGTACAAAAAGGAGGGCTGCTAGCCACGAGACGTTATTGCCGAGTTGAATCAATAAAACTGAAATATGCCGATGTGATATATAAAGGGTGTAAGCCAGCGGATTTAATAGTATCAAAGTTAAAGATATATAACCTGTTCAAAAGCGTTGAAGATGTTAAACGCCTTGATTTTCTTATAGATGAATTAAAAGAACATAGAAATGATTTGACAGCCTACTTAAAGGTGCATGAACTTCAATGTTTATTACATAGGGAAATGCAATTAAGAAATGGTGATAATTCTCATCTGACTATGGATAAGTCAGTCATGAGGGAACTATTGTCTATCCTCCGGTTGTTCTTTTTGACAGATGAAACAAAAAGAATGGATCTTAATGGTTTTATCAACTTCTCAACTCAATACAAAAAAATAATTAACCACGCGAAGTCATTCATTCCAAAATACTCACTCGAATCCTCAAAATACATTGAAAACTGGAGTTTAAAACATCAGCATTCACTACTATATTATTTTCCAATCGAAATGAGGGGGTTCATAAAAAAGCTAGTACAATTACGACTTGAAAAATCTAAGAAAAAAATTCATGAGGAAGTCAAAAGTAAAATTACGAGATACCATATACAAATATGAATAAGTTAGTATGTTCACGCTTCGACAGAAAAATCCCCAATGCCTTCGATATAAATAAGAAGCTGATAAATTTTAGCGCAAACGGAAAAAAAGAATGCAAAGAATATTATTGCATAGCAACGAATGGGCATGAAATATTCGATGGAGAAAGATATACTCTAGATGATTTTTTTAAGAATTATTTTTTCAAAAAAACACTACTTGTATTAACAGATAAAGAAGCGTTTCGTCTAACGCGATGGTGTCAAAATTTTGGCCTGAAAGTATTATCTTTCGAAAGCGAATTTCCAATATTTGATAACGTAAAGTTCACCTCCAACCTCAAGGAAAATTATAGTTTTCTGAAGTATCGCTTAGCCTATGTCAGGAAAATAGGACTTACGCATGATTCTTTAACTTCAACGTTGAGCAGAAGAATAGAAAAAATCATAAGAAGAAAAGTTAAACATAAAACTACCTACGACGAAATATTCGCGCACGCATATATCCCACCTTATCAAGAAGTATTCAGACTTTTTGATTTCAGGGAAAAAAGAACTATTATATCACTCGATTTCAACTCAATGTTCGCTGACTGCATGACTGGTGATTTTTTAGCTCCTGAATCGATGTATCTTGAAAAAATTGATGCCTGTCTATATAAGAGCAATGATTTAATAAAAACCGGCCTTTATCACGTTATTTTAAAACGTCCAAATTCAAATTTTTTTCAAAATTACCATCCTTTTAAATATACTCAGCTTGGTCTTTCATTGAAATTCAAAATGGAAAATAAAAGTGAGATTGAGGCTCAATTATTTGATTTTGAGTTAGACTACTATAAAAATTTCTTTGAGGAAGTTCATGTGTTATCCGCTTTACGATCCCACAAAGTCACCGGCCATCCACTTTACAGCGAGTCTAAAAGGCTTTATCGACTACGGATTAAAGCAAAAAAAGCAAATAAACGACCTTTAGAAAAATTATACAAACTTCAATTAGCTATGTTGCATAGTGCAACCAATAGAAGAAAAGAAAAAAAATTTAGATTCGAGTCTTTTCACGACTTTCTATCCAATTTAAACAAAGAGCTACACCTCACTATTGATGAAGGCGTCCCATATTTAATTAAGTCATCGCCTTTGCTTAAAAATTTCAAAATGACCGATAATAATAAAGAAATAGTAGCATCACAATATGATATGAATAGTTCAGAATCAATATATAGCTTTTCTAGCCAAGTAGTCGCAAAGTCTAGGCTAAAAATATTCCAAACTTTAAAAGTGCTCAATAATTTTGAAGGCTTAGATATATGCTATGTAAATACAGACTCCGTACACGTATCTATCCCCGTTAACCGTCAACAAGATTTTTTCAAAACGTACGACGATCTAATAGGCTCAGGTATTGGCAAGTTAAAAGTTCAGTGCGTGGCAGATACAGCTGCTTGGTTTGATGTAGGGCATTACTTTTTATTTAAGGACGGCGAAGTAATTCAGTGGTCAAATGTTGGTCTGAATCACAAAGGTAATAGCAGCCCTTTTTTAAACTACCGTGAAAGGTACAATGGCGTACGAATCGATGATGGTATAGCATTGACGAAATGTAAGATTACCTTCATGTCTAGTTTATCTTATAAAAAGCGTTTATTACGACATGAAATAGGAGATTCAAAAATTGATTATCAACGCTTTTCTGTTGATGAGATTAAAGGTTTTGATAACGCTTTGTTGAGTATCCTAAAGGAAAAGCAAGCCTCATACTCAATAAAGAGAGAACTTTACGATTTGCTTCGTCTCAAGCCTAAAAGTTCAAGACTTTAAAGTTTTCTAGAGCCGTAGTAAGCTAAGCCAGCAGATGGGGGCGCTGGTTTGCTTTTTGAGCTTATCACGTATTGCTATGTGAGTGTTTCGCACGCTTCGCGCGTAAGATCTGGAGAATGTACTTACATTCCTGATAAATGAGCTAGCCCCATCAGCTCTCAGCATTAACGGTGCACCACTCATCTAGAAACGACTGTCCGCCTCTTCTCTGAGTGCGCCTGTCAATCAGACTGCCATACTTAAGTCTCCTATTATATAGGAGACAACTCATGGCAATTAAAACCCATACACCTTGGAATAAAAACCGTATTATCGGTCAGAAAAAGCCTCTTCAGATATCACATATATGGGGTATCCGGATTCGTTTAGAGCTTGAAGGGCGGACTCGTGATCTCGCACTGTTCAACCTTGGGCTTGATAGCAAACTACGAAGTTGTGATCTCGTTAAACTCAAGGTTTCAGATGTTGTTTGCGGACGTTCAGTTCTGAGGCGCACGCATGTCGTTCAACAAAAAACAGGTAGTCCTGTCCAATTTGAAATAACACCAAACACCGGAGAGTCGATCATGGCTTGGGTAAATAAAGCCGGATTGAAAAACTTGGTCTAGATACATCGCTTTACAGCACCCATTCAATGCGCAGAACCAAGCCCTATCTGATTTACAAGAAGACTAAAAACCTTCGGGTTGTACAACTCTTGATGGGCCATAAAAAGTTAGAGAGCACTGTCCGCTACTTGGGCATTGAGGTAGACGACGCTTTGGAAATATCGGAATCTATTGAAGTTTAGGCTGTATGGGGCTACTTGTGAGCCCCTTTGTGCGTAAAGGGGACATTGGTTTATTGAGGAGCGTGCAACGGTCATGATAATAATCAAGACACTTATTTATCCAAATAAGCTGCGCCGCTCCCTTATTCAGGAAAACGACTCAATCGCTCGTTTTTACTATTTAACACTTTATCCAGATCGCCATTTTTCCTTTATATAGTAATATGATAGCTAGTTTTCTATTAATAGAAAAAGTATAAAAGTGAGCGATGCGATGGTATAAAACGCGCAAATCGCGCACTATTAAATCGTTAGTTTCTTTTGAGTTCGAATCTCGAATAAGGTACTTGAGGCAATAATGGAAATAGACATAGACGATCTAGAGATTTTTCTGAAAAGGAATCGAATTTCAAAGGATGACTGGAATAAAGCAGAGGTAAGCGTAGAGGAGTTAAAATCTATTGCGACTGACTACGTTAAATATATTCCTCATCTTAATGAATCAGCTGATTTCTTGGCTAAAGTTCTACAAAAGTGCCCACAAGTTCACTCTGTAAGATGGCGAGTAAAGGAGCCTGAACATTTGCTGGAAAAAATAATCCGAAAGCGAGCGTTAGGTTCCGAAAAGTATCTGAAAATCAACGCACAGAACTATTCTCAAATAGTCACTGACTTGGTTGGAGTGCGAGTTTTACACCTTTTTAAGTATGAATGGCTTGATATACATTCTTACATTTTAGGTTGCTGGGAGCCGGTGGAGAATGTAAAAGCCTATATTCGCGAGGGAGACGAGGGAGGGGTTGTCGATAGTTACAGTGACAACGGGTGCGATGTTGAGCCTCACCATTCAGGCTATAGGTCCATTCATTACATAATATCGACTCAGCCAACTCTTAAAAAAGTGTTCTCTGAAGTACAAGTTAGGACTATCTTTGAAGAAGGGTGGAGTGAGATTGACCATAAAATTAGATATCCCAATTTCTCTGATAATAAGTTGATTGCATACTTCCTAACTATTTTTAATAGGATGGCTGGAAGTGCAGATGAAATGGGTACGTTTGTGAAAGATCTAACCGCTGAAATAGCCTTACAGGAGCTTAAATATGCAGAAGTTCAGAAAAAGCATGAAGAGCATCTTTCAAAGATAGAGGCGTTAGCATCAGAATTAAGCAAAGAGAAAAAGCAAAATAAGAATAAGGCTGAGAATCTTGAGAAGCTCAACGCCGAAATACATGAACTCAGAGAAAGCTCTAAGTTATCAGGTAACTACGTAAGTCCGGATATATCAGGGATGTCTGGGCTTGACAGGGCAAGCTTGCTGGGAACAAGGGTCTCAGCGTTAGCAGGTCTTGATGCCGCGAGCTTGCTTGGCTCTAAGGCATCCGCGCTAGCAGGTCTTGATGCCTCGAGCTTGCTTGGTTCCAAGGCCTCTGTGCTAGCAGGTCTTGATGCCTCGAGCTTGCTTGGTTCCAAGGCCTCTGTGCTAGCAGGTCTTGATGCCTCGAGCTTGCTTGGTTCCAAGGCCTCTGTACTAGCAGGTCTTGATGCAGCAAAGTTTCTTGGCTCAACCAGCTCAGCGCCAGTAGGTCATGATAAGGCAAGTTTGCTCTGCGCCTCCCCTTCAGTAAAGTCAGCCCCTAAGGCGGAGTCTCACTCTATTGATGAATCAAATGTGAGAAATACAGACAGCGGGCGCGTTGATGACAATTGAAACTGACAAAGCGCTGTTGTCGGACTATTTTCCCGTTTCGCAGAAAAATATCCGCAAAGCGCGACATTGAATGTCCGCAACTTGTCTGAAGCGGACTCTTTATATAATCGCTCTTACCGGATAGTTATCGGCAAAGAAACTAAGAAACACTCAACCATTGCCAAAATAACACAGGCATTTCCTCTTCAACGGTCTCCATCGTCTTAATGTCGACCGTTGAGTTACATCCCATAAGAGGGACTTCAATGACTTCATTTTGAGATGACCAGGCCATTTCAAAATAGCGAATGTCGTCATTGTCGTGAGCAATTTTCTTGATACGGCCGTGACCATAAATTTTCATGGTTTTGCCAATTTTTTCCCGCTTCTTGAGTACAACGAGATCGCCAGCACAGAGCGTATTCCATCTGTCTACTTGTGGCTTGCTAATAAGAAAATCAAACCGGCAGATCCCTTCTTGTTTCCACTTGAGGTCAAGGCGCTGGTTAAAATCAGCATCGGGGCAGAAACCCATGAAGAGTATCCGGCTATCGGTAGGTTTACTGGAATTGATATTGTCCAGGATGATCAACGCATCTTTATCGCCCCTGGCGACTAAGGCTTCTGCATTGGCTTTTAGTTTGGTGATATCGGCTCGGCTCATTGCACCTGAGCAAAGTTTATCTAGTTGTTTCTGATACTTCACGATTCATTTCCTTATGACTACAACCGTCAATATTGAAGTTGGGATACGCCAGCACGATATCATGAGGTAAGCAGATAAGTGGATCGTTTTCATTCGATGTATATACTGCGGACTCAGCAAATCATGTTATCCCCTAAGTCGCAATCATAAGAGGTTTTAAATGGACTTATTCTCTTTCCTGAAAGTCAGCATGCCTGAACTTACACCCGAAGATACAGAAATTCACTTTGCCGCCCACAACGGAACAGAGAATCCGCTGGATGTTTTTCTGGCGGGTGAGTTTGACCTTTGGCAGCAATATCAAACTCGCAGAAACTTTAACCGGCCATACGTGATTGGTTTGATCCCGTTAGCGGCGGAAGACCGGTATTTATTTACCGGCGTTTATCATGTGAAAGGTATGCGGGATCAGGAGGAGGGTGTTGGCTATTTCTACGACCTCAAACCGGAAGAACGAGTTCTTGAATACGCAGGCAGATTAGTCATCGATATTGTTTTTCGGGACCGTGCCCGTTACCGTTACGCTGAATCTTTATCAGATCGTCTGAAAATAGCGGAATTCAAAGAAGAGAAGTTTTCACTGTCGGATTTTCCCGGCTATCACAATGTGGATATTTCAAAGAGTGAACTCGATATGATTATCCGCCAGAACATTCCAACCTGGCGCGGTGCACTGGAAAGTGTTGCAGGTATTTACTTGATTTCAGATACTCAGAATGGACAGCTTTACGTGGGCAGTGCGACAGGCCTGGGTGGCATTTATAGTCGCTGGGCTACTTACGCTGCAACCGGCCACGGCGGCAATGTGTTGCTTAAGGCGTTGTTAGATAAAGAGGAAACATCTGCTAGTGCTTTCCGCTATTCGATTCTGGAAATCGCTGATACTCATGCAAGTCATGACGACATCCTGAAACGAGAAAGTCACTGGAAGCGTATATTGCTTTCCCGATCCCACGGTCTCAACGCGAACTAAGTGCAGGCGATATTCACAGCGCCACACTCTCCCCTTCATTCAGGATCACTAATGGCAGCTTTGCATTAACCTCCTGATGCATTTTCAATAAACGCTTTAGCGGAGAATGGGAAGAATGGTCGCCCATTTGCCAGCTGGCATTTCCGTAGCCCCACGGAATCATCACTTTGCAGCCAAGGTCCTTAGCGGCAACAAGTGCGTCTTCAGGTGTGAGATGAACGTACCGGTACCATTTTGCATATTCCGGATGATAGTAGGATGCAATGGGCAGCAAGCAAACATCTATGCTGCCATATCGTTGCTTTATGTCTTTAAAGTGGGATGAGTATCCGGTGTCGCCTGCAAAGAATAGCT
Source organism: Alteromonas sp. ABV2_168 (assembly GCF_056161165.1). Classification (NCBI taxonomy): domain Bacteria; kingdom Pseudomonadati; phylum Pseudomonadota; class Gammaproteobacteria; order Alteromonadales; family Alteromonadaceae; genus Alteromonas; species Alteromonas sp. ABV2_168. The sequence goes on along the minus strand of NZ_JBSWYQ010000009.1, from coordinate 26,634 downwards.
TTTTACCTTGGTGCTCTACAAGCCAGCCTCCCCACAGCGCTTTTTCGTTATCTTCGTAAATGAGAGGCACCCAGAAGCGGCTGTTGAAATGATGTGCCGGAACTGCACTTATGGTTGCTGTTCCTGTCTTGTAATCACTGAACCAGCTCATTTCTTTGATGGATAGTCCGTTCTCTGGCAGGTAACTGGCGGTATCCTGATGTACCAAATATGTGGGTTCACTTCCAAGTTTTTTAATGTCCGCTTTGTTAAAGTGATCGTAGTGCAAATGTGAGTACAGCACTGCGTCGATACCTGATGTAGCTGTATCTGGCCAATCGGGTGGCTGACGGATCATGCCGCCGCTTAATGCATGCAGCCAGTCTATGGGCCAGTCAAATTGTTCACTAACAGGGTCGAAAAGTAACGTTGTGGAATCTGGCAGTGTAACCAGAAAGCTGGCATGACCAAGCCAGGTTATATTGAAACCATACTCCTCTTCATTTTCCGGATTCTCACCAATGAAGATGCAAAGGCTATTGTCTTCGTCACACTTCAATTGTGGTGTATCGGGGTAACAGTTTTCTTCACAGGTTACCGGATATTCCTTTTCTCCCGGATAGCTATTTTGATATCTGCCGTCACTTGCTTTGGCAACCGGACCGGATTCAGAAAGTATCTTTTCTATCGAGTTTGGTTTTGAAAATACGCTGCAGCCGCTTAATGAAATAGCGACGAAAAGGCACGTGACAAGGTGGACTGTAGTTCTCATTTTTCTGTTCTTCAATTCATACATCCGTCATAGGATAAGTCAGCAAAAACATATGCGTCACGTTCAACAACCAGTGCGTTAGTACGGCAAAAACAATCCGTCCGGTTAGCATATATACGGTACCGTAAAGTAAACCCGCCACTGTAGCGACAATCATGTAACTGGTGCCGCCTGCAAAATGGGCGAGACCAAATACTGCGCTGGTTATAGTCAGTACCATTAAATTACGGGCGGTTGATGAAAGCGTGGCGGGCAGTTTATTGGTTACAAACTTAAATAACAGGCCGCGGAATAACAACTCTTCTGCTACACAGGTGTTGATGAGGTTAGAAAGTGCGAGCAGCGGAAACCATGCCGGTACTGCCACTTGCCAGGTGACGATGCCTGTATTTACCGCAACTATTACAACGGCACTGATACCACATGGCACTAACAAAGCCGGCATCCACCATCTAACCCGGGGGTTTGAAGGGAAGCTACGTTTAATAAGGGGAACAAAGCACAGTGCTGACCAGCTGAACAAAGCTTTGTCCACATTCAAATAAAAGCTGGCGGGTAAACTGCCGGCTTTCAGGGCAATGTTCTCTGCAATCAAAAGCCCCTGGTAACCGGGCAGTTTATGGATGATGAGTCCTGCACTCAGCACGAACCACATTAATTGAAAGAGTCTGGTTATCCACGGGTTAGCCTGTTTATTCTGATGCGCACTCAGGCTCCGGGTGACATAAATATATAAGGCAACAAAAATCAGAAATACGGGAGACAGGGTAACGAAGCAGAGCGCTGACAGCAGCAGAAAAGGCAGGCCAAACTTTACCCATTGAGAAGCACTAAAGGCACTGGCAATGAGTAAAGTGGATACAACCAGATAATATTCTGCCACCCGTGTTAATCCGCGCTTTGCGGACGGAACACAATCTTTCCGGACTCAACGGTCATCGACAGCGGCATGTTTGTCAGCCACGCATAACCGGAGGGTACGTTCTTCACTTCATAGACCGGCTGATCCATTAAAAACTGGTTTAACAAACCCATCACTTTACTGCTTACAGGCGCGAGATTGCCGCGATAGCCCATGGCATCCACGGTGGTGTCGTTGAGCACCAGTGAGCGGATGAATACCGCTTTTTTGCTTGAGTCGTAGTAGGGCATACCTTCGACATCCAGCTTTACTTTGGCGGGGTAGGTGAGTCCCAGAACCGACAACGTGGCAGTGGCATCAGCAATGAGCTGAATGGTCTGACGGTTGTCCGGCCCCACATTTACCTGCATGTCGTTGACTTCCAACAGAATGGGAATACCGACGATAGAAGCCTGTTCCTGCAGGCTGGTAACCTGTTTATCCAGTTCCCGTTGCAGGTCCGCGCTGGTTACGCTGTAAGACGCAAGAGAAGCCAGCGTGCTGCAACCGGCGATGATGATACATACTAAAACCACTAATAGGCGGCTGGCTGATATTTTATTCATAAAGACTCCGGATTAGATACAGAAAGCCGGCTTACCAGCGCGGTTTGCGCTAAATGTGTTTTGCCGGCGGGACGGTCACATCAACCAAATTTACTGTCTGCCACAAATGGATTCGTTTTGCGCTCATGCCCGATGGTGCTGGTCGGGCCGTGGCCGGGATACACTTTCATTTCATCAGGCAGAGTAAACAGTTTGCTGCGGATACTGTCGATGAGTTGCTGATGATTACCCTGCGGAAAATCCGTACGGCCAATGGAACCGGCGAACAGGATATCGCCCACTATGACCGTATTCGTGGTTCTTTCCACCAGTGCCACATGACCGGGTGTATGGCCGGGACAGTGCAGCACCTCAAGTGTAAGGTTGCCCACTTTTATTGTGTCGTTGTCGTTCAGCCACTGGTCCGGCGCAAACGGTGTTGCAGGCGGAAAGCCAAACATCTGGCTCTGCATTGGCAGGCCGTCGAGCCAGAATTTATCGCCGGTATGCGGGCCGATAACCGGCACATTGTAATGTGATGCCACTTCAGTCGTCGCGCCTACGTGATCAAGGTGTCCGTGGGTGAGGATAACTTTTTCTATGGTTACACCATTTTGCGTTACCGCATCGTACAGTTTGCTGCTATCGCCACCGGGATCGACAAGTGCCCCTTTCATGGTGTCAGGATCCCAGATGAGGGAGCAATTTTGTGCAAAGGGAGTAACAGGAATAACGCGTATGTTCACAGGATGGTCCGGCAAAAGTGTTTCCCGCATTCTAGCAACAGCACAGCAAGAACTGAAGATAGTGTAGAATACCGGTTTTCATTCCTGCACAGTGATGCACAAAAGAAAGGACGTTGTTGTTGTCAGACATGGCTGTCCGGCCTAATTTTGCCGGCAAATTATTTGGTAAACCTACACTCACCCTCACTAACGAACAACTGGTTTTTACTCATCGCGGCAGAAAAGACAAATATCTTCCGTTGGCCTCAGTCCGCACGTTATTTAAGTTAAAGAAACGGTTTTTGGGTGATGAACTGCGACTGGAAGGTGCAAAGACGACAGTCCGCTACCGGTTTCTTAAGTCTGAAAACGTGGAGGCGTTACAGGCAGCAGCGAATAAAATCATCCGCAGGCATTTAAAGGCCTATTTGCAGGCTGTCTTTACTGAGTTTAATGACATCGTAAAGCTGCAATACCCTAAAGACTCGCAGGAAGAAGCACTGCGTTCACTTATTGATTCCCTGTACAGAGATTACAGTAATTATCAGGCTGACTGGCAAACCATGCTTTCGGCAGATGCTATTGCTGCGGTGGAAGATATTCTGAGTCTGTATCCCTTCGATATGGCAAAGTTGCGGTCGTATCACGAGCAATTGCAATTGAAAGCCCGCTGTGGATTTTTTGATACGGTTGAGTCGAACCCCTTAACCACTGAACAGCGTCTGGCGGTGCTGCGTTCCAACGACAGAAACATGGTACTGGCGGCTGCCGGAACAGGGAAAACTTCGGTCATGGTGGCAAAAACGCTGGACCTGATTGACCGTGATCTTGCAAAGCCGCAGGACATTCTGTTGCTCGCCTATAACCGTTCTGCGTCCCTGGAGCTGAAAGCGCGTTTGCTGGATAAAGCGCAGACACACGCTATTAAACTGGATGCTGAACCGCAAGTTGGGACGTTTCATGCACTTGGCCGGCAGATTTTGCAGGAGGCAGGGCGTTCCACACAAATCAGTGTATTTGCTGAAAACAGCGTGGAATTAAAGACGTGGATAGCGCAATGGGTAAAGGAGTACACCGCAGAAGACGCTGCCCGCGAACAGCTTTTAATTACTATGCTTTCTGTGCAGGAAGGTCGGGAGACGCAACTTAGCGGGCAGGTGCTGATAACTGCCGCGACAGAACTGCTTACTAAAGCTTTGCAGGCGATGCGGGTAGAGGGATTAAACAGATCAGGTGTCAGCAAACGGCTGACGGAGGCGGGTATAAAACCGGCAGGGAAAATTGCAGGTTTACTCTGTGTGCTTCATAAAGACTACGTGAACGAACTTAAGCGGCAGGATTGCATCGATTTTGATGATTTGATCACCCGGGCGACAGAGTTAGTTGAAAAAGGGACGTTTATCCCGCGCTGGAAATACATTCTGGTAGATGAATTTCAGGATATCTCTGCGTCAAGGATGGCGCTGATAACAGCGTTGGTAGATAAAGCAAAGGCAAACGGTGTGGCAACATCGCTTACAGTGGTGGGAGATGACTGGCAGTCTGTTTACCGGTTCTCCGGCGGCAAGCTTTCACTGACTACACGCTTCGGGGAAGTAGCCGGCAGTTATACCGAAACCAAACTGCAAAAAACGTTTCGCTACAATAACAGCATCGCTGACACCGCCGGTCAATTTATCATGGAAAATCCGGAGCAGTTCAGGAAGTCCATCGACACGCATACCAAAACGAATACGCCGCAGATCTTTCTGCTGGATGATAAACCGGGTAATGAAAACGGGGTAGTCGAGCGCGTAGCGGAAGTCGTCAGCAAAATCCGCAGCAATGAACCTGCAAGTACAGTGGCTGTGATTGCCCGCTATAACTTTCTGCTGGATGAAGCAAAACACGCACTGAGCAAACAAAACCTGAACAACAATGTGCATTTCTGGAGTTTTCATAAATCTAAGGGGCTGGAAACAGATCATTGTATTCTGATTGGATTTTCCGGGGGCAAGAACGGATTTCCGGGCGCTGCCAGGGAAGATGCGCTTATCGAAGCACTGTTGCCCTCGTCTGATACTTATCCCCACGCCGAAGAAAGGCGGCTGATGTATGTGGGACTCACCCGCGCAAAGCACAAGTGTTACATCATTGCTGATCCCGTTTCGCCGTCAGAATTTGTCACTGAACTGCTTAGTCCGAAATACAACGTCAGCGTGGCATCTGCGGAGTTGCAGGCACATTCCCGTTCACATTAATCAACCGAACCGGGTTAGAATAGTCCGGTTCCTGTTTATACTCAGCGGTATCTTTAATGCGTTTTTCCGATTCAGATCTTCATCCGTCTCTTTTATCTGTGCTCGATGCACTGGGCTACCACACTCCCACACCCGTGCAACAGGCGGCTATCCCTCATGTGCTGGCTGGACGGGACGTGATGGCAGGTGCACAAACCGGTACGGGAAAAACGGCTGCTTTTGCGTTGCCGCTTATCCAGCGTTTACTGGAGCAGGAGACCTGTGAAAAAGCGCTTCGTGTGCTGGTGCTCACGCCTACCCGTGAACTGGCCCAGCAGGTTTATCAGAGCTTTGTGAAATACAGTGATGGCCTGGGGATCAATACCGTAGTCGCTTATGGCGGCGTCAGTATTAATCCGCAAATAGAAGCTTTGAGTGCGGGGTGCGATGTGCTGGTGGCAACGCCGGGACGCTTGCTGGAACTGGCTATCAAAGAACTGATTGATTTGAGCACGCTGCAGACCTTTGTGCTTGATGAGGCCGACCGCATGCTGGATATGGGTTTTATTACTGATATTAAGCGGATATTAAAGCGCTTGCCTGAACAGCGTCAGACCCTGTTCTTTTCTGCCACATTTAATGATGAAGTGTATGCACTGAAAGACTCGCTGCTGACCGCGCCTGAACTGATTGAAGTTGCGCCGCGCAACGCCACGGCAGATAAAGTGGAGCAACGCTTTTACGAAGTGGATAAAAAGCGTAAAGCCGGCCTGATAGCCTACATGATTGGTGCTAAAAACTGGCAGCAGGTGCTTATATTTACCCGTACAAAGCAGGCGGTGGACGAACTGGTCACTGAGCTGGAAAAAGACGGGATCAGTGCCGCCGGTGTACATGGTGATAAGTCTCAGGGCGCGAGAGAACGGGGACTTGATGCATTCAAAGCCGGACAGGTGCGGGCGCTGGTAGCTACAGATGTTGCAGCCCGGGGGCTGGATATTCAGTCTTTGCAGTATGTCATTAACTATGAGTTACCTTATAACGCTGAAGACTACATTCATCGTATTGGTCGCACGGGACGTGCCGGTCAGGCTGGTATCGCCGTATCGCTGCTTTGTGGCAAAGAAAAGTATCTGCTTGAAGAGATTGAAAAGCTCACCGGCGACAGCGCAGTATTACAGTGGGAGCCGGGTTTTGAGCCTGATCCGTCGGGACAGGAAGACGCCACCGGCAGCCAGCGGGCGTTATCGAAAAAGGCCCTCAGAGCGAGAGCTTTGGGTCAGGATAATAAAGGCAAGCGTAAATCTGGCAAGCCCCGCCGCCGGCGATGAACCGGCTGGCTATTTCGACTCAATCAGCTTGACCCAGTGGGGCAGACTGCCAATATTTTCGAGGATAATTTTAAAACTCATCAAAATAGGCACAGCAAGCAATACACCCACAACGCCCCACAGCCAGCCGGCCACTGACAGCCACAGAATGATGATAAGCGGATTCAACCGCATACTTCTTCCCAGTACGGTAGGCGTGACAAGCTGAGACTCCACAACATTAATGCACATAAAAGCAAACGCCGGTAACAGTGCTGATGCAACCAGTCCGAACTGCACCACGCCGGCAACCAGCAATATGCTGCAACTTACCAGACCGCCAAGATAAGGGACGAAATTCAGCAGCGCCACCAGAGACCCCCATAAAATCGCATCTTCAACGCCTATGTAGGTGAGGGCTATAGCTGTGGCGACGCCGAGCAGACCGTTGATCATACTCACCGTTATTATGTAAGCAGACAGTTCCCGCTGTATGTGGTTTACCAGAACCAGCGCACGGCGCTTGTTGGTGACGACCGGAAAGTCGCGGATGAACACATTAAATAACGCAGGGCCATACACCAGCAGGAAAAAGATAAGGATCATACAGCCAAAAATTTGTGCCAGCAGCAGGGGAGCTGTACTCATTATGGTGATAGCGACTTCCATGCCGCTTTGCTTCAGTTTGCCGGTAACGATGTTTTCCTGCGGTTGTTCCGGCTTAACTTCTTCATCATCACCGAACCAGTCAAAAAAGGATTTCTCTTCTTTTTCGGCAGGCGGAGCGGGCTCCTGGATAGTGAGGCTGTCGCTTAATTCTTCCATTTCTGTAACCACTTCACCGGCAATCTTAGGCAGCGAGTGCATCCACCGCCCGGCAGGTTCTGCCAGTTCTAACCCCAAAAAGGTGAAAGGCGCGACCAGCAATACCATGAGTACCGAGGCGGACAGGGACGGCGGAACATAGAATTTTCTGCCAATGCGGACCAGCGGGCTGAGCAGCAGCGCAATAAATGCGGAAAAGAACAAAGGAATGAGCAGCGATTTGGCAAGATACAGGGTGTAGATCACCGCCAGCATCAGCAGGGTTTTTAGCAACCGTGTTTGTCTTGCTTCACGTAAATAGGGAACAGAACGACTGTCGCTGATTGTCCTTTTCTTTATTGTCTTGCTTTCCATTATCCGGTCCTGGCCTGTGCCCACTTTGTTACAAAATTGTCATGCAATGATTACGCTAACGGAATCGTTCGGTTCACCTGACAATGAAATGATTCGACATGGTAAAACCTGCGGTATTAGACGAATTACCCGGGGCTGGCAGTGGCAAACTGCCGTTTCTTTGCTAACTTTAAACAATATTTTTAACCGATATGTAATTTCAATTCTGTTGCAGCCCAGAGCTTTATTTTTACTGCGCCGGAGCTTTATTTTGCAGGTATTGCCGTGATGAATGACGTTAACGATCGTGAGAACGGATTCGAAACCGTTTTCAGAAATTCAAAAGATGGTCTGGCAATTTTTAAGAATGAAGTCTTTGTAGATTGCAATGATTCCATGCTGGCACTGGCAGGTGTTGAGCAGAGAGATGATTTTATCGGTAAAACCCCTTTAGATTTTTCCCCTGAAACGCAATACGACGGCATGTCTTCGGTAAAGAAGGGGCAGACACTGGTGGCCAAATGCCAGCAAGAGGGGAGTGTGCGCTTTGAATGGATTGTAAAGCGTGCGGGCGGCGATACCCTGCGGGTGGAAATCATTCTGACCAAAATGGTCATGAACGGCGAGGATGTGATTTATGCCAACTGGCGGGATATTTCTGAAAAGAAAGCCCTGGAGCTGGAACTGGCAGAGCAGAAAAATACCTTTGAAACGCTGTTTAATGATTCCAAAGATGGTCTGAGCCTGTTGGTTAATGACAAGTTTATTGATTGCAATAAAGCTCTGCTGGATATGTTCGGTTATACCTCAAAAGAGAAGATACTTGGCCTTACGCCTATGGACCTCTCACCGGAGTATCAAGGCGATGGTCGCCGCTCTGTGGATGTGGTAGCCGACAATGCCAGACAAGTTGCCGGATACGGCAACAAAACGCTGGAGTGGCTGCACCAGCGGGAGGACGGTTCACTTTTCTGGACTGAGATCATCGTCATTGAAATTAAATTGAATGGCGGGCCGGCTATTTATGCTATCACCCGCGATATTTCCGAAAAGAAAGCCCTGCAGGAAAAAATCATCAGCAGAAATGAAGCGCTGAATGCAACAAACCGCAGTTTGTCGGAAACCATTGAAAGCCTGAAACAGGCACAAAGCAAGCTGGTGGAGTCAGAAAAAATGGCCAGCCTCGGGTCGCTGGTTGCCGGCGTTGCTCATGAGATTAATACGCCGGTGGGTATAGGTCTTACCGGTATTACCCAACTGATGGAAGAGTGCCGCGATATCCATGCCCGTTACGAACAGGGAAACCTGACAGAAAACGATTTTGAAGATTATCTCAACAGCGCCAGTGAACTGGCCGGCATGATAAAGAAGAATATCGACAGAACGGCCCAGCTGGTGCGCAGCTTTAAGCAGGTGGCTGTTGATCAAACCAGTGAAGAAGATCGCGAAGTCAACCTCAGTCAGTACGTGGATGAAATCCTGTTCAGCCTGGGGTCTGTGTTACGTAAGGCGAACGTGGTTGTGACGACCGAATGCCGCGACGACATGAACGTGATTACTAACCCCGGCCTGCTTTCACAGGTCATCACCAATCTGATTGTAAACTCTGTCAATCACGGCTTTAAGGATCGTGAGTCAGGTAATATCTCCATTGCAATCAGTGAACAGGAAGATGATATGTATCTGCTGCAATACCGGGATAACGGCAAGGGGATCAGTAAGGAAAATCTGAGCCGGATTTTCGACCCGTTTTTCACCACTAACCGGGGGCATGGCGGCACAGGTCTGGGGCTGAATATTACTTACAATATTGTGACTAACGCCCTGGGCGGTTCAATTGCGTGTAACAGCACAGAGAATGAAGGCGTTGAATTTATCATCAGGTTTAAAGTGAAGGCCCGCCTCAATTAATACACAACCGTTTTAAAAAGCACGGGCTGTAAGTTGTGAAACTTTTCGTTGTTGTTTATTCTTTAAGACAATAAAAAACTTAGATAATAAGCGGTTATGGAAGAAGAATTACAGCAGGCGCAGGCCATATACGATACCCTCATTGAGTTCGCGGTGACATACAGTTTTCAGATCCTCGGCGCACTGGTTATTTTGTTCGTCGGCTGGTGGATGGCGGCGAAGATAGGCGATATGGTCGAGAACCTGATGACCGGCCGCAATATCGATATTACCCTCAGCCGGTTCACCGGCGGGGCCTGTAAGATTCTCGTGCTGGCGCTGGTGATTATCATTGCTCTGGGCAATATCGGAATCAGCGTAACACCGTTAATTGCTGCTGTCGGTGCCATTGGCCTTGGTGCAGGCCTGGCGATTCAGGGCATGCTGGCAAACTATGCTGCGGGCTTTACCATCATCATCACCCGGCCCTTTGTTCTCGGTGATACTATTCAGGTCAGAGGCGTCTCCGGTGTGGTCGATAAAGTGATGCTGCCTTACACCATTCTGATTGACGAAGATAACGTACACATTCAGATCCCTAACAAACTGATTGTAGGTGAAATTCTGCATAACTCAGCCGAACAGATGCTTATTGAACTGGAAGTCGGTGTTGCCTATTCCAGTGATGTGGATGCTGTTATTGATGTGCTGCAGCAGGCAGTGAAAACTGTGGAAGGGATCAGCGATGAGAAAGCGCCGGCAATCGGCGTTGACAACTTCGGTGACAGCAGCATAAATTTTGGTGTCCGTGTCTGGGCACTTACTACCCGTCACTTTGAAATCAAATATGCACTGAATAAAGCCATCTATGATGCGCTGAAACATGCTGAAGTTGAGATCCCGTTCCCGCAACGGGAAGTCAGAATGCTGTAAAAAGCGCCTGTTTTTTCTTTATCAAAACGAACCGCGAGGTTCGTTTTTTTTCATACCAATTTTCTATTCTCCGGCGTCAATGCCCAAACCATTTATCAATTTGCAGTGGATAACACCTGTACTGAGTTATGTGCCTGAAACTACTGTGTGACATTTTCACACCCGGGTATCTATTTCTTTCCCATTCTCTGTTCATCATCGAAGTATCTTGTACCAAATTCTGTCGGGAAGGCTTCTATCTTTATGATTAGCTTAATGTTTTTTGTTATTTGTCCTTTGCGTCTCTACACGGAACGATATTTGTAAGTTTTATGCCCGTAAAAGCACTGAAGTAAAATGGCATCAACAAGACCCCGGGAGAAACATGGAATTTCCGCAAATCGATAAAGCCTACGAATTAATTAACGAAAAGCTGCAGGTGTGGCTGGAAGGGGGCATTAAGCTACTCCCCAATATCGTAGTCGCTTTTTTTATTGCCTTTGCATTCGGTTTGCTGGCTAAGGTTGCCGGTAAGGTTCTCAATAATGTATTGCGAAGGGCGTTTGAGTCCCGCCAGATTGCCGATTTACTTACATCCATCGCCAAGGCATTTATTGCTTGCGCAGGAATATTTATCGCGCTGGACTTTGTCGGACTGCAGGGCACCGTTACTTCCTTGCTCGCCGGTGCAGGTATCGTTGGTCTGGCTATTGGTTTTGCTTTTCAGGATATTACTGAGAACTTTATCGCCGGTATCGCCATGGGGATCCGCAAGCCTTTTCAAATTGGCGATGTCATTCAGGCAGACGGCGTGTTCGGTAATGTGGAAGAAATTAATCTCAGGAATACGCTGGTTACCACTTTCTACGGGCAGCGGGTAATCATCCCCAACAAAATTCTTTTCAGGAATATTCTCACCAATTACTCCGTGATGGGACACCGCCGGATTGAAGTACCTGTAGGCATTTCCTATGCAGATGATCCGCAAAAGGCCCGCGAAGTGATTGTGGATGCGATCAACGAAAAAGACTACGTCATCAATAAAGATGAAACCAACGTTTATGCAGAGTCATTCGGTGACAGCAGCGTGAACTTACTGGTGTGGTTCTGGATCCGCTATCCGGGTGAACCTGATTACATGGAGGTCAGACACGATGCGATTGTCACCGTGCAGCGTGCACTGAATGAGGCTGACATTCTGATCCCGTTCCCTATTCGTACACTGGACTTCGGTGCCAAAGGTGGTGAGAAGCTCGATACGATGATGCGCTCCTCGGGCTTTTCTGAGAAAAGTCAGGGGCAGGAGAGTGGCGTAAGCCAGCCAACCAATGAGAGTGCTGCCAGGGCTGATACCAGCGACGCGGCCGCAGAAGATTAATCCGGAGAGAAACATGAAATCACTACATTTATCGAAAGAAATTCGGGCCAGATATTTTGCCATTCTGGCGGGCTTCCCGGGAAGCTTACTGACAGGCTGTGCCACCGTAGAAGGATTGGGACAGGATATTCAGTCAGCGGGAGAAGAACTGGAAGAAGCCTCTGAAGATGCACAAAACTAATTCACCTGCTTGAGGGTAAATAGTTTTAACAGCTCCAGCGGGCAAGGCGTGCTGGCCAGTCGCCGCCGTCTTCCCGCAGGCAGCTTTCTTCACTATCGAGGCGAACGTGCCTGCGAATATCCTTCACTTTAATACCGGCTTTTAAAAGTTGGGACTGAATAAGCTGTCTGAGTTTCTTGTCATAGTCCTGTGCTGTAACAAGCTCTATTTCTGCGTCTAAACTGAACACGCAGGTCACCATCAGGCTGCCCGGAAAATTGTCATATTTTGCGGTGTGAGTCAGCCATTCAAATCCGGTATCCCATTCTTTTATAGTTTCACACGCCATTGTCAGCGCTTTCACCACATTATTGTCGAGCTTCCTGATGGTTTTCTTCATATTATTTCTCCGAATTTTTAAATTGCTTGTTGTTGTAATCTCTTTGCCAGAATGCGCTCCAGCGGTGATTAATATACAGAGAAGCGACAATGATTCCCCCTCCGGCAGTCAGACGGATAAGATCGGCATCCCGGTTCCAGATAAGCACATTAATGATTAAACCTACCGGGATCAGAGCATTGTTCATGATGCCTAACGTACCGCCGTCTACTTTTACAGCTCCCAGGTTCCAGAAATAAAAGCCGAGTCCTGATGCCACCAGTCCCAGCCAGCCAAGGACACCCCACTGAACCGTTGTTGAAGGGAGTTTACCTGCATCCCCGAACAGTAAATACGCAGGCAATACCACCACCAGGGCACCGGCGAAGAATAAGGCGAAGCTGCGCCAGGGCGGGGAAGCAGGCTTAAAATGACGGATTAACTGCGCGTATCCCACCTGACCTGTGGCAAAAGTCAGGTTCGCCAGTTGCAGAATTAAAAAGCCGGTAATGTAGTCATTGCTGATTTCGTCATAACGGATGACCGCCGCTCCGGCTACCGCAATACCTGTACATACCAGGCCGGGCAAGGAAAATCTCCGTTCGATTATATCGTTAAATAAAGACACATACAGTGGCGTGAAGATTGTGAACAGCAGAACTTCGGGTACGGTCAGGTATTCGAAGGAACGGTAAAGGCATACGTAGGTAATACCAAACTGGAATGCGCCTGTCACGATAAGACCGGCGATGAATTTACGTGGTAAACCGGCTAAGCGCAAAAATGGCAAAAACAATGCCCCCGCCAGCACGATGCGGGTGAGTACGGCGAAGTAGCTGTCTACATGACCGGAAAGATACACCCCGATAAGACTGAATGATAACGCCCAGAGAACTGTTACAGCACTAAGGTAAAACACGATACAAATTCCTGACTGAAATACGACAAGTAAAAACGGTGGTTAGTGTAACTGAACAACCGGTGAAGCAAAGGTTGTAATTTAATAGACGATCGGTCTATTATGTTTGTGATGACAAATACAACTACCAAACCCCGTCGCGGACGACCACCGAAAGCGGCTGGCAGTTCAAGAGACACCAGAGCGGAACTCATCCGCAGCGGGCTCGTGCATTTAACGGAAAACGGCTTTGCTGCTTCCGGCATCGATACGATCTTAAAAAAAGCAGGCGTGCCCAAAGGCTCGTTTTACTTCTACTTCGCCAGCAAAGAGGCCTTCGGTCATGCTGTACTAAACAGCTACGCGGAGTATTTTGCCGGTAAGCTGAAAAATGCCCTCACTAATGCAAATTTGCCTGCTCTGGAGCGCATCGCTGCCTTTGTTGATTCTGCCAAAGAGGGGATGGCAAAACATGATTTCAAACGGGGTTGTCTGGTGGGTAATCTGGGGCAGGAAGTCGACGGACTACCGGAAAGCTTCCGCAGCCGGCTGATTGACATTTTTCAGAGCTGGCAGGATCAACTGGCGGTATGTCTTGAAGAAGCTAAAGCATCCGGTGACATTCCGGCGACAACTAACTGTGCCGCCACCGCCGAATATTTCTGGACTGGTTGGGAAGGGGCGGTTAGCCGGGCGAAACTGGAGCGATCTGCACGCCCGTTAGATAACTATCTGACGTGTTTTATGAATGGTTTGCGGTAAGGAAAAAATTTTTTACGTGTTAATAGACGATCGGTCTATATTAATTCGAGTCAACCGGAGGAGCTATGTTTAAAGGTATTCTGATCGAAAAAGACGACCAGTACAAAGCGTCATTACAAACCATCGACGAGAGCACATTACCGGAAGGTGATGTGTCGGTGGCGGTTTCACACAGCACACTGAACTATAAAGATGCGCTGGCGATTACCGGCAAAGCACCGGTAGTCCGGCATTTCCCCATGGTCCCTGGCATTGATCTGGCCGGCGTGGTGGAAAGCAGCAGCGCCGAAAGGTTTAAACCGGGTGACAAGGTATTGCTCAATGGTTTCGGCGTGGGAGAGACCCACTGTGGTGGTCTGGCACAGAAAGCTGTTTTGAAAAGTGACTGGTTAATTCCTTTGCCGGAAGCCTTTTCCCCCGCACAGGCGATGGCAATTGGCACCGCCGGATACACGGCGATGCTATGTGTACTGGCGCTGGAAAAACACGGTGTCACACCGGATAAAGGAGACATACTGGTGACCGGCGCCAATGGCGGAGTCGGCAGTTTTGCCATCGCATTACTGGCAAAACTGGGCTACACCGTTGTGGCCTCTACGGGCCGGGCCAATGAGGCTGATTATCTTAAAAAACTCGGTGCCAGTGACATTATCGACCGTCAGTCATTGTCTGAACCCGGCAAACCGTTAGGCAAAGAGCGCTGGGCTGGGGCGGTTGATTCAGTGGGCAGTCATACCCTTGCCAATGTGTGTGCGGGAATGAAGTATGGCGGTGTGGTAGCAGCCTGTGGTCTGGCTCAGGGCATGGATTTTCCTGCGACAGTTGCCCCCTTTATTCTGCGCGGTGTTACGCTTGCCGGCATCGACAGTGTGATGCGTCCCCTTGAAGACCGGATTGAAGCCTGGGAGCGGCTGGCTGTATTAATCAACCATGATATGCTGTCAGAAATTTCAGAAGAAATTGGACTCTCTGATGTGGTCAGCACTGCCGGAGAATTATTGAAAGGAAACGTGCGGGGCAGAGTGGTCGTGGATGTAAACCAGTAACTTGCCATCGGATTTATATTGCAAAGACTGGCGGGCACCACGCCCGCCTTTTTAAATGCCTGCACCGGCTCAGTGATTTTTCAGCCACGCCACCACATCAGGGAAATGATCTTCTCTGGCAGCGGGATGGGTAAGCATGTTGATATGGTCGTAATCCATGGCGTTACCGTTTTGTTTCGCCAGTACGGTGAAGAGCACATTGGTGTCGCCGGTTTCGGCAATGAAACGCTGAATATCAACCGGATGGCCGAGTGCATAATCATTGATGGCAGCAATGTGCCAGGTAGGTGGCCAGTTCGTTTTGGTGGCGGCAGCCGCGTAATCAAAACCGTCTTTTAAGTCAGTCCAGGGCGTGTGTTTTACCCAGTGAACGCTTTGCGTCAATGAGCCGGAAGTTTCGTCATCCGAGCCTATTTTATACTGCCTGCCGGGCAAATAGCCTTTGCGCTTTGCGATAAAGGGAGAAAACCGCTTCCATACGAGCTCAACCTTAAACAACCGCTCAAAGTTCTTAGCGCTCACTGTACGCTTTGTGCCAAAGCACACCTGGCTGCGTACCTTTTCTGTGATTTCAGGATAGCGGGCCAGTACAGATGCGGTAAGCACGCCGCCCCAGGAATGACAAATCACATGTACTTTTTTGCCGGTACGTTGTGCGATGAAGTTAATCATCATAGGGATGTCGCGGGTTATCTGGTCGTTTTGATCATGGTTTGGATCTTCAGCAATAGGAGGCGTACTTTTTCCGCGGCCACGCATGTCGGCAACATACACATCAAACCCCTGTTCAGCTAAAAAACAACCCAGTCCTTTTCCCGATTCGGTATAGAAGATTTTCCCATTTTCAATGGCTCCGTGGATCATCAGTACCGGCTCGCCGTCCTGCGTGGCATGAATGTGACGCAGATGCAATTGATGATGACCGTCGGGAATAAAAAGGGATACCTGAGAAAGAGGGGATTGGCTTGCTGTCATAGCTCGTAACGTTAATGATTTGTTATTGAAGCATGCCACTACTTTTGGATAAGGTCAACTGGACAAACCAGTTGAGGCAGTCATCTTTCAATCTTTGAGAGCACAAAAAAAGGCCGGCATATTCGCCGGCCTCTGCTAAAGATGAAAGTTCCATTACTGTGTGCGGGTGCACACCACGTGCCTGACGGCGCTGCGAGGAGAATTCGCCATACTGTAACTGTCGTTGATGACCGCCAGCGTCGACATAGATAAGTCGGCTTCTACTGATTTTGACCAGAAATAACGATCATAAGTTGCAGAAGTCAAATCAACTGGCGGTGTTGCAGAACCGGTGAAGGCTGCATTTAACTCTTCCACGGAAGGTACGCGCCAGTCTGTGTTGCCGTTGTCTTCACCTGCTTCGCAAAATGCCACCGCTTCAAACAATGACATACGGGGATAGTCGCTCAGTGTCATCCACTCTAGTGCAGCAGCGCTGTCATAGGGGTCATTAATGGCAATGGCTTCAATTTCAGCTTGTTGTACCTGATCAGCGTTACCGGCAAACCTCAAAGTGGCAAATGCCGGACTGGTAGAAGTACGCGCCACGACTACCTGACAGCTTGCATTCGCAGCCAGTGACGAGCCTGCGCAGGTAGAAGACTGCACCGTAAAGTGAGACGGGTTTAACCCTGCCAAACTATCAGTAATGCCGGAAATTGCGGATGCCGAAGTATTTTTAAGCGTCACTGTGGTTGTTTCTGCTGTGCTGTCGCCTGTAAGGACAGACAGCGCAGGCTGAGGTAACATCACAGGTGGTGTAATGTCCAGATCGACAGTCAATGTTTCACCACTGCCCTGTGTACCGGCTATACGCACAGACATGCCACGGAATGTATCTAAATAATCCTCGTTGATACCAATTTCATCGTCATCGTCAGGCATCAAATATAAGGCATCTAACGGACTACTCACCGCGGAGGTTGTGCGGGTTTGCGGAATAGATACTAATAATTGCCAGTTATCTTCAACACCTTTAGCAGTGAAAAGGCTGGCATCCAGTCCGGTGCTGGTTTTCAGCTCGAAATTCACGTACACCGCATCACCATTGGCATCAAGTGCATAGGGTATGCGGACTAACTGAACACCACCATCAGGGGAAGATGACTGAGACAATGTCACATTGGCCGGCGTTGTGACAATAGCCTGACGGCTGTCATCAATCCATCCTGCCAGGTTACGCATGGTCGCAGTATACGTAGCATCATGATCAGACAATTCTCCCATGGGGAAGGGACTGGCTTCACCGTCAGTTTCACAATCTTCAGTACTGCGGTAAGCAAAAGTCTCTGCCGGCAGATTTTCGCACTGGCTGGCTGTTGTATGGCGCATACCGAAGGTGTGACCGAGTTGATGAACAAAGGTCGCCTTTGAGGCACATGCACTGGCCGTGTGAGCCACATAGTGATCCCAGCTTTCAATTTCTGCACTGTGATTTAAAGACGCATAGCATACGTAAGGCTGGTTCGGATTGTCATTGATGACTGTGATAAGACGGTCATAGCTGGTGTAGTCTTCCACATTGGCAGCAATGTAACTGTAAATCTCCTGACGCTGAGCGTCACCAATTAATACCTCTGCGTCTGTGTAAGTGAAGCCTGAGGTGCTGCCGTTTGATGTCGTGTTGGTACTGGTTAACGTGTAGTAGGGCAGGATATGAGGCTCAAGCCAGGCACTACCTTCAGAAGCGTCCACCACATACTGGTTTACGGAAGCATCACTACTTATAAACATCGTGGTCAGGTCGTCAACAGAGAGATTATCTATCGCATCTCGGCCGGCAAAGGCTACCGGCAATACCAGTGTTTTCTGAGCGCCGGTGTTATTGCGGGTTGTGGTATCTGACTGTGCAGTAAAACTGGCTGAAATTTCACAACTTGCTGAGGCGGTGAAAGCGTAAATATTACCTTTTAGTTCACCGTCACACCCTGACACCGTTTCAACCATATTGGTGACATCCGGAACGAGTGTAAATTGTACTGTATCGCCTTGCTCTGCAGTTAAGCTGGCAGGATATATCATGCCGCCGGTCATGGTTGCACTGGTAATATTGACGGTGGTATCAACAGCGGCAAACTCACCATTTACGGTGCAGCCCGCAGTAATCGCGCCTGTCGTATATGTATTACCTTCCAGTGTTCCATCGCAACCTTCAACGCCGGTTAACGTGTAACCACTATCAGCTGTGAATGTAATCGCCAGAGTATTTTCTTCAGTCACCGTGCGGCTGGTTACCGACGCACTGCCACCTGCAGAGGTTGTAACCTCAACAGTATAAGAAGCGGGAGCGGGTGTGGAAGGGGTATTATCTGAACTGTCTGAGCCTCCGCCGCCACAGGCAGCCAGAGATAAACTTAACGCAACTAAAGAGAGTGACCTTGTCATGCATCATCCTTAAAAAACGGGCCGGTTTGGTTGATGTGATTACGCCGGCGACGTTTTTTAAGTTCAGACACAGTTACAACATATTTTTTAATCCAGACGACAAAATTTTAGATTTTGATCAGAACTGTTCGTTGTAACCTTTGATGCTGGCATACACCCGGTCTGAGCCGTCTTTCATCAACACTAAAACATCGTAAGGCATAAAGCGGTCGCCCATTTCCATACCCGGCGTACCAACGGGCATGGCAGGAACCGAGAGCCCGATGGCATTCTCTACCGGCTGTTCCAGAAACTGTTCGATAAATTTGGCAGGTACATGACCTTCAAACACGTATCCGTCAATAATGCCGGTGTGACACGACTGGTATTCAGGCTGGATGCCTGCATTCATTTTCAGTGTATATAAATCTGAATGGTCCACAGGATTGACTGCAAAACCCGCTTTTTCTATGTGAGAAATCCACTTTTTACAACAGCCGCAAGTCGGGCTTTTATACACATCCATTTTTGCCGCTTCCGGATCAACAGTTTCTGCCGTCGCGGGTAAAGTTGCCGGCAAAATCAGCAAGAGTGCTGTGAGTGCTATTTTTATGTTCATTAGGAGTCTTCCGGTTGTTCAGTTTTGGCTATCTAAACCTATTTATTCCCTGTACGTCAATACACACGCAGGATTCAGCTGATCACACGCAAACATTTCCCATAGCTTAAATATCGAGTTTTGCTATGAGGTGATCCCCCCGGATTTCACGAGTAATTCGACCCGCGCCTAACTACTGGAGCAATTTCAGTGAGTTATGAAACTATTAATAAATATTAATCCGATAATTGACTTTATTTAGCAGAATAAATGAACCAAGTTGTGCACACTCCGTTAAAACAGTGTTAATTATTTTTTCACCGGCGGAGAGAAACATGAAATTTTATAAGTTAGCAGTAATCGGAGCGGCAGTTGCATTAAGTGCATGCTCCAGTGATGACGATGATGATGAGGTTGTTGTTGTCGAACCGGAAGAACCCACCTTCTCAGCATCTGCCACCTACGATGTTGAGCTTAATGGTATGCAGCAAGTCCCTATGAACATGTCGACGCAAATGGCGATGGCCACCGTCGAAGTTGATGAAGAGCTTATGCTTCTGCGGGCGACGGTGGACGTAAGCGGTGTTGAAGGTGTGTCAGCTGTTCACATTCATGACGGCGATATAGGTCGCAATGGTGATGTGGCATTCGGGTTGGAGATGACATCAGACGGCACTTACACGCTGGCCGAAACCAGTATCACAAGCGATTTGATTGCTGATCTGGAAGACGGTGACTGGTACATCAATGTGCACACTGAAAGTTTCGGGGATGGCGAAGTTCGCGGTCAGATTGTTTCAGATGACATGGCCATCGTGACGTTTATGCTGGACGGTACTCAGGAGGTGCCTGCGGTATCGACCATGGCTGACGGTTACGGCTACGCGCTGGTATCGACAGCGACCTACGACCTTGATTTAGTGATTTACACAGAAGATTTGGACAATGCCAGTGCTGCACATATTCATACAGGCCGTGCAGGCATGAATGGTGATGTTCTGGTTGCACTGGAACAGTCCATGGACGACATGACGATGTGGATGACACCCGACGGCACAATGATTGACGAAGACACACTGGCGGTGCTTGTCTCCGGCGGCCACTATGTCAACGTTCATTCTCCGGATTTCCCCGGCGGTGAAATTCGCGGACAAATCCTGACAGATAATTTCGCCCTCGCTACATTTATGCTCTCCGGTGCGCAGGAAGTTCCGGCGGTAACTACCGAAGCATTTGGTAGCGGCTATGCGCTGGTGAACACTGATGACTATGCACTGGAACTGACGGTAGTCACAGAAGGCGTTGATGACGCGACCATGGCACATATCCACACCGGAAGAGTCGGCATGAATGGCGACGTGCTTGTTGCACTGGAGCAATCAGCCGGTGACGCTGGTACCTGGATGGCGCCGGAAGGGACGATGATTGATGCTGATATCTTTGGCGTACTGGCATCGGGTGGTCACTATGTAAATGTGCATACACCTGCTAACGGCGGAGGTGAACTGCGTGGTCAGATCCTCACAAACGAGTATGCGATTGCGACCTTTATGCTTGACGGTGAGCAGGAAGTGCCTGCTGTTGATACCATGGCTATGGGTCACGGTTATGCGCTGGTAAACACGTCTACCTACGCTCTTGAGCTGGTTATCGATACTGAAGGGGTTGATGATGCGACAGGTGCTCATATTCATACCGGCCGTATCGGCATGAACGGAGATGTACTGGTGGCCCTTGAGCAATCGGCTGATGATATGGGAATGTGGATGACACCGGAAAATACCATGATCGATGCTGACATCCTTGAAGTACTTGCCTCGGGCGGTCACTACGTCAATGTACATACGCCGGCAAACATGGGCGGTGAAATCCGCGGTCAGATCATAACGTCTGATTACACGGTGGTTACCTTCCCACTGAGCGGCGATCAGCAGGTGCCCGTCGTTACCACAACGGCAACGGGTAATGGTTATGCACTGGTGAACTCAATGACTTATGCACTGGAGTTAGTCGTTAACACGGAAGGTGTTGATGACGCCACGGCAGCTCATATCCATACAGGCGCAGCCGGTGAAAACGGTGATGTTCTGGTAGGTCTGGAGCAGTCTGCGGATGACATGGGCATGTGGATGACCCCCGCAGATACGATGATCGATATGGATATCTATGATGTCCTGATTTCAGGTGGTCATTACGTGAATATCCACACACCGGCCAACCCCGACGGTGAATTACGCGGACAAATTGAATAACCGTTCCGGAATGTAAAACGTTAAAACAGGCCAGCTTTTAAAGCTGGCCTTTCTTTTTACGGGAAACTTCAGGCATTAAGTACAGTTTTCAGCGAATAGCGATTTGTTAGGATGTTCCCGATTCAATTGGAATCATTCACAGAAAGGAATCAACTATGAAAGAGTTAACTGAAAATCAAGTTAATCAGGTGGCCGGAGGGATCTGGGCACACATTGCAACGGCTATTGCCATTGCAGATGCCGGGTATGATTTTTGGCAGGGATACTCTGATGCGAGGAACAAAGCATGAGAATGGCAGAGTTAAGCACTGAAGAAATTAACAGCATTTCCGGTGCCGGTTTGTTTTACGACCTGGGCGCTTTTTTTGGCACAGTAGCGAACGCTAACGATGCCATTTACGCGCAATACGGTAATACCAATCAAAACCACTGGTATCGCTATTAAAATATGAGGCTACTCCGGTAGCCTTTCTTTTTCCGGAATTCCAGTAATGAACAGACTTTTAGATGTGGCGTATTACACCGGCGCAGGCCTTTTCTTCGCTCAGGCGGTTTGGGAAAGGTTTGTTTATGACAGTCGCGATTTGTTTATAGAGCATTTTCAGACGGGGTTGCTATTTTTGATTCTGGCGAGTCTCAGCAGGCTCGTCTCAAAGGCAAAGTAAGAGGTTTCATACTTGCTGAATGACAGTGTTTTCAGTATGTTCTTAAACGTGATATGTCGTCACAAAATGGACAAAAATATAAAAAAGAGTGCATATGGAAAATGAAATCGATTATTCAGGCTATACCTTGTCTGAGCTTAAAGAAGCACGTTCAACCATAGACGAACAAGCCTGGCCTGACAGAGCCCGGATGCTCGATCAACTGATTGCCGCCAGGGAATCTGCCAGCATGTCTTCTCCGGAACCGGCTGCAGGTATCAACCTGTCAGGTCAGGATGATGCCGGGAAGGCTGTTCAACCGTTACGCACAGTGCCTGTAAAATTTCATGGTACAACAGGCGAGTTTTTCTCAATCTGGATCGTCAATCTGGCCCTTACCATCGCTACACTGGGTATTTATTCTGCCTGGGCAAAGGTTAGAACTAACCGTTATTTTTATGGCAATACCGACATCGACGGTCACCGTTTTGCTTATCTGGCTGAACCCCTGCAAATCCTCAAAGGGCGCGCCATCGCCGTGGTACTTTTTGGCGGCTATTTCCTTGCCAGTTACTTTAACCCGCTTGCCGGCGTCATCGTGGCCATATGCCTCGGTTTGCTCACACCCGTACTGGTGATTCTCAGTTACCGTTTCAAAATGCGTATGACGTCTTACCGCAATGTCCGATTTAATTTTAAAGGTCGTTTCGGCAGGGCGTTTGTTGTCTTTGTACTTTGGCCGGTAGCCAGTTTATTTACTCTTTATCTCATATTGCCACTGGCCCTGAAAAAGATAGACCAGTTCTTGCTGGAGTCATCCGGTTACGGTGATAAGTCATTTAAAACCCGTTTAAATACCGGTGAATATTTCGGCACAGGGATCGCCGCCGGCGCCATCGCGTTTGGTATTTTCCTGATTGGCGGGATCTTTATGGCAGTGGCTATGTTTTCCACTTCATCAGGTGAAGAGTTTTCTTCATCGGGTTCTCTGGTATTCACTTTCGGCACATTTGCTATGTATTTTCTGGCCTATGTGATTGCGTCAGGCTTTTATTCAGCACGCATCCGGAATCATCTTTTTGCGGTTACAGAGCTTGACGGTATTGCGAGATTCTCATCAGACGTGGGGGTGGGTGAGCTTATCAGCCTGCGCGGCACGAACATTCTGGCCATCATTTTCACACTGGGCTTTGCCTTCCCGTGGACCAAAGTCCGCACCGCTAATTTCTATGCAGAGCGTACGCAGGTAGCGATACTGTCTGATGTCGATAAGGTCATGGAAGGCTACACCAGTGATGTTGGTGCGGCGGGTGAAGAAGCTGCCGGATTGTTCGATGTGGATATTGCTCTGGGGTAAATTGTGGCAAAAGGACAGTTGTATCCCCGTGCCGGCGCTGCGGCATACCAGGTTGACTGTGATGTGAACGGTGAAGCACTGATTGTCGGCAGCTTTGAAGGCAGTGGTGAGCAAACGTATCTGCGTAGTGAGGTGACCTGCAAACCTAAATTGGGTCGCCTTCCCCGTGAAATCACCTTGCCCGGTAATGTATTACTGGTGTGCGACAGTTCCGCGCCTCTGGATGCCTGGCTGGATGGAAAAGGCGGAGACGCCATCAATAAACTGGAATCAAAACGACACTGGGTAATTGCCAGTGTCGTGATGGTGCCGGTTTTATTGTATCTGGTCTTTGCTTTTATCATGCCCTGGATAGCGGTGCGATTTGCTGATGTGATCCCGCAAGAAGCAAAGTTTGTTGCCTCACAACACACGCTGAGTGCCATGGATGCCACCATCCTGGAGCCAAGCGGCTTGCCGGTTACGCAACAATCATCGTTACAGGCTCATTTTCATAAAGTGATCAACGATATCCGTGTTAATCATGAATACTTTAATATTCAGTTCCGTAAATCCTCTTTTACCGGGCCAAACGCATTTGCCTTACCCGATGGCACCATTGTTTATACTGATGACATGATCGCCCTTGCCGGGGAGGATTTAGCAATACTCGATGCCATTTTGCTCCACGAAGTGGGTCACGTTGAGCAGAATCACTCCATGCAGATGATTGCCGAATCGTTATTTACGACATTGGCGGTTTCTTACTTTTTCGGCGATCTCACCGGTGCCATTGAAGCTTTCTTCGGTGTCGGTTCCAACGTGCTGCATAATAAGTTCTCGCAGGCTCACGAACGTGCAGCCGATGATTTTGCGTTACATCAGCTTTCCGTCACCGGCCGCAATCCGGAAGATTTCGCCAGAGCGATGGAAAAACTGAGTGAATCATTGCCTGAGGCCAGTGAAACCGTAGAGAACTGGTTGTCAACACATCCGGTTATGAAGGAGCGGATTGAAAAGGCGAGGGCGTTTAATCAATAACCGCGCAGACTTTTAGCCGGAGGCCAGAATGAGAGAGTACTCATTCTGACCTCCGCTATTTGAAGCGTCTCAGTTCGTCTGTTTCATCAATTTCAAATCGATGGCCAGTTCAACCTCATAAGCAACGCTGGCATTTGTAGCCCAACTGCCGCTGCCGATTTCAAAATCCCGTCTGTCGATGGTCGCAGAGCCAATGAACCTCGCCTCACCGTTACTTTCCTGCCAGCTGAACGTCACAGAAATTGGTTTTGTCATTCCCTTTAAGGTGAGTTCGCCGTCAGCAATAAATTTACCATTTTCTTTTCTGATATCGCGACTCAGATAGTGCGCCTCAGGGTGGGCTTCAGTTGCGAACCATTGACTACCTTTAATGGTGCCATCCCAATCTTTGTTGTTAGTCGTAATGCTTTGGGTGTTGATTGTGACGTCAATGATCCCGTTAGCAGGATCTGCAGGGTCGAAATAGATTGCCGGCGTAAACTGACGGATTGCGCCGGTAAAAGGTTGGCCTGCGTAGCTGTTGGTAAATTTAAAATTATCAGGCGTTGCGACCATTTCCCATCGCGTGCTGTCAGACTGATTCACTTTCTGTTGTGCTGCAGGGATCGTCGGAAGCTGGGATGCAACCGGCACATCTGAGGCGTCCGGGGATGTTTCTTCAGCCTTATAGAAGGTAAAGCCTATTAATACAACAAGTACTAAAGACAGCGCACCTGCACTGACAAGCGACTTGCCGGGTAACATTCGCGGTAACAGGCTGATCCCATCCAGCAGCTTATGCAAAACCAGCATGGCAATATGACCTGCTACCATCAGTGCGATAATATAAAACAAATACTCATGCAAAGACGAGAAGAAGTCACGGCTTCCGTTATCCAGTCCCGGAATATGAGGAACTGAAATTAAATTAAACCAGGCAAAAGGATAGCCCGCAGTGGAATTTAACAGCCAGCCACTCAACGGAACCGCCAGCATGAGCAGGTACAGCCCCCAGTGACCGGCTGACGCCAGCTTTTCCTTCAGGGGAGGAAGCCCAGGCGGGGCGGGAGGATGCGCCAAGCGCCAGAACAAGCGCACAACAGCCAGTATAAGGACTGTAAATCCCGCAGACTTATGCAGCACAAACAGTTCAATTTTATCCGGAGAGTTTGGCATTCCCTCAGCAACCAGGCCAAGAGCGATTGCCCAGAATATTAATAGTGCAATTGCCCAGTGCAGCATGCGGGCAACCAGATTATAAGGTTTTGAAATGGTATTCATGGTTGATAAATCCGGTTTGAAATTGCAATTAGATTACAGACGTTCCGGCAAACCTGCGACTGCAAGGCATCTCTATTTTGAGAACAATTTAACCTGATTTATCGAATTCAATGGCAGTCCGGTAGTGTCAAAGCGCCAGTGTCATAAAATGACTGTTCGGATCGGGCTGATAAGATGCAAAAGGTCCGCAGTCTTTAAAACCATTGCGGTAGTAGAGTTTTCTTGCGGCTTCGAAGTAAGGCTGGGTGCCCGTTTCCAGACTGAGGGTGGTAAATCCCTTTTCGCGACAAAAGGAGATGGCGTGAAGGAGCAAGGCATATCCGGCGCCGGTTCCCCGGGCCGCTCTGGTAGTGCGCATGGATTTGAGTTCTGCTACAGCATCGCTGTGCTGCTTTACAGCAACACAGCCCATCAATTTGCCGTCTTTTCTGGCCGAGAAAAAATGGATGTCCGGCGCTTTCAGCGCGTTCAAATCCAGAGCATGCACGCTTTCTGCCGGTGATGTCGCGAACATATCTGCAAGGTGCTCTTCCAGCAGTGCAATAATGTCGTTGCCTTGCAGGTTGTCGTACTGAATGTGCATGCTACTGTCTCTGTTTAAATTGCAGATAAATGAGAATACAAAATCCAGCTGCCGATGCCAATTTCAGAATGAGCAGAGGCCCGTTGACGGGATAGAATACACCGGCAACGGGCTTTACAGGATTAGTTTGTCATCAGAAGTCGTAGCTGAGCTGTACAACTATCTCCCTTGGCTCGCCGGGGAAGTGGCCATTACGTTCGCTGAATCCGCTGACTGCGTAGACTTTATCAAACAGGTTCCGCACGTTTACGCTTAACAGCAGATCATCCCACGACGTTGTCCAGCTGGCATCAAACACAGTGTAGGGTTTCACTTTCTGACCGTCCAGGCTTCGTTGCTCACTGACGTAGTCAACCCCGAGTGCCACGGAAGAATCAATACTGTCGATAGCATAGCGTGTCCAGAGTCCTGCCTGATGGCGGGGTGTATTGGCCAGGCGGGTACCGTCATAAGTGTTGGCGGTCTCACCTGATGCAATCCGCGTATCGTTATAGGCATAGTTGGCAGT
>NZ_JBSWYQ010000008.1:0-241492 GCF_056161165.1 Alteromonas sp. ABV2_168 | reverse complement strand
GGTCTCCCCATGTGAGAGTAGCACACCGTCAGGCTCCCAATTACGAAGAAGCCCGCTCATCTGAGCGGGCTTTTTTCGTTTCTTTTCTCTGGTCAGAGTCTCTGCTAGTCAAAAGCCATAACATTAAGGCTGAATCACTTTTTGCCGGAGCCAGCCACTCAGTTATTTAAAATATAATTGTCTGTCTACCGAAGGATTTCAGAAGAGGGATGATCATTGAAAAGTTGATAGAAAAGGGGAGCAGAGAGAGAAACGGACAGCCAAACCGGACACCGATTGTGAGTATCCGGAGGGATCATAAAAAAGAAGACTTACTGAGAAGTGAACTTAGTGCGCTGGAAAAACATCCATTCCAGAGACACAAATGCGATGAGCATGGTTACCGGCACCTGGTGTGACGGAATGAATCCCAGAGATTTGAATAAGATACTGGCAATAAATGCATAAGCGAGCAGGCCGGTATGCTTAAGAATTGAGGCCCTGTTTGCGGGCTTCAGTATGGCTTTCCAGTTAAACACTGTTCCTCCTATCCGGTGACTAAGTCGAAGCTCCCTGCCAGCGCCTGAAGGCCGTCCTGCAAGGGATGTAAACGTTATATCGGATAAACTGTGCCAGTGAAATGGCTCTGCGTTGAATTACCGGAAGGGGCGGCTAACGGGTTAAAATAAACCCAGTTGCTGGTTGTCTATATCATCATAGTTGATCCCTGTTGCCGGCAGGATGCTTTCAGCAATGGGTCTGATTTGTTTTTCAATATAGTGTTCATAGTCAGGTGGTTGAGTGACATACCCGACAGCCTGCGGTCCTGCTATAGTGACAACATAACGCACTGTAGTTTTGTGCTGGTATTGCAGAGGTTTGCCTGTTGCCAGATTCATCTCATCTGCCTGACGTGCAGCTTTAACATGAGGCGGTTGCGTACGTGTATAAGCATTCAGAGGCTTTCTGAGGCGCCTTGCGTACACCAGAAAGTCATCCAGTTTACCGGCGCGGATATCACTGAGTAATGTTCTGATGTAATCCACAGGAGACTGTTCTGCGAAGACAAGGGCGTAAAGCTTTTCCTGAAATTGACGTGCCAGCGCAGTCCAGTCTGATCTGACATTTTCCAGCCCTTTGAAAATCAGTTGTTCCTTACCCTCTTTTACCACCACGCCGGCATAACGCTTCTTGCTACCTTCTTCTGAACCACGGATTGTGGGCATAAAAAAGCGGCGGAAGTGGGTTTCAAATTCAATTTCAAGATGACAGTGTAAATCAAAATCCTGTTTTAACGTCTCACGCCAGCGGCGGTTGATCATGTCCTGTAACTGCGTACCAATTAATTCAGCTTGCCGGGGTGTGCAGTCATCACCTGTGAATACAAATGTAGAGTCCGTATCGCCGTAAATCACTTCGTAGCCGGCTTCTTGTATCCAGCCGGCAGTGGTTTGCATGATGTCGTGTCCCCGCATAGTGATCGAGCTGGCAAGACGGGGATCGTAGAAAGGGCAACCGCCACTACCGAGCACACCGTAAAATGAATTCATCAAAATTTTTATCGCCTGAGAGCGCGGCGCATCCTGCTGCTGTTTAGCTTCATCACGTTGTTGCCAAAGTCCTGCAATGATATCGGGCAGAAAATGCTCCGTGCGGGAGAACATGGCTCCTCTGTAACCTTCTATGGCGTTTTCAGGGTGCAGTAACCCTTCAGCCAGACCAAGGGGGTCAATAAGAAAAGTTCTTATGATAGAGGGATACAGGCTCTTAAAATCCAGTACCAGTACATTCTTATACAGCCCGGGTCTGGACGTCATCACGTAGCCTCCCGGGCTTGCAAGACCGCCATTCTCCGGGCGGATTCCACATATATATCCCTGTCTGTGCAGCTTAGGCAGATATACGTTTATAAACGATGCAACTGAGCCGCCGGGCCGGGTCATATCCAGTCCGGTAAGGGTGCTGCGTAAAATGAGAAAATCAATGAAACGTGTATGTTCCGCGATGTCGTTTACCAGAACACAATCCTGATGATTGTATGCGAGTAGCTGAGAAGGATTCTCGCGGTATAAGGTTTTAATTTCTTCAAGTTTATCCCCGCCGGTAATCAGCTTTCTTTTATTCAGCAAGGCATTTGCAACAAAGTCCAGTGCGAAGCTTTCGAACTGCCAGGTCATGGTTTTCAGCGCATCAATGCCATCAATGATACAGCGGCCGGGAATCTCTGCTATCACCTGTGAGCCGTCTTCCCACTCCCGTACGGTAAGGGTTTCTCCCTGGCGGCCCAATGTCAGCGGAATGCCTTGTCGCCGTGCCATTCTGTTAAGCACAGCGAGGTCAAACTGCTTGATGTTCCAGCCCAGTATGACATCAGGATCCAGCTTTGCGACAGCCTTGCAGAAAGCGGTAAGGACTTCTTTTTCACCGGGCAGATTAATGACATCAAAGGTCGCAAATTCGTCAGTGACCGGTGTGGTTCCTGCAGTATTCAGCCATACACGGTTCATGGTCTCAGAAGCAACAGCGATGGAATACAGGTTTTCCTTTTCATCACACTCAATATCAACAGATACGCTGGTCAGTTGCGGACGAAACTGTGCCCCTTTCACTTTGGCGTTCACAACCTCATTATGAACCTGCGTCCCGTAAAAACTTACAGCTCCGTACGCAAAACGCTCCATCAGAAAACGGTCTTCAGACTTAATATCTCCCTCGTACAGTGGCAGCCCTGCGCTCTGCATCCCGCGACGTAATTTGTGCCTTGTGAAGTCGTCAGCACACCGCAGTAGTATGACTTCTTCCTGTTCCAGGGTTTTGAAATTGACCGCTTCCGGGGTGATATCCAGGCCTTTCGCCCTGATCAGATTTTGAACCTGTTCCAGATGAGATGTTCTGATGAAGCAAACGCTGGTTTGTGGCTCAGAGATAAGCCGCACCGGACCATTCTCAGTGGAAATCCACAATTCAACGCATTCGCGGCTATCCCTGCGAATGGTCCGGCGGGATAAAATGAAGCCTTTGCCTGTCACTATTGAGATTGTCCGTCCGTAGCAGAGGGCTGACCGGTCACTATTTTATCTCTGCCAGTTTCCTTTGCCTCGTACAACGCTTCGTCTGCGACAGCAACTACTCTGGTCATATTGGAAAACGAAGTGGCATCGACAAGGCCGACGGATAACGTGACCTGCATCGTTTTGATTTTCAGTTCATCAGGAATTTTCCGGACGCTGCCGGCAAAACGCTCAAGCATGTCCAGCGCGTCGTCCGTCCCGGTATGGGGAAACAGGAAAAGAAATTCCTCTCCACCAATACGGCCCAGAATATCCGTTTTCCTGAAATGCTTTTGCGCCTTTCTGCCAAAGGCCCTGAGCACATCATCCCCGGTTTGATGGCCGTACTTGTCGTTAATTTGTTTAAAATGATCGAGGTCAATAACCGCTGCTGTCAAAGGCGTTTTGTGTCTTTGGGCCATCTGATACTGTAACTCAGCATCTTCCATGGTTTTCCGGCGTGTCATTAAACCAGTCAGGCCGTCATAGTTTGCCAGTTGTTCAAGGCGTTTCTGATGACGTTTCCCATTAAAATACAGCCAGCTCAGCAGGCCACATACCACAATAAGCAATCCGATAAGTGCAATTGTATAGCGCTGAAGGCGCTGTTCATTCTTTAACTGGTTTTGCTGACGTAAATTTTGCTCTTCCAGCAGGGCATTTTGCGCCCGCTGCTTTTCCACATCGAAACGGGTCTGTAATTCCAGAATTCGCCTGGAGTTAATTTCTTTCTGTAACAAAGCGCGGTTCTGCCTGTTTTGCAGTAATACCAGATAGGCAGACTGGTGCTCACCTTTGGCGGCAAAAGCGCGGGCTTTTGTATCTGCAATGGCAATTCGTTGTGACAAAAAGGATTCACCCGTGGCCATTTCCTCAGCTCTGGCCAGTCTGCGTAAAGCCTCTTCCGGCTGACCCTGATCAACGGCAATTTGTGCCTTTTCAATTAAGACTTTAATTTGCATAAACGGATTGCCAGCCTGCATAAACAGACTGAGGGCATCATCTAAAAACGGCGATGCATCGGCGGTCATCCCCCGGTCAATCAGCTCAGATGCAATAGCTTCATAACTGAATGCAGCACCCTGTAAATCGCGGATGTTAAGGGCAATATCTGCAGATTCAAGAAGCAGGGTCATGCCTTCATCACCATCGCCGGTTTGGATAGTGGCTTTGCCTAATCCAAACAGGGTATTCGCCAGTTCAAGGCGCACATTATTTTGCCGGTACCAGGTTTCAGCTTCGCGATAGAAACGCAATGCCATTTCAGGTTCCTGCCGGTATTCGTATACAAGGGCAATCATGCTGGCAAAATCAGCCCGGCTGAAAAAAGCACCCGGAGATTCAAGCCGGCGGTAACCTTCCTGAAATAACGCAAGGGCTTCGCTGTACTGGTTTAAAGTTACATTGATATAACCGTTCACACTGATTGCATAAAACAACAGGGCTTCGTCATCACCGTCACGGGCCCGGGCCAGCGATTCTGCCGCAGCAGAGATCATGGATTGAGCAAGACCCAGTCCGTCTCTGGCTTCTGCCAGCGCCAGCGTCAGATAGTCATTTAAAGGGGGAGGCGGTGCCAGTGCCAGACCTGCTAAAGCGGCTTCTTCCGCTTTTTCATGCAAAGCAAGCGCGCCATTTGCACGGCTGATGAGGTAAAAATGCAGGGCTCGCTGTTCTGAAGACAGTTCATCATTGCTGGCCGGTAATGCGTCGAGTACGTCCTGCGGAGAGTTTCTTACACCGGCAAGATGCACGGCGGCATCACCTGTCCACAAGTCTGCGAATACGTTGAAACTGAGAATACTGAAAGCAAGCAGGCCTGCCAGGTATCTTTTAAACCGGTAAGCCGGATACATCACTGTTCCTGTCAGCATAAGAAAAAGACGGTGTATCATAGCCTGATGCGGGCGGGAGGCCAAACATAACCTGCAACAGTTCAGCCCGGGAATATTAATGTGCTTCGTCGTCCGGGGTCAGTACCGGTAAAGTGACTTCAAATACGGTACCTTTACCCACCTTACTACTGACTGAAATTTTGCCTTCATGTTGTTCTATGGCTGTATAAGCCACTGACAACCCGAGCCCCTGACCCAGCCCTTCCGGTTTGGTTGTGAAGAACGGATCAAATATCTTCTTAACGTGCTTTTCTTCAATGCCTTCACCACTGTCGATGATCTTGATGCGGACCGTTGTGTCATCACCATGCACATCTACTTTTACAAACCCTTTATGATTGATGGATTGGGCCGCATTGATCACCATATTCATCAAAGCCTGTTTAAGGCTGCCCGGCTCGCAATAGATTTTCAGGCCGGCGGGTTCACAGGTGACTTTAAACGTGGGCTTTTTGTATTGGACTGATACCAGCTCTGCCATCTGCTTTACCGCTTCATCCAAATCCATCAGTTGCCATCCGGCCGAATCTTCCAGTGCAAACCGCTTAAGGTTCTCGACAATGTCCCGCACACGGATAAGGCCGTCTCTGGACTCATCAATCAGCGGAGTCATATCGTCTTTTAATAAGTCGTAATGATGCTCTTCCAGAAGGCCCGTGATTAGCGTGCGTGTTTTTTCATCGGTATTTTCAATATTGTCTGCCAGCGTGTCGCACAAGGTTATCAGGTGTTCACCGTATTGCTTTAAAGTGTCCAGATTGGCTGAGACAAAGCCAATGGGATTATTGATTTCGTGGGCAATGCCGGCTGCCAGTTGTCCCGTAGAAGCCATTTTTTCTGCCTGGATAAGCTGGCTTTGCGCTGAGTCGAGTTTCTTGATGAGTTTAAGTTGTTCTTCATGCTCACGTTTCAGCGCTTTGGATAATTCCTGCTGGGCAATGAAGTAACTGGCCTGGGCGGTAACGTCCTGAAGGAAAATACACGCCAGCTTGCCATGCTCCGGAGAAGATAAGGGCACGATTTCCATATTCTGGTACATCTGTGTCTCTTCACCGGTAATGGGGCGGCTACTTTTAAACGGAAAAATATGCGGGCGTTGTTCCCAGTAGCTGAAACTGGGATGTTGAAGAACGAAGACAGATTTAATTCTGCGGCGCAGAAACTTTTCCTGCTCAGGGAAGAGCTCTGCTACCGGCTTTTCCATGTAGTCAGCACGGAGTCCGGTTTCCATGCGGTCGATAAAAAAGTCGTTCAGGAAAATGACCTGGTAATCTTCATTTACAATGCAGATCCCAACCGGTAATTTGCCAAAAAGTTGCTCGAACATTAACCCAGCAATTCATCAATAGTTTCGGTTAGCCGTACCAGTGACGCACGGTCGAGACAAAAGACTACCCGCATGGAAAATGAAGAGAGCTCAATATCGAACTGCACTTCCATTACCAGGCTATGCTGCCAGTTAAGTTCGGTGAATGATGCCTTATTCGGAGAAAACAATGTTGGCATATTCAGATTAGTTGCCAGTTCAAGCTGGTTCGATAAACCGGCCAGACAAGCGCCGGCCAGAATATTTGAAAGCTCCAGTATGGTTTCTTCAATATCACTCTGGCTGAGCGGAGCCTCGTATTCGAGCAGGCTGGCCACTTCGGTTAAACCCTGCTCTGATACTACCGCCATCACTTCACCCTGGATATCTCCAAGGAAAGATTGTCTGGTGTAAAACGCATTTTCACTGCGATTAATAAGTGTAAATAATTCGGCTGGCGTAACGGCTGATATTTTAGGTATGGAGATACCTATTTTGGTTTCTATCAGGTGCGCCAGCGAATTAGCAGCTTGCCCCATAGAGATATTCATTAGCTCCTGAAGGGCGTCACGTTGATCTTCTGTGAGGGAAATAACACTGCTCATAGATACCCCAGCTCAAACAATGTCATGGCTAATTCTTCTTTATCCAGAGGCTTTCTGATGAATTTGTGCGCCCCCAGATCCATAACAATGCGTTGTTTTTCAGGCTGGAAGTCAGCACTGATCACAATCACATCTGGTCTTTCTTCTTTGTCCGCGAGGTATTCAAGCACACCGACACCGTCCACCTCGGGCATAGTCAGGTCGAGTAATAGTAATCTGAACCCGTTCTTTTCGAGCAGATCAATTGCTTCCCTGCCATTCGCAGCTTCTGTGACAGTAAACTCGATTTCAGGCGGAAGCGCTTTTAGTACACTTCTTCGTGACAGACGCGAGTCATCGGCCACAAGTAGCGGAACTGTCATTCTTACCTCCAGACAATTTCGAACCTATCATGAGTATTTGCGATATTTTCATTCCTGCAAGTCCACCTGAAAAAAATCTTTCAATTTCGACTATTTGCTAATATCACGTCATTTTGAGTATAGGTCTTTTGTGACATTTGTGTGTTATTCTTTAGGTGAAATTTTCTGCACAAATGTCACTAAAACCTTCCCGAATCCAGTGTAGCTAACTTTTCACCTGAGCTACCGGATGCAACGCCATAATCTGATATAAGCCGTCATACTTAAGAACGTTACAAACGGCTGCCTGCTTTCATTTTCTCCAGTTGAGAAACCATTGCCTGAGCGATATTCTCAAGTGGCAATATCTTTTCTGCCGCCCCCAGCGAGACGGCAACTTTAGGCATACCATATACCACACAGGTATCTTCATTCTGACAAATGGTGAATGCACCTTTCTCTTTCAGCGCCAGCAACCCGTCTGCGCCGTCTTTACCCATACCTGTCAGCAAACTGGCCACCACGTTACTGCCGGCAGATTCAACCAGCGAGGTAAACATCATATCCACCGAGGGCTTGTGGCCACTGACACGGGGCCCATCATTTAACCTGATCCGGTAATCGGCTCCACTGCGGACGATCTCCATATGTTTGTCGCCCGGAGCCAGATAGCCGTGGCCGGGAAGTAAACGCTCATCACCACGGGCTTCCACAATTTTTAACTGGCTGCAGGCATCCAGCCGCTTTGCAAAGGTGCTGGTGTAACCTGGTGGCATATGCTGGGTGATAACAGTCGCCGGTGCATTGACCGGTAACGCGCTGACTATGGTTTTTATCGCTTCCGTGCCGCCGGTAGAAGCGCCGATGGCGATGATTTTCTCAGTACTTGAATAGGTGAGGGCTGTCGTTGCTTTAACTGTGGCCGGCTTTTGCTGACGCACCCGTGAGCGGGCTGCCATACGTATCTTTGATAAAATCAATTCGCGGTATTCTTCTATTCCCTGCACAACTCCCAGTTTGGGTTTGGGAATAAAATCAACAGCGCCAAGCTCCAGTGAACGGATGGTGGCATCAGCGCCTGCTTCCGTGAGGGTGGATATCATTACCACCGGTGTGGGACGTGCTTTCATCAGTACATCGAGGAAACGCAGGCCGTCGACCTTGGGCATTTCAATATCCAGAGTGATGACGTCCGGATTGTGCTCCTGCACCATCTTTTTGGCGACATAGGCATCGGGTGCGGCACCAACCAGCTGCATATCGCTTTCGCTTTTTACGATTTCGCCAAGCAGATTTCTGATTAACGCGGAGTCGTCTACAACAAGTACTTTTATCGTCATGGCTCACCTAATCAAACTGTTCAAATTCACTCTGTTCAGGCTCTTTTTTCAACTTAATGCGGTAAGCACTTTCCCGGTCCATGATCGTTGAATTATTGAATTTCCGTATCCGCTTCACGAGTACCTGTCCTGAGTCAGGGAAGAAATATATTTTGCGGGCGTAGTCTTCCAGTAAATCGCTGGCAACGATTGGAATATGCTCTCTTCGTAAGTAAGCAGTTACAAACTCAGAGTTCATCTGGCCGACATTGGTGACGGATATACCCGCAACCACATTTCCGCCGCCAAATACTTTGGCTTGCAGGTGCCGCTTATCGGCACCTAAATTCATCATCTGATTAATCAACAACTCCATGGCATACATGCCATATCGGGAGGCTTCACAAAATTCCCCTTCAGAGCCTCTGTCTGAGGGCAGCAAAAAGTGATTCATGCCGCATACGCCGTTGTGCAAATCCATCAGACAAGCAGACACACAGGAGCCGAGAACCGTGACCATCAATGTGTCATTGCCGGTAGAAAAATACTCACCCGGCAGAATTTTTACAGCCTGCCGGACAAAGCGGGGATCGTAATATGTGTTGGCTTCGTGCCCCACGCCGTCCATGAAGGTTTCAGCCATAGCGTCTGCCTTCACGGGCTGGTTTGTAAATGGTTTTCCCCACTGGCGTAACGATCTGTGAATCCTTATTGAAGTTCTCTGAATGTCCGGCGATGTATAAACCGTCATCCGGTAACAGTGCCACCATGCGTTTCAAAATATTCAACTGGGTGGGCTTATCAAAATAAATCATCACGTTACGGCAGAATATGACATCAATGGGTCCCCGTATTGGCCAGGTCACATCCATCAGATTGATGCGTCTGAAACTGACATTTTTTCGCAGTTCCGGTACTACCCGCACTTTACCTTTCTGGCTGCCTTTACCTTTGTGCAAAAACTTCTTGCACTGGTGCGGTGTCAGTTTGGTTGTTGCCTCGCTGTTGTATATGCCTGCGCTGGCTTTCGCCAATACCTGGCTGTCAATGTCTGATGCAATAATCGAAACCGGATTATCAAAACTGTCGAAAACCTCTGCCACTGTCATTGCAATGGAGTAGGGCTCTTCGCCGGTACTGCTGGCTGAACACCAGATTGTCCGCTGGCCAGAATGCGTCCGCAGGTAATTTGCCAGCGCATCAAAGTGGTGGGCCTCACGGAAAAATGAAGTCAGGTTTGTCGTCAGGGCATTGATGAAGTTCTCGTCTTCTTCAGGCGTACGTTTCAGGTATGTGAGGTAGTCATCGAAGCTGTTCAGCGACAACGCCCGCAGTCTGCGGGCGAGTCTGCTGTAAACCAGTGAATCTTTCGTATCTGTAAGATTGATTCCTGCCTTTTGATATAAGGTTCGTCTGACTCTCTCAAAATCCTCTTTATTAAACGCAAATTCTTGCCGGGCGCTCTGGCTCATACCGGCCCATCTCCTTTAAAAACTTTCCCATTCATCCGTATCTTCAGGAGCCGCTGCCTTTACTGGAGGTTTGCTGCTTTTCCCGTTTGATCCTATTGCTGCTGCCGGCTTGCGGGACTGAGATTTCGGTCTTGCACTAATGGCAGGTAAGTCTTCCATCGGGTCTGCTGAGCGGTCTTTATCACTTAATTTAAATGTGGCCACACGCTCTGACAGTTGTGCTGCCTGCTGACGCATACTTTCCGCTGCTGCTGCGGCCTCTTCGACCAGCGCCGCGTTCTGCTGCGTCATTTCATCCATTTGAGTAACGGCTTTACTGATTTCGTTTATGCCGTTGGACTGTTCAGAAGACGCCGCAGCAATTTCTGACATAATGTCGTTAACCCGCTTAATGGAAGTAACCACTTCGCCCATGGTGTCACCGCTCTGTTTCACCAGCGTGTTGCCGCTGCCAATCTTATCTACCGAGTCTGAAATCAGCTCTTTGATGTCCTTTGCAGCTTCTGCAGAGCGCTGTGCCAGCGTTCTTACTTCGGAGGCGACTACCGCAAATCCGCGTCCCTGTTCACCGGCACGGGCGGCTTCTACGGCAGCATTCAGCGCCAGAATATTGGTCTGGAAGGCGATGCCGTCTATTACACCGATAATGTCTGAAATTTTCTGGGCTGACTCGTTGATGCTGCCCATGGTTTCAACCACACGCTGAATCATATTGCCGCCGTTTACGGCGATAGATGAAGCCTGTGATGCCAGACTGTTGGCCTGCTCCGCATTCTCTGCATTCAGGCGCACAGTACCGGTCAGTTCTTCCATTGAGGACGCAGTTTCTTCCAGACTGGACGCCTGCTGCTCTGTCCGGCTGGATAAGTCTGCATTTCCGCTGGCGATCTCACTGGATGCACTGCTGATTGTTTCAACAGCATGGTTGATGCGTGAAATGGTGACCCGCATATCACGGATGAACTGGTTGATAGACTCTCCCAGCACTTTGAACTCGCCTTCAAACTCGTGCTCAATCTCGCAAGTCAGATCGCCCTTCGCCAGTTGGGTCATAACTTGTTTAATATCGTAAACTGCAGTGGTACGGGCGGTGACATCGGTTGCGTATTTCACCACGCGGAAAGGTTTGCCATTCTGGTTCAGAATGGGGTTATAAGAAGCCTGAATCCAGATTTCCTTGTTGCCTTTACCAAAACGTTTGTACTCGCCGGACTGGTAGACACCGTGATTCAATTGATCCCAGAACGAACGGTAATCATTGCTGTTGCGGGTTTCCTGATCCACAAACATGCTGTGATGTTTACCTTTAATTTCATCAAGGGTATAGCCAAGCGTGTTGAGGAAATTCTCGTTGGCGTGGATAACCATGCCGTCCATATCGAACTCAATCACAGCCTGAGATTTGCCAATAGCCGCAATTTGACCTTCGAAATAAGCGGTACGTAACTTTTCTTCGGTAATGTTGGTCGCGTATTTCACTACTTTGAAAACATTGCCGTCCATATCCAGAATAGGGTTGTAGGAGGCCTGAATCCAGATTTCCTCACCGGCTTTATTAATTCGCTTAAACTCACCGGAGAAGAATTTACCTTTCTTCAGGTCAGCCCAGAATTGAGAATATTCCTCTGAGCCCCGGGTTTCTTTATCTACAAACATTCTGTGATGCTTGTCTTTTATTTCATCAAGGGTGTAACCCACTGTGTTCAGGAAGTTATCATTAGCCCACTGGATAATACCGTCCACATTGAACTCAATGACCGCCTGAGATTTACCGATGGCGTTAATTTGCCCTTCAAAGTAAGCATTTTTCAGTTTTTGTTCAGTAATCAACGTGGCGTATTTAACGACTTTGAAAACCTTGCCGTTCATATCAATAATCGGGTTGTAAGATGCCTGAATCCAGATCTCGTTGCCGCCTTTGGCAACCCGTTTATATTCCCCTGACTTAAAGTTGCCGCCCCGTAATTCATTCCAGAAATTGCTGTAAGCAGCACTGATTTTTTCAGACGGCTCAACAAACATGCTGTGGTGCTGGCCTTTTATTTCATCCAGGTTGTAGCCGGTGGCACTTAAGAAATTGTCATTGGCCCACTGAATGTTGCCGGAAGTATCAAATTCAATAACGGCCTGAGCTTTACCAATTGCTTCAATCTGGCCTGAATAATCGGCATTTTTCAGTTTTTCTTTTGTTATATCGATGGCAAACTCGACCACCTTGGTAACTTTGCCGGCAGTGTCGAAAATCGGGTTATACGACGCCTGCACCCAGAATTCTTTGTCATCTTTGCCAAAGCGTTGATATTCCCCGGAGTCAATTTCGCCGCGCCGTAATTTATCCCAAAAGTTTTTATATGCCTGATTGTGAACCAGTTCCTGCTTCACGAAAGCGCTTTGATGTTTACCCAGTACTTCAGCCCTGCTATAGCCGGTGAGCTTCAGGAAATTCTCATTCACGTCGATGAGTTCACCCTCTGCTGTGTATTCGGCCAGTGCCTGAACCCGGTGAAGGGCCTCCAGCATGCCTCTTTTCAGCAGAAGTTCTGTTTGATCCACCCATTCCACCATGGTGCCCACTGAGTGGCCTTCTTCGTCCTTCAGCGGGGTTAGGGTGAGTTTAAAATTAACTTTGCCAACAATGATATTCGAAGACATCGGACGCTTTAGCTCTGCCAGCATGCCTTTTTGATGAGCGGGGTTCTTATGGAACTGATCGATGTTCTCGCCAATCAGATTGTCTGCTGAAAAATGCGGCAATACTTTCTGTAATTCTGCTTCGTTATCCTTTAATAACTTAACGACGGCTTTGTTGGCGTAGACAATATTTCTGTCTGCGTCAGCCATCATGATGCAGCAGGTAGAAGCATCGACAGCCTGCGATTTACGCAGCATCTGAATTTTCTGATCACGCGAAGCTTCGCTGTTGATCCAGTCAAACATACCCATAATTACTCTCCCTCACCGGTCAGTTGCTCTGCAACAAGACCGATTTCTTCGCTGGAAATTAGTTGTTCAATGTTAACCAGAATGACCATATGGTCATCCACAGTTGCCAGCCCTTTCAGGAACCGGCTGTCGAAAATCACCCCGAAATCAGGTGGTGGCCTGACTTCATCTTCCGTAAGGCGTACAACATCCGAGACGCCATCAACGACTATGCCCACAACACGGTTATGAACATGCAACATGATGACGATGGTGAATTCATTGTAGGTCGGATCCGGAATATTGAATTTAATCCGCAAGTCGACGAT
The DNA here is from genome assembly GCF_056161165.1 of Alteromonas sp. ABV2_168. Lineage (NCBI taxonomy): Bacteria > Pseudomonadati > Pseudomonadota > Gammaproteobacteria > Alteromonadales > Alteromonadaceae > Alteromonas > Alteromonas sp. ABV2_168. The sequence continues at coordinate 228,274 of NZ_JBSWYQ010000008.1, read as the reverse complement.
GGGGACGATGTCACCGCGAAGATTCAGCACGCCTTTGATAAATTTGGGCGCATTGGCGATAGGTGTGACTTTCTCGTAGCCGCGAATTTCTTTTACTGAGGTAATATCGAGGGCATATTGCTCAGAGCTTAAAATGAAGCTTAAGTATTCCTGAACATCTTTAGATGCGAGATGGTCTCTGGCATGGGCACTCATGATACTTTTTCCTCTTCATGAACAGGTTTGCACAAGTCTGCGATGGCATCTGCATCCAGGATCATGGCAACACGGCCATCTCCCATGATGGTGGCACCGGATATGCCGGGCACTTTACGGTAGTGCTGTTCGAGACTCTTGATCACCACCTGTTGCTGGCCGAGCAGAGAATCGACCTGAATAGCAAAGCGACGTTTGCTGCTTTCCAGCAGTACAACAATCCCTTTCGTGGGGTTCGTAACAGCATGGTCCACATGCATCATCTGGTGAATCGGTACCAGAGGCCAGTACTGCTCTCTTATCCACAGCAGATGTTCGTTCTTAATCAGTTTGAGCTGTTCTTTTACCGGTTGCAGCGATTCGATGATATTGACCAGCGGGATGACAAAAATCTGGTCGCCCACGGCAGCACAAATACCGTCTACAATAGCCAGCGTCAGGGGCAGGTGGATATGAAAGGCTGACCCGAGACCTTTATGTGAATCGATTTCTATGCGGCCGCCAATCGCTTCAATATTCCGGCGGACAACGTCCATACCAACACCACGACCCGAAACGTCGGTCACTTCCGCTGCCGTGGAAAATCCGGGCTGGAAGATCAGTAACCAGACCTCGCTGTCAGGCATGTCCGGTGTCACCGGCAGGCCATTTTCTGTTGCTTTGGACAGAATGCGTTCACGACTGAGTCCTGCCCCGTCATCAATAATGCTGATGACAATCGAACTGCCACGCTGTGCAGCCCGTAAAATCACGGTACCATTTTCAGTTTTGCCTGATGCGACCCGGTCTGCCGGCTTCTCTACACCATGATCGATACTGTTTCGAACCAGGTGAGTCAGAGGGTCGACCAGCTTTTCAATCATGCTTTTATCGATTTCAGTTGCGCCGCCTTCAATAACGAGGTCAACTTTTTTACCGAGTTTAGAAGACAGATCCCGCACAACACGGGGGAAGCGGTTAAACGTCATATTCACCGGCAGCATACGCATGGACATTGCCGATTCCTGAATCTCGCGGGTATTACGCTGCAGTTCTGCAATGGCCGTCTGCAACTTCTGACCTATGGCTCCGGTAACTTCATCACCAATCATCGACAACATGGACTGGGTAATAACCAGTTCACCCACCAGGTTTACCATCTGATCAATTTTCAGGGTGTCTACACGAATAGAAGACGCTTCTTTGTTAGCCGCAGATTTCGCTGCAGCTTTCTTAGCCGCAGGTTTAGCGGCAGCTTTTGCCGCCTCTGCCGATGCGGCTTTGGCATCTTCTGCAACGGCTTCAACCGGTTTGAAGAAACCGTAACCTTGCTTTTCTTCCGGTGATGCAGCAGGTTGAGGCTCATCATCAAAGAAGCCAAACCCGTCTATATCGTCATCTTTTGCTTCTGCTTTTGCCGCTTCATTTTCTGTGTTTTCTGCGACTTCCGCTGTTTCTGCTGCGGGCTCGTCATCATCATCATCGAAAAAGCCGAAACCATCGATATCATCGTCGTCTGCCGCAGCGCTTTCTGCAGCGGGTTGCGGAGCATCTGTTGCCTGTCCGTCGGCTGCAGCCAGCGCTTTTTCAAGGGCTGCTACACCGGAGTCTATGTCAGATTGAGGAAGCTCACTGCCGGTTCGGTATGCATCCAGAATGACCTTAAGTAAGTCTACCGTTTCAAGAAACAAATCAACGGTAGGCACGTCCAGCGAAATGGTTTGCTTACGGGCTTTGTCGAGCAAATTCTCCATGACATGGGTGAGCCCGGTAAGCGCATCAAAACCGAAGATTCCACTGCCACCTTTGATTGAGTGGGCGGCCCGGAAAATACTGTTGAGCTGCTCAAGATCGGGATCTTCGACATCCAGTTCCATGAGGAGCTGTTCCATGTCATCCAGGTGTTCCTGACTTTCGTCGAAGAAGACCGCGTGGAATTGTTCGATATCGATAGACATAGTGACGCTTCCTGTTACAACTAACCGAGAACCTTACCTACAACCGCAAGTAATTTGGCAGGGTCGAAAGGCTTAACCATCCAGCCTGTGGCACCGGCAGCTTTCCCTTTTGCCTTCATGTCGTCACCCGCTTCCGTGGTGAGCACGATAATGGGCGTACGGGCATAGGCTGACATACCGCGAAGGTTTTTGATCAGCGTCAAACCGTCCATTCTTGGCATATTCTGGTCAGTTAAAACGAAGTCGAAGCGTTTCACTTTGCATTGATCTAACGCATCCTGTCCGTCTACGGCGGTAGTTACAGGGTAACTGGCTGACTTTAAGGTCACTTCTACCATCTGGCGGATTGATGGTGAGTCATCAACAATGAGGATATTCTTACTCATAATACTCCCGACAATTTTTTCACGTGTTGCGCCGAATCCGGCGATTCCATGTCATCCCGGCTAACAAGCGAGCCGCGCTGGTGGTTGCTAAAATAATTCAATTTCTCCGGCATCGATGCTGCTGGCAGATACCGGATTATGATCGAGGTTAGCCCGGTTTTTCATGCTGCTCTGCAGCTCTTCCAGGTTCTTTTTAACCGTGGCAATATCATTGGTTCCCAGCAGAGGCAGTTGCTCATTAACGATTGTGAGCATTTCCTGGGTATAGGTGAGGTTCTGACCGTTAATGTCGCCAAACTGCATGCCGCGGATAGCAGAGCCGATAGCACTGTCCAGCTGACCGGAGATCCCTTCAAGTTCATTCGTTGTGTTCGCGTCGCTCTCAGCTTTTACGATAATCGCGTCCAGCTCTCCCTGAATGTCCCGCTTTGCTGTAATGATATAGCTTGTATCCTGGGCGGCGAGTGTGCGGACATCCTGCGTGAGTTCATCAATTTGCACGCCGATGTTTTCCATCTGTTTCTTGATAACGCCGCTGAACTGAGTGGAGCGGTTCGACAGAGCACGAACTTCGTCTGCAACAACAGCAAAGCCGCGGCCTGCTTCACCGGCACGTGCCGCTTCAATTGCAGCATTCAGTGCCAGCAGGTTAGTCTGGGCAGAAATATCATCAATATCGCCAAGGGCTTTAAGCACTGTAGGCATGGTGTCGTAGATACGGTTTACTTTTTCCAGAATGGTGGTGGTGCCTTCTGAAATCTGTTCGGTAGACTCAAGGAATTTATCCAGTGACTTCTCTGTTTCATCAGCAAAGGTACGCATGCGGTTTGAGTACATTTCGCCGCTGTCAGAATCTGCCTGAATCAGTCGGGTAATACAGGTGTTTTGCTCGCCTACAAGGCGTTGCAAATTGAGGAAAGCTTCACTTAGAGTGGTTACCGCATCGGTTTGTGTATTGAAAATGTCAGACAGGTTTTTCTCACAGTCACTGATAATTTTAGCCATATCCTGAGTTACCGACATCATATCGCCGGTGACTTCCTGTTGTTCAAATACAGGCTCAGCGTGTACAGCCTGAGTTTCGGCCTGTGGTTCTGTATCTCCTGATTGCATTTTTGCTGCCAGAAAAACGCCGATGGAAGAAACGACTATTGCCGGATAAGCAAGACCCACTGACACTAAACCAAAGCCCACAACAAGGCTCACGCCTGCACCAATCATTGCAATTGGTGGTGTATTTTTTATTCCGACCATAATTTGATTGTCACTCATCATAATACATTCCGGGATTGTTACTGCCTGCACGTTGTCGGCTTTTTCTGTCTCTTTGGGTCCAGACTGTGTGAAATTTTAGAAATTTACTGACCAAAAGGATTTGCCTGATGCGTTATCAGGCGCACGTTAATTTAAGTTATAGACAAGAATTTCAGTAATGAAAGGAATGTAGAAAAAAAATTCTCAATCGTCAGGAATGTCGTGATTGTCGCAATTGCGAACCGGATTAAGAGGGGGGATTATCAGGCATGCAGCAGAATGAGAGGCGCCTTACAGCACCTCTCATCGACCAGATTACATTGTGTTTAACGTACAGTTACGCCTTGTACATGGCTTCCAGCGCTTTTGGCATTGCGTCGACGTACATCTTCACATCTTCGATTTTACCGGTACTCACCCGCGACCAGGGCTTGTAAGTCCGGTACTGTCCGCGGATCAGCACATTTTCTGTTTCCATAGCAGCACGGAAGGCATTGGCATCGCCATTATCACCCAGATTCACAAAAACAAAGTTAGTCGCTGATGGCAGTGCCGTCAAACCATTCGCTTTAACTGCCGACATAATCATGTCTTTGGCTTCCATCACTTTATCCCGTGAGAAGTCTTTGAAGGCTTCATCTTTAAAGCTCGCAATCGCTGCTGCCAAGCCGGCCTGGTTGATGGAATAGCCGCCGAGACCATATTGATTGATAAAGCTGATATTTTCTTCTGAGCCAAGCATGTAACCCACACGCATGCCGGCCAGGCCATAAATTTTTGAGAAAGTACGCGCCACGATAATATTGTGGCCCTGATTGATCAGCGGGATCATTGAGTGTGCAGGGCCATCACTGATCAGTTCGTTATACGCTTCATCAACCAGCACCAGCGTTTTCTTCGAGGCTTTTATACAGAAATCCTGCAGCTTTTTCGTGTCGAGCACTTTGCCGGTCGGGTTATTCGGGTTGCAAATATGGACCATGGCAATGTTGTCATCGATAGCGTTGTACAGTGCATCGAGGTCAATATCCAGATCAGCTGTGTTGGGTACCCGCACAATATCCGGTCCGCCCTGGCTGATTGGGGCCTTAGATGTGGTGTCCCAGAAAAGATCCGGACCTAGTATTTTTCCCTTTGATGTGGCGGCATAAGCGGCGAAGGCCAGAATCAAACTGGAACCGGCGGTAATTGCCACATTTTCTTTTTTCAGGCCATACTCTTCTGCAATCATGTCAGTTAAGTACATGCCCGCCTGATAAGCATAATAGGCACCGCCGGTGGACGAGGCTTCTGCAATGGCTTTAAGAGCAGCAGGGCTCGGACCATAGGGGTTTTCATTTGCATTCAGCTTGGCGATGCCGGCCTGAGGGCCGTACATTACGTGAGGCGCCGCCACTGAAGAACCTGCTGCCAGCGCAGCAGGAGTAATAATACCGGTTGCGCCGGCTGCTGTAGCAGCCAGGCTGCCGCCTAAGAATAAACGTCGTGCAGGGTTGTAAGTCATAAATAAGTTCCTTTGAAAGTGAAAAGACTAAAGGGCTTTATAAAACATGCCGAGTGACACGATGATTAAGTAAATGCCAAACAGTCTTTTGAGCATTTTTTCACTGAAGTTATGCGCCATGTTGGCACCAATAGGGGCCGTCATAATCGAACCGATACTGATGGCAATAAGGGCGGGAATATTGACATATCCCACGGTACCCACCGGCAGGGCGGCAGTTTCAGAGTGGCGCATGAACAAAAAGCCCAACGCGCCTGGCAGGCCGATGAGAAAGCCGACACCTGCAGCAGTGGCAACTGCCTGCTGAATTGTGCGGCGGCACATGACCATGGTGATAACGGTGGGCGTTCCACCGCCAATACCCAGTAAGGCAGAAAAACCACCCAGCACAAATGCGAGGGTGGCTTTACCGATACCTTTGGGCATAGAGAAATACATTCCCGGACGCACGACAAAATCGGGGAACAGGAAGTAAATTGAGTAAAGCAGTACACCGGCTGCAAAGACAATTTTAAGTCCGCCTGCACTGGTGTTATCTGCAATGAGTAATCCGCCGATGACGCCAAGGACTATCCATACCGACCAGGATTTCAGTACGGCAAAGTCCACAGCACCTTTCGCTTTGTGGGCAATTACAGAACGCAGGCTGGAAACAACAATAGAGGCTAAAGACGTGCCGATAGCCACTTTCACGATTTCATCAGAATCGGGAACAAAGAAGGGAAAGACAATAGACAGGGCAGGCACGACAACAAAGCCGCCACCGTTGCCAAACAGGCCTGACGTTATGCCGGCAATGGCACCTGCAGCACATAACGTAACAACAAACCAGACCAACTCGATTTCCATAACTACAAAACTCCGCTAAACATTAATTTAAAGAGGGTATGTCCTCAGGGGGTATCTCAGCTGTAAGCAGCGAAAGTGAACTCCCCCGGCTCTTTCACAGCAAAGCCGACACGAGGTCGACTTGCCGTAAAACAGCTACCCGCCAGTACAGGTCAGAATGTGTATTCCAACTTGGTGTAGTAATAACCACCCTGCCAGTCGACGATAGAATCTGAACGGTACAGACGGCCATTCGACGCTTCGATTTCGTCATACTGTGGATAGGTATCAAACAGGTTACGAACACCCACCGTGATGCGCAGACTTTCTGTTGCAAGGTAAGAGCCTTCCAGGTCAAACAGCATTTCACTGTCGAAGTCCTGAATAGTCAGTACTTCAGTATTGGTGTTGTAATCAGAGTTTGAGTTTTCGCCATAGTAATTAAGGCGGGCGACAACCTGCCACGCGTCATAGTTATGTCTTGCTGACAAAATCGCGCGGGAATTCGGCGTGTTGTTCAGGAAGTCATAAATATTTTCAGGGTTAAACACCTCACTCGGGTCAGAATCAAACTCTACATCGTTGTAGTTGTATGAGGCTGAGAATGTGGTATCACCGTATTGCGAAGACAGGCGGTAAGTTGCTACCAGGTCAACACCCTGAGTGGTGGTGTCAAACGCATTCTGGAAGTAACGTACGCCACCGATGGATTCAGCGCCTGAAACACCGGCTGCCACCAGGGCCAGATAGTTGTCATACTCGTCTCCGGCAGTAGGATCTGTAGAAACTTCCAGCGTTGAAATCGCGTTGAAACGGTCCTCAATTTCGATGTGATAGAAGTCAGCAGTGAAAGTGAAGTCACCGTAATCCGCAGTTAAACCAAACGTAATGTTAGTGGAGGTTTCCGGATCCAGTGTGCTGGCACCCAGGGCCTGGGCAACGTCACTGCTGGCAGGGAATAAACCTACCGCAACAGGCTCAGAGTTGATAAACGTCGTCGCAACGTTTGTTGTTCCCTGCTGGCCCGGCGTCGGAGCCCGGAAGCCTGTACCGTAGGAGGCACGCAGAGCAATTTCATCCGTTGCCTGATAAATACCGGCTACTTTGTAAACTAACTCAGAACCAAAGTCTGAATAGTCTTCGTAACGCAGCGCTGCCTGAGCAAAAATACTGTCGGTGATATCACCGGAAATATCTACATAAGCTGCATAGGAATCACGGTTGTATTCGCCGGAGAACTCAGGAGAGTATCCCGGGAAACCGTTTGATCCTACAGCCATTACGGTATACACAGGGTCAGAGCTGTCTGCACAATCCAGGTCTGCAATAGCAGAACCGGCTTCAGTGGCTGTGCCGTCATCGTTACAGAATCCCCATGGATCTGCCTGAGAATAAGCGCCGGCAGTGTATGATGCTTCCTCTCCTTCCTGAATCTCATAAGATTCATCCAGGTAGCTCAGACCGAATGCAAAGGCGTAACCGTCAAAGTCATAAACAAAATCAGCTTGTAACTGCATTTCTTCGTTCACCAGATCGCCCGGTTCAAATGAAGTTTGTGATTCGTTACCTAATGACGGGTTGAATGTATTCCAGATGGAGTAAGAAATTTCGTTTGAACCGTAACGGGCAGAGAAATCATAGCTCAGATCGCCTGAGGCACCTTTCACGCCGCCTGCCAGTGAATAATCAGTAATATCACCGGCGAAGCGGGGAGTAAAGCCGCCCGGGAAGAACTCAAGTGCATTCCATGTTTCACCTGAAGGCAGGCGAATATCGGCATTCACACTGTTGGTTGGGTTACGGTAGTTGAACGCACCGTCACCGGAGCTTTCTGAGTAGTTACCGAACGCATAGAGTTCAGCTGCTTCAGAAAAAACATAGCCGGCATTGAAGAAGACCTTTGCTGATTCATAATTTGGCTGGCCCCAGGGCTGTACGACGTTCGCGCCCTGCGATTCCTGCCCCATGGCTTCTGCGGCTGCAAGGAAGTCATCTGTCAGATAAGCGTTATAAGATGCGTCGGGATCGTAGTTCGGGTTGGATTTATCCAGACAGAATGACGATACACAATATTGCTCGCCACGGCTGGTGGCTTCGTTATCGGTGTACTCTGCAGAAATACTCAGGAAACCATCATCTCCAAGGGCAAAGCCTTTGTTTCCTGTCAGCGTGAGCTGGTCGCCGTCACCTTCATAGTACTGGCCCCATTCTGCAGAAAAACTGCCACCTTCAGAATTGTTTTTCAGGTTGAAGTTCATTACCCCTGCAATCGCATCTGAACCGTACTGTGCAGCAGCACCGTCGCGAAGCACTTCAACCGAACCGATTGCGGCTGTAGGAATTGTTGCAAGGTCTGGTCCCTGGGTACCTGAGCCGCTGGTTTGCACCAGAGCTGCACGATGGCGGCGCTTAGAGTTAACCAGTACCAGCGTCTTATCCGTTGGCAGTCCGCGAAGAGAAGCCGGACGGATAAACGTACCACCATCTGAAATAGGTTCACGTGAAACGGTATAAGAAGGGACAAGGGTGCGGACAACATCGTTCATATCGGTAAAAGAAACCGCTTCCAGATCTTCCTCATTGAATACATCAACGGGAACCGGAGAGCTGGTTACTGAACGGGGGGCACCACGGGCACCGACAACCGCTATACGTTCCAGAGACGGATCGGATTCAGCATCGGGGGTATCAGTTTCTTGTGCGTAAACAGAAGGAGAAAGAGCGAAAGCCAGAGTCACGCCGGTTAATCCGGCATAGATTGACGCACTGAGCCTTTTTATTTTCATTAATGTGTGTTCCCAAAATTTGCCTGATGGCTTTTTTTCTTTGGATACAGGCCAGGGAGAAATCTCGACACTGCACCCAACAATAACTCACAGCCGCCCCTGGCGGTCAGAATATTTGATACAACGTTGTATCGGTGGCGTGCTGTGTGTAATCGAGACTAAAAAAACAGACCTGTATCGCGGAAGAAAAAAGAATATGTAGGGCTATAGGAAAAATATGGAGGGGGTGACAAAAAGTATAAAAATCATGGAGTAATGACTAAATCAGGCAGAAATTTTTTTTAATTTCAGCGTCCTGTAAACGAATTTTTAACAACTAATCGCCGGCGGGTATTTATACGCCTTATCTTAATTTATTGAAAATAAAGTGTTTTTTAAGTTTTATGTGGCCGTCACAATAAATTAATAATTGCCATAAAGAAGTTTTAAGTCATTGTTTATTTGTAGTTTGTTGTGTAGAGGCTTATTTTGATTGTTTAGTTTTTCTTATCGCATTGTTAAGGCTGGTTGCAGGTGGATAACTAAAGCTAAAATTTACACCCTGCGTTCGCACAAATACGGCTATGCGGTTACCTGTCAGGAACACGCTCTGTTCATATGAAGTTAGTTGCCGGTTGAAATACCGTCAAATTATTCTTCTATCTGAGAGTAAATACACATCAGTGGCTTCTTATTCGGGAGTAACAGAAGCGGAGACTGCCTTCGCCTGCGGAGAATTTAACTGCACGGACGCGGATATAAGCGCAGGCACAAATCGTGTGCTTGGAGGGAAAAAGAAAGGCCGGCAAGAAAGCCGGCCCTGATTGCTGTTTAAAGAGGTTGTGTGTTCTTAGAAGGTATAGTTTAACTTGGTGTAGTAATAGCCACCCTGCCAGTCAACAATAGAGTCTGAGCGGTAAATACGACCACAGCAGGTTTCACCCATTTCGTCAGTACCAGCGTCCGGATACTCGTCAAAGAGGTTACGGGCACCGGCACTGAGAGACAGACTTTCACTGATGTGATAAGTCAGCTCAAGGTCGAACAGGATTTCTGTACCAAAGGTTTGAATCACATCCAGAGAACTGCTCGCGGCATTTTCATATTCGCCGTAGTAGTTCATACGGGCAACAATCATCCAGTCTTCAATGCTGTGTTTAACTGAGGCAGTACCACGGAAATCCGGCGTACCGTTTTCCAGGTCAAACTCATCTTCTTCGTTGTAGAAGTTTTCAGGATCGTTATCCAGTGTGGTTTTGTTGTAGTTAAATGATGCAGTGAAGGTGGTGTCACCCATATCTGACTGCATATTATATGTTGCTACTACATCTACACCTTCGGTTGTGGTGTCGAAAGCGTTCTGGAAGTAGAACACACCACCGATTGATTCCGCACCGGAAACACCGGCATTCGCCAGGCTCAGGTAACGCTGATAATCTTCCGGGTCTTCTGCATCAGGATCAGAACTGACATCCAGCGTTGAGATGGCATTCAGACGATCTTCAAGCTCGATATTGTAGTAATCCACAGTAAGGGTGAAGTCGCCGTAATCCGCCGTCATACCAAAGGTAATGTTGGTGGATTTTTCCGGTGCAAGTGCACTGGCTCCAAGCGCCTGAGCAACTGCGCTGCTGGCAGGGAACAGACCGGTAGCAACCGGGAAGCCGTTAGGCAGCCGGGTGGATACGTTTGTTGTACCTTGCTGTCCCGGAGTCGGAGCACGGAAACCCGTACCGTATGAAGAACGCAGTGCGATTTCATCGGTAAGCTGGTAAATACCGGCCACTTTATAAACGAGTTCAGAACCGAAGTCAGAGTAGTCTTCGTAACGTAATGCTGCCTGAGCAAACAGTTTGTCTGTTACGTCACCGGAAATGTCGGTGTAAACAGCGTAAGAGTCACGGTTATATTCACCGGAGAATTCGGGAGAGTATCCCGGGAAGCCGTTGGAACCTACGCCAACTACAGTGTAAACCGGGTCGGATTCGTCTGCACAGTCCAGGTCTGCAATGGCTGAGCCTGCCGCCGTCGCTGTGCCGTCATCGTTACAGAAACCCCATGGATCCGCTGAGGCATATGGACCTGCAGTATAGGAATCTTCTTCACCGCCGGAGATATCATAAGACTCGTCCATGTAGCTCAGACCGAAAGCGAAAATATATTCGTCCAGATCATAGGTGAAATCAGCCTGAAGTTGCTTCTCTTCGTTGGTCAGTGAGCCCGGCTTGAATGAAGTCGGGGACTCGTTACCCATCGACGGATTGATGGTGTTGCTCAGGGTGTAATCAATTTCACTGGAACCAAAGCGGCCACTGATGTCATACGTCCACTTACCACTCATCCCTTTCACTCCGGCTGCCAGTGAGTAGTCGGTAACTTCACCTGCGAAGCGCGGCGTAAAACCACCGGGGAAGAATTCCAGCGGGCTCCAGACTGAACCATCCTGCAGACGGATGTCCTCAATGGTGCCGTTGCCCGGATAACGATAGAAGAAGGAACCATCGCCCTCGGTCTCTGAATAGTTACCGAATGCGTATAATTCTACTTCGTCAGAAATCGTATAACCTGAGTTAAAAAATACACGGGTGCCTTTAGAGTTTGGCTGGCCCCAGGGTTGTACTTCATCTGAACCGTGAACGGCATTAGCACTTGCAATCGCAGCAGCGATATATTCTTCAGACTGGTCGGTCACACAGAACCAGCTTTCACAGTACTGTTCGCCACGATAGGTCGCTTCTGAGTCAGTAATTTCAGCAGAAATACTTAAGAATCCGTCTTCACCTAACGCAAAACCTTTGTTACCGCTGATCACCATCTGATCGCCGTCACCTTCGTAATACTGGCCCAGCTCGGCTGACAGTGAGCCACCTTCACTGTTATTTTTTAACTGGAAGTTAATGACCCCTGCGATGGCGTCTGAGCCATACTGTGCGGCCGCACCGTCGCGCAGTACTTCAACAGAACCGATAGCCGCAGTCGGGATGGTTGCGAGATCAGGCCCTTGCGTACCTGAGCCACCGATTTGCACCAGCGGAGAGCGGTGACGGCGTTTGGAGTTAACTAAAACCAGTGTTTTGTCAGTGGGCAGACCACGCATCTGTGCAGGGCGCACAAACGTACCGCCATCAGAAATTGGCTGGCGTGACAGGGTGTAAGACGGCACCAGGGTCATCATTACATCGTTCATATCTGAGAATGCTACACCTTCCATGTCTTCAGCTGTCAATACATCAACAGGCACGGGAGAGCTGGTCACTGAACGCGGCGCACCCCGCGCACCAACAACAGCAATCCGTTCCAGGGATGGATCCGATTCGGCATCAGGAGTGTCAGTTTCCTGTGCATATACAGAAGGAGTCAGCGCTAATGCCATGGTCATGCCGGTTAATCCGGCATAAATAGACGCACTTAATTTTTTTATTTTCATGAGTGTGTGTTCCCGGTTTGTTGCCTGATTGCTCTTTTTGCGGGCGCAGCTCATGGAGGATCCGGAGGCCGCGCCCAACTATGGCTCACAGCGGCACCAGTAAGATGCACAAGCTTTGAACAGCGATGCTGCGTAGCTGTAAACTGTGTTCGTAAAGACTAAAAAATGAGAGCGGCGTCGCGGAAGAAAAAAGAATATGGAAGGGTATAAAAAATATGTTGAGGGCAATCGGGGAGCACCGGAAATCGCGGGCCGGGCAGGGATATCAGGCCAGAAATGTTTTTTTTCATCCAGGGGATGCTTACTTTTTGTTAACAATTGATATCTGTAAATGTTCGCTGCAATGGCATATAAGTTGCTGTACTGGAATACAAAAAAGAATACCGTTCAGGTATTAACAAGAAATTAAAACGACAAGGCGCGTGCGGGCACCGGCAGAAAAACTTTGATGGAGGCGTCAGGAGACATGTCATGAATTCAAAACAGTTACAGTACTTCCTCACCACGTTGAGAAAAGGAAGTATTGCCGCAGCCGCAAGAGAGTTAGATATTGCACAACCGGCAATCAGCCAGCAGCTGGCCAATCTTGAAAGAGAAATGGGCACACCGCTGTTTCAAAGGAGTTTCAAAGGGGTTTCTTTAACCGAAGCCGGAGAGGTTTTTGCGAAGCATGCAAGACGGCTGATTGACGATATCAATGCGGCTAAAGCCGATTTACAGCACCTCGTTGCGGAACGGTCAGGTACTGTGAAAGTTGGCATGTTGCCGTCTATCGGTAACGTGCTGTCCATGTCGTTATTGTCGGAAGTAAAAAAATCGGCCAGCAAGCTGAAACTGGATATCAGCACCGGCCCGTCGTATTCAGTCCGGGGCTGGCTGGAGACCAATCAGATTGATATCGCCATTACCTATGAGCAGGATGTTGATGCTGTTTCAATGGTTTGCGAGCCGCTGATCGAGGAGTACATGTATCTGGTGCTCGGCGTGAACGACCAGTCAGAGCTGTATCAGAAATATCAGGATCGTAACACGATCAAATTCTGGGAACTCAGCCAGTTTGAGTTACTTACACCCGGAAGCCGGGATGCGCTGGGGATGCTCATCGCCCATTACGAAAAAGTGACTGGTGTTGCGTTGAGGCACAACACGGCGTATTCGGGCCAGCTGATGACAGGGCTCAGGCAATTGCTGCAGGGCGAGGGGGCGATGATTTTACCATCGTCTGCCATTTTCCATCTTGAAGAAAGTGGCCTGGTGAAAGCCCTGAAAATTGAGCAGCCGGAAATGCGCCGTCAGGTATTAATGGCCACTAACCGAAGCGGATCACTCACAGATGCAAGCATAAAAATGCGGGATGTTATCCGCAGGGTGACTGCCTGTGAGCAGGAGTTAAATCACTGGCGTGGCGATCTCAAATATCGTCAGCCAAGCATCGCCTGTGCCTGAAACGGTTCCTGTAAATCACTGACATCCTGTTCGGGGAGGCGAATGTCTACCTGAACGGGCAGGTGGTCAGAGAGAATTCTCGTGCGGGCATTTTTCAGACGGCGGATCCGGCGTAGTTTAATGTCCGGTGAAGTCCAGATCCGGTCCAGGGAAAATAGCGGAAACTGACTGGGGAACGTGGCCCCCGCTTTGTGCTGGTTCAGCACGCTGTCCAGAGCACGGAATGCGCGGGTAAAAAACTGCCATTCATTGAAATCTCCGCCGAGCACAATAGGCGTCTTATTCTCTTTCATTCTGCCGGCAATGTATTCATGAAGCTTTGCGAATTGTGAACGACGTTCACTTTTCTTCAATCCCTTGTGAGTATTGATTACTGTCAGTGGTCCTGACGGCGTGAGTAAATCTACAGCCTGAATATTTCTCGGCTGAAAACCATCCTGACTCACATCAAGGATTTCATTTTTCAGCACGGGAAAGCGGGTCAGTACTGCATTCCCGTACCAGCCCCCGCCGGCTTCTGTAATAGCCGGTGAAGGTACCAGTTGAAACACCTGACTGGCGCAAATATCTCTGATGTCCGTTTCAATATCTCTGTGTTCAGGCCGCGTATCCATTTCCTGCAACAACACAATATCTGCACCCAGTTCGGCAAGATAACTGCCAATGCGGCGATAATCATGCTTATTGTCGCGACCAATACCGCTATGGATATTATAACTGACTATGCGACACATTCTTCACCCTTTGTTTTTTCTACCTGTTTGCTTTCCTGGTATCGCTTGGCAATTTTCTGTGAGCCCCAAATCATCAGGCCCCACAATACGATGCCGCCTACCAGATAGGAAATCGTCTCCGGTGACGGATTGCGGAAAATCTGAGTAATAGAATCGCCTACCAGACCTTTCGCTATCATCGGCGGGAACATGCCCAGGAATGTTCCAATCAAAAATTGCATCAGACCAATTGATGAAATGCCGGCAACCAGATTAACCAGACTGAATGGTGCGATGGGCAACATCCGGATAGCGGCGACACCAACAATACCACTGGTTTTCAGCTTCTCATCAACAGCAGCAACTTTCGGCCCGCCAACTTTACGCAATCCCGCGTTACCTGCCAGCTTACCTACACCGAACATGCTCGCGGAACTCAGCAGGGCGCCCATAATGCCGTACAATGGTCCCCAAACCGGTCCAAAGATGGCAGAGACCGCCAGTGACATTACGGTGACCGGAAAGAAGAAGAAGCCGCCAACCACATAGACAAGTAAAACCGTCGGAAGTGCGAAATAGGTGCCCCGGCTTTCCTCCAGGAAGGCATTGATATTGTCTGTCGATAACCACGGAATAAAGTGACTGGCGAGCAGCAGCGTGGCCGCCAGGGCTGCAATCACCAGAACGCCGATACCAACCATGATCGTGCGGCGGCGGGGATTGCGTACCGGTGTTGCTTCACCGTTTAATCCCGGAATTGGCGGGATCAGCGGCTCTTCCGGATCAGATAAGGATGAAAAGAAATTTTTACCTGATTCCTGACTGGTAAATATTTCGTCACGCACCTGGGTAAGCACATAGCCATGAGCCAGCTGGCCTTCCATTAGTGCCCGTGCCGGATTAGGTTCCTGCATGATTGCGGTAACTTGTTCAACGGTTCGGCCGGTGTGCTCTGCCAGTAAATCGTCACGGATACGGGCTATCTGGCGGCGGTTTGCATCATTATTACCAAACAGAACAAGGTCGATTTCAGTATCCAGACTCATTGAACGGTTACTGATATTCGACGAACCGATAACGGCGTAGCGGTCATCGATGGTCATCACTTTAGAATGGATACGCTTAGTCGCATGTTGTCCGTGCTCGTCGGTAATGGACGAATACGACATAATGATGCGTTCAGGCTCGATGTCTTTTTCAAGAATTTTCTTAAATTCAATACGACCTGCCCAAAATGCCTCACACTCGAATTTACCTTTTGGTTCATAGGAGCTGACAATAATGACATGCAGTTCAGGCTTTTCTTTCAGACGGCGGTTCAGCGCTTCTGCGATTTCCTGACGGGAAGTGAATTGGTTTTCAATATAGATTACCCGTTCTGCTTCATTGATGAGGTCAAGCAACATGTGACGGACTTCCTGTACAGGCTCAACTTCGTCCATGAACGGAATAGTGCGGGCAAGGGCGCAATCGACCTTCTCAAACCAGGGCTCAAAGCCGTCCGGCCATGAAGCGGGAACAGGACTGTCCAGGTCTGTTTCAGCTTCTTCACGGATGGCGATAGGCTTTTCTTCGGCTACGCGCAACCAGCGCCAGCGCACCAGTTCGGCGAACCTTTCTACCACAGGGCCGGCAGAGACAATCTGGACGTCATGTAGTGGCGTGTAAGGTCCGTCAGGACCGTTGCGTTCTTCACTTTCAATGGGGTGGTCACGGGTATCCCAGCGGTTGGTCGAAATATCCATACCGCCCGAAAATACCAGTTCATCGTCGATAACAATAATCTTCTGATGCTGACTGCCTCCCATGGGAATCGTGTCATCGAGTTCCGTGAGTACGTTGTCAGGTGTTTTCTCATCCCATACTTCTTTCGCCCACATTTCCCGTTGAGCAAAAAAGGCCAGAGAAGAATCCCAGCGCAGGAGGTAAATTTTCATGTCAGGGTTTTGCTCAGCTTTCCACGCCAGCAAATCACTGACCACTGAGGGGGCTTCGGAGTTCGCCTCGTCTTCACCGCGCAACAGCCTGATCCGGCTGTCGATATCCCATCCGACGATAAATATACTGTGCTTCGCTTTCAGGATCGCCGAATGCAAAGCTTTGTAGTAATTACCACAATCAATAAGTGGAGTGGCGAAGCTGGCGTGACTGGTCGCCCAGCAATTTTCTCCCTGTTTGAAAATAGATTGTTCTGCTGACATCGTTCCTCCTCATGCCAACCCGGAATGAGCATATTAAGTGACAAATGCATTATGAAATGCAGAAACTATTCCATACGACCTGATACCCGTCTTATATGGTTATCTTGCTGTTTTAAATTGGAAAATTTGTCAGATGTTAAAGTGAGGGGGTGAGCCTGCTTCCTGCCTTCAGGTAAGTTTGTCCGCCGGTTTGTAGAATTTTCCTGAAGTTAGTACACAGGAGTGACCGGCCGGTTGTCAGAATCAAAAAAGCCTCCGGAATGCCGGAGGCTTTGAGTGACATTTACAAATCAGAAGCGGTATTCAACACCTACACTGGCTTGTTTTAAATCGGTATTAAAGTCCACATCGCCGGGATCATCGGCCAGGTCATTGGCATCCAGATCCGCATCGTAAACTGTGTATTCTGCATTCACGAGGAAGTTCTCAGTGATATTGTACGCAACGCCGGCACCGATGAATAAACTCTCGTCGTCGTAGCTGCCGGATACACCATTCACTGAATAATCAGTATCCCACCATAGTTGTCCGGCTTTGGCATAAACAGAGAACTGATTAGTAATTGGTAAGATACCTTTTACACCCGCTGTCCAGCCATCAGTATCGGCCCGTGACAGGTTATGGCCGTAATCACCGAAGTCGATAACCGATCCCTCTACGGCCAGATAGCGGTTAAAACGATAACCGACCAGACCCTGAATGACGTCATTATCATCATCAAAATCGTCCTGCCCGTCTACTTTCAGATATCCGTAGTTACCACCTACGTAGAAACCCGGTTGATCCTGCCAGGGCGTGTCCAGAGATTGTGCGGAAGCACTGAAAGCTGATAAAGAAGTGAGCGCTGCAATACCCGCGAATGCTGTGATTGATTTTTTCATCAGAAAATTCCTCTTACTTTGTTTAGCGTATGGGCTGCACCTGTAAACCGGTAAAAGAGACCGGTAAGGTGAGTACACCTGAAGAGAGTGCCGCCCGCTGATTAAACAGTTTCAAAGAGCATGCCATACACGTTTGTATGTAAACTGACCAATAAACGGGGTGAAGAGGAGAAATCCGGTGAAATATTGGCCGTTTCAACGGGTGCTCATGAAACCTGTTCAAAACTCTTTGTAAGGAATACAGTCCCGTTCTGCGGTTACTTCATCATGCAACACAAGCATGTGCTCTTTCTCCGGGGTATAAATAACGGACAACAATGACAATCAGTAAAAAATGATCAGAAAGAGGGAGCGTCGATGTCAGGCAGATTAGTAAAAACAGTTCTGGGGGCAGGATTATTGTCACTGTGTTTTCCGTTGGCGGCAGCGCAGTACGATATTCTGATCCGCGGGGGAGAGGTCATAGACGGTACCGGCAAACCGGCAGTGTCTGCTGATGTTGGTATTAAAGACGGCATCATAATCGCTATGGGGCAGCTGTCAGCCAGTGATGCTGCACAAGTGATACAAGCGGACGGACTGGTGGTCAGCCCGGGGTTTATCGATCTGCATTCTCATGCCGAGCGCTCTGCGGCTACTCAACCAGGTTTGGAAAATCTGGTTCAGCAAGGGATCACTACGATTCTTGGCGGTAATTGCGGATTTTCACCGGTTCACACCGGCGAGTTTCTCGGAGAGGCTGCCACGACACCTCTTGGTCCAAATCTGGCGTTGCTGGTGGGTCACAATGATGTGCGCCGTGAAGTAATGGGAGAAGCTGGCAGACTAGCCACAGCAGATGAAGTTAAGGCCATGCAGGCGCTTGTGGCCAAAGCGATGGAAGAGGGAGCATTCGGTTTGTCGACCGGCTTAAAGTATGTGCCGGGTGTCTACTCTGATTACGCTGAAGTAAAGGCTCTGGCCGGAACCGCACACCAGTACGGTGGTATTTTTACTTCGCACATGCGGGATGAAGGGGCGCTCATCACTGAAGCGCTGGAAGAAGTTATTGCGATTTCTGAAGATACCGGCATCCCCGTGCATGTGAGTCATCATAAGCTGGTGGGACTGCCAAACTGGGGCCACAGCGAAACAACGCTGGGTATGATTACCGCGGCCCGTGAAAAGGGGATGGACGTGACACTGGACCAGTATCCCTATACCGCTTCATCAACCCGCTTCAGTATTTTGTTTCCGCCCTGGTCGCTGGCCGGTGGTCACAGAGAAGTGTTAAAACGTCTCAGTGACCCGGCAACACGGGCAAAAGTGAAAGCCGGCATTGAAAAGAACATTCGTGAAGACCGCGGTGGTGGCGATCCGGAAAGGCTGCAGATAGCCCATTTTGCTGCAAATCCGCAATGGGACGGGTTGACGTTTGGTCAGGTACTGGCTCAGCAGGGCAGAGCGCAGACGTTGGCAAATGCAGCGGAACTGGCTATGGAAATTGAAGAGCAGGGAGGCGCGCAAGGCATTTTCCATGCTATTGACGAGAAGGATGTGGCACAAATCATGGCATATCCGTTTACCTCAGTAGCCACAGACACAGCCGGTGCAATACCCGGTGAAGGGAATCCTCATCCCCGCAGTTACGGCTCCTATCCCCGGGTATTGGGTCGTTACGTCAGAGAGAAGGGAACTCTGACGTTGCCTGAGGCAATTCATAAAATGACTGCACTACCGGCACAACGCATGGATCTGACCGACCGCGGTACGCTGGCAGTACAGTACCGTGCTGATATTGTGATTTTTGATCCGCAGACAGTGATTGATAATGCAACATTTACCGCACCGCATCAGTACCCCACCGGCATAGAATATATCCTGGTGAACGGGGTTGTTGTGAAAACGCCGCAAGGCATGACCGGGCAGCATGCCGGTGAGATCCTGACTCACCGGGCGGGAAAAGTATGAGGGCCTTTCTCTTCCAATGTTTGTCGCAAAGATTATCGCTGCAGCGCCGCAAGGCCGGTTTATCCGGTATGATACTGATTGTTTTGATTAACAGCGGAGTTGCGGTGTCAGCAGAGCAGGTTCAGATAACCGGATTAACACTTTATCCTGAAGGGATCCCGGGGGAAATAGCCCACACACCCACAGAGTTTCAGGGACGGGAGGTGATAAACGACCGCTCAGTTGTCGCAGTGGATTCTCCTGAGCTGACCATGGTTGCGCCTCCTGAGGATGAGCGCAACGGTACCGCTGTTATCATTTTGCCCGGTGGCGGTTATGAAAGGCTGGCCATCGATAAAGAAGGCTTTAATGTCGCCCGCCGTTTCGCCGGGGCAGGTGTTACCGCATTTGTGCTGAAATACCGTATGCCACTGAAAGACATTATGGATAACCCTTCCTATGGTCCTCTTCAGGATGCGCAGCAGGCCATCAGTCTGGTGCGTCAGCATGCAAAAGAGTGGAGAATCGACTCACACAGGGTGGGCGTAATGGGATTCTCCGCCGGAGGACATCTGGCTGCCACACTGGCAACTCAGTTCAAACAGCCGGTGAATAAAGCGCATACGAAAAAAATGCTTCGTCCGGATTTCCAGGTGCTTATCTATCCGGTGATCTCAATGAAAGAAGACGTAACGCATCAGGGATCACGGCTGAATTTACTGGGCGAATCGCCGGACAACAGATTAATTTCAACTTTCTCCGCACAAGACAATGTCACCACCAATACACCGCAAGCTTTCATTGTTCATGCTAATGATGATAAAGCCGTGCCTGTAGGGAATGCGTTGCAATTTCATACCGGGCTTGTGGAAAAGCGGGTGCCTGTACAGATGTTACTGCTGCCTGATGGCGGGCACGGATTCGGGATGAATCATCCCACTGACTGGTTCAGTAATATGCTGGAATGGATGGAAAACTACGGGGTTATACCTGCCCGGGTGATAAATCAGTGAGCATGATATGGCGCAGGTACTTACCTGCGCCATGGTTGCCCCGGGGGCGAAATTTCAGATAATTATCTGTTCAGACCGTTATTTGTAATCGGCCGGAGCGTAACGGGCTAACCAGTGTGCATACTGTGCAGGCAGTACCCATGAAGGTGAGTCTTTGCTCAGCTTTTTAGCCACATCATAGCTCCAGTGCGGGTTTGCCAGGTGCGCACGCCCTACCATCACCAAATCCAGCTGTCCGTCTTCAATGGTTTTATTGGCCAGCATCGGATCATCAACACCCCATGCTGTAGCGACAGGAATGTCAGCTTCTTCGCGAATTTGTTGTGATACCGGCGCCAGGAATGCAGGGCCCCATGGAATATTGGCTTCAGGTGTATTGAAGCCAACCGATACACTGACAAAATCGACGCCGTGGTCTTTCATCTTTTTGATCAGCTCAATGGATTCAGGTACCAGCTTGTCATCGTTACCATCATATTCTATAACGCCTAAACGCACGGTTAATGGTAAATCTTCCGGCCACACGGCTTTAACTGCATCGATGGTTTCCAGCAGAAAACGGGCGCGGTTTTCAGGGCTGCCGCCATATTCGTCATCCCGTTGATTGGCAACCGGCGACCAGAAGCTTTGCGCCAGGTATCCGTGGGCAAAGTGCAGTTCTAACCACTTGTAGCCGGCCTCAACAGAGCGTTTCGTGGCAGCAACAAAGTCTGCTTTTACCCGCTCGATATCATCTTTTGTCATTTCCGTGGGTGTACGGGGTAAGTTTGCGCCAAACGGTACCGCAGACGGCCCGATGGGTTGCCATCCGCGGGGATCATCTTCTGCAATGTGGTCGTCACCTTCCCAGGGTTTGTTCGCAGACGCTTTTCTGCCGGCATGAGCAAGCTGAATACCCGGCACCGCGCCTCCCTCATTGATGCGCTTAACAATAGCGGCATGCCCCTGGGTATGCTCATCGCTCCAGAAACCCAGACATCCCGGGCTTATGCGTCCTTCAGGGGCAACACCGGTTGCCTCTACGATCACAAGACCAGCGCCACCCCGTGACAGTGACGCATAGTGAACCTGGTGCCAGTCGTTAGGAAGACCATCGTCTGCGCTGTACTGGCACATAGGCGGTACAGCAATGCGGTTTCTGAGTTCCACTGACTTTAGCGTGTAAGGGCTGAATAAATCGGGCATAACGTTTCCTTAATGGTAATGAGTTGGCCGGGAACAAAATGCTCCCCTGACTTGCTATCAGTAATAGGGGCGGTTTATGATTTTAAAAAGTGAATGTTTTCGAAAATATAATTCCAATTTATGAATATCGCATCAAAAGACTTTAACCTGTTGTATTTGTTTACTGTACTTTACGAAGAGCGCAGCCTGAACAAGGCTGCGCTTCGCATGAACCTGAGCCAGCCCGCAATGAGCCACAAACTCAACAAGCTGCGTGGTGAGTTTGATGATCCGTTGTTTATCCGCACCGGACGCGGCTTTACACCCACGCCCAAAGCGCATCAGATGGCTAAACAGGTATGCTGTGTGGTGAAGTGTCTGGAAGAGTTCTACGTTAATGCAGAGGGTGATGCCATCGGACAGCGGGAAGAGGCAATCCATATTTATGGTACCGATCTGGTGGATTTCTTACTCCTTCCCCGTTTACTGGATAAAGTACAGACGGAAGCGCCGGGCGTAACCATCGTCATGCACAATACGTCCGGACGCTTGCCAGTGCAGGCGCTGGAGCAAGGTGATTGTGACATAGCTATTGCCGGCTTTTTCAGGGATCTTCCCGAACATTTTTATCGTCAGTCACTCATGGTTACACCGTATCGGGTGGTGCATGACAAAGCCCTTATCCCCGCGGGTAAGCCACTGGATGTGCGAACTTATGCCAGCAAGCCCCATGTAGTGTCAACGCTGACCGGCAACCTTAACAGTGATGTGGACACTGCCTTAGCGGAAGCGGGGTTAACCCGGCGAGTGGTAGCCGGCGCATCAGGTTTCATGGTGCTACCGCGACTTGTGACCGGGCGGGAGGTCTTTCTTACCTGCCTGAAGCCCATCGCTGATTATGCAACCGCTACCTGTCAGCACCTTACCAGCTGCGAGCCGCCGGTATCGCTGCCCGATGTGAACATAGAGCAGATCTGGCATCCCCGTACCCATGAAGACGGCCTGCGAAAATGGATAAGGGAGCAAATTAAAATTATTCTGAGCGAGGTGTGATAACCGGGTAGAGAAGTGAACAAAGGAAATCTGTGTTGAAATAAAAGCAGTGCACAAACAAAAGGGCCGCTCAGTTGAGCGGCCCTTTTTCGTATTCACAAGTCTATAGCGCTAAGGCGAACAGTTTAGGTGCTACATCGTGGTAGTCTACCGCCATGGCAATGCTGAGGATCGTGATGTTCAGTATGGAGAAGCCGAACACCTGACGCGCCCAGCGTGTCATGTCGATATCAGGGCGATAACCACGCAGTGCCATCAGCAGCCACCAGAAGCTGGTGGTACAGGCGACGGCCAGGAAACCAATACCTGTGTATCCTGCAATCGACAGCATCATGGTCACAATCGCGTATACCGCAATGTAAAGCACGATATGCAGTTTGGCTTTTTCGATACCTTCTGCAACCGGCAGTACCGGAATATTCGCCGCTTCATAATCTTTGAAACGGAAAATAGCGATGGCGTAAGAGTGGGGCATTTGCCACAAACTAAACATCACCAGCAGAATGGCAGCGGCAGCATCGAACTGGCCACTTACCGCGCAGTAACCCACAACCGGGGGAACCGCACCAGACAAGCTACCAACCAGTGTGCCGTACACAGAGTTACGTTTCATATACAGGCTATAAACGCCCACATACACCACATAACCCAGTGCAGCGAAAAACACCGCAGTGGCGTTGGTGTACGCCACCAGCAGAGCAAAACCCGTCACACCCAGCACAATGCCATGCCAGAATGCGGCTTTCAGCGACATTTCCCCGGTCACGGTAACCCGGGAGCGGGTACGTTGCATCTTGGCATCAATATCCCTGTCAATGCAGTTATTAATTGCACATCCGGATGCAACAACCAGTGATAAGCCAATCAGCGTTGCCGCCATCAGCATAAAGTCAACATCACCCCGAGATGCCAGCAGAAAACCACCGGCGACAGAGATTAGGTTGCCCATAATAATGCCGGGCTTAGTCACGGTTAAATATCGACGAAATACAGGTTTCATATTTCCAGTTTACCTCGCGTACGCTCAGAAAATGTACCAGCCAGCAGGCTAGTACATCATCATCGCGTTAGACTCGTAAATGATCCAGACAGACAGACCGACTACCATGAAGATAATCAGGGCACTGAACAGGAACGAGAACGTGCTTGCACGGCCATCTTCGGTAACGAAGTTCAGGTGCAGGAAGTATTTGAGATGAACCCAAATCTGTACCAGACCTAAAGTAACGATACTCCAAATAGTGGTGCCTTTAGAGAAGTCGCCTTCCATAACCATCCAGAAAGGGATGACTGTCAGGATGACCGACAGAACAAACCCAATCACATAGGATTTCACATCACCATGGTCGTTTGCATGGCTAACAGCGTGAGAATCGTGCTGACTCATTACAGTGCTCCCATCAGATAAACAACGGTGAATACGCAAATCCAGACGATGTCCAGGAAGTGCCAGAACAGGCTTAAGCAGCTCAGGCGCGTAACAGTTTGATCTTTCAGACCACGACGCATCACTTCGATGATCATGATTGTCATCCAAATCAGACCTGAAGTTACGTGCAGACCGTGCAGACCTACCAGCGAGAAGAACGCGGTAAGGAAAGCACTGGTATCAGGGCCGTTACCGTGAACGATCAGGTGATGGAATTCATAGATTTCCATACCGATAAACACGGCACCGAAAACCCAGGTCACAGCCAGCCATAACAGCGTGCCGCCTTTGTTTTGCTTGTGTGCTGCAATCATTGCAAAGCCGAAGGTGATACTACTTAACAGTAGTGCCGCGGTTTCAACTGCAACGAAGTCCAGTTCAAAGATGTCTTTACCAGACACGCCACCGGCAGTGTTCATGAACAACACTGCGTAGGTTGCGAAGAACGAGGCGAACAACAGACAGTCGGTCATCAGGTAAACCCAGAAGCCGAAAACGCTATTACTCTCGTGATGCTCGTGGTCGTGATCGTGATGCATATCAGTAGCTACTGAGCTCATGCGTTCACTCCTTTAGCATTAGCAGATAAATGCTCTGCTTCGATTTTCTCTACTTCATCAACCTGTACGTAGTAATCTACGTCGCTGGTGTAACAGCGCTTGATGAATACTGCGATACCGGCGATGAAACCAACAGCGGCCAGCCACCAGATGTGCCAGATAAGTGCAAAACACATTACCGTGAAGCTCATGCTCATGAAGAAACCAGCAGAGGTGTTCTTAGGCATGTGAATCGGGGCATATTTCTCAGGCTTCTGATACGCTTCGCCACGTTCTTTCATGTCAGTCCATGCATCAATGTCTTTGATGTGAGGAATAACAGCGAAGTTGTAGTACTGAGGCGGAGACGCAGTTGACCACTCCAGCGTGTGACCATTCCACGGATCACCCGTAGTATCTTTCAGTGCTTCTTTGTTCTTGAAGCTGATGAACAGTTGCAGCAACTGGAAGAAGATACCTGCAGCGATGATGAATGCACCACCCGCAGCAATGTACAGCCAGATGTTCCAGTCCGGGTTGTCAGTGTGGTTCAGACGACGGGTCATTCCCAGGAAGCCCAGAACGTACAGTGGCATGAACGCAACCATGAAACCAATCTGCCAGCACCAGAATGCCGCTTTACCGGTTTTCTCATCCAGTTTGAAGCCCATCGCTTTCGGGAACCAGTAAGCAAAACCTGCCAGGTAACCGAATACCGCACCACCGATGATGGTGTTATGGAAGTGAGCAATCAGGAACAAGCTGTTGTGCAGTACATAGTCAGCACCTGGGATAGCAAGCAGTACGCCTGTCATACCACCAATGGTGAAGGTAACCATGAAGCCTAACGTCCACAGCACAGGAGTTGTGATAGTCAGACGGCCACGGTACATAGTGAACAGCCAGTTAAACAGTTTAACCCCGGTCGGTACGGCGATAACCATCGTCATGATACCGAAGAAGGCGTTAACGTTTGCGCTGGAACCCATTGTGAAGAAGTGGTGTAACCAAACAATGAAGCCCAGGATTGCAATTGCACCCGACGCGTAAACCATTGACTTATAGCCAAACAGACGCTTCGCAGTGAAGGTAGAAATGATTTCCGAGAAGATACCAAATGCTGGCAGAACCAGAATGTATACTTCAGGGTGACCCCACGCCCAGAACAGGTTGATGTACATCATCGAGTTCCCACCTAAATCATTGGTGAAGAAGTGGAAATCAAGATAACGGTCAAGCGTAAGCATCGCCAGTACTGCAGTCAAAATAGGGAATGACGCAGCAATCAGGATGTTACCCCAAGTACAAGTCCAGGTGAAGATAGGCATTTGCATCAGTTTCATGCCCGGCGCACGCATCTTGAATACAGTTACCAGGAAGTTAACCCCGGTCAAGAGCGTCCCGAGCCCGGATATCTGCAAGGCCCATATATAGTAATCAACCCCGACACCCGGAGAGTACTCCAGACCCGCCAGTGGCGGATAAGCAACCCAACCGGTTTTCGCAAACTCACCCACACCTAAAGACAGGTTGATAAGAATTGCACCACCAGCAGTCAGCCAGAAGCTCAGGTTGTTCAGGAACGGGAAGGCAACGTCACGAGCACCAATCTGCAGCGGAACGATGATGTTCATCAGGCCCACCATAAATGGCATTGCCATAAAGATGATCATGATAACACCGTGCGCGGTGAAGATTTGGTCGTAGTGTTCCGGCGGCAGATAACCTTCTGCTCCGTTTGTTGCCGCAGCAAGCTGCGTACGCATCATGATGGCGTCGGCAAAGCCACGCATAAGCATGATAAGTGCAAGCAGGATATACATGATACCCAGGCGTTTGTGGTCGATGGACGTGATCCAGTCGCGCCACAGCGGGCCCCATGCTTTGTATTTGGTGATCAGACCTGCGATCACCAGACCGAGTACTGCAACTACCCCAAGCGTAACCATTACGATTGGCTCGTGGTACGGTACAGCCTCAATAGATAATTTACCTAAAAAAGACATACTTACTCTTCAACCCCCATGTGATGGCCTTTGTGCTGCATCGCTTCGGCTTTTACACCGGTAGCGGCATTAGCTGGCTTACCATAGAAATCCATAGAGCCATGATCTTTCATGTACTTCATGATGATTTCGTGGAAGAGACCGTCGCTGACCGTGCTGTAATAAGTGACAGGGTGGTTTTCACTATCTTCAGCTAATTGCGTAAAGTTCTCAGAAGTCAGTGAACCGCCTTCTGATTTCACTTTCTGAACCCAGGCATCAAAGTCAGCTTCAGTTGGCGTTGCAATGGTGTCGAACTTCATACCAGTGAAACCTGCACCGCTGTAGTTTGCAGAAATACCTTTATAGGTACCCGGCTCATCAGCAATCAGGTGTAACTGAGTTTCCATGCCCGCCATTGAGTAGATTTGGCTACCCAACTGAGGAATGAAGAACGAGTTCATTGTGCCTTCAGAAGTGATTTTGAATGAAACTGGCTTGTTAGCCGGAATCACCAACTCGTTTACCGTTGCAATGCCTTGCTCAGGATAAATGAACAGCCATTTCCAGTTGAGTGAAACCACTTCAACAGTCATGTGCTCGCCTTTATCTTCAAGCGGTGCATAAGGGTCTAATGCGTGGGTTGATTGCCACGTAATGATGCCCAGTGCAATGATGATCAGAATTGGAATAGACCAAACCGTGGCTTCAATCTTGGTAGAGTGAGCCCATTTCGGTGTGTAGACTTCAAAGTCGCGGCTCGCGCGGTATTTCCAGGCGAAATACAGCGTCAGTACAATCACCGGAATAACAACGATAAGCATCAGAATCGTACACAGAATGATCAGGTTCTTTTCTTCAATACCTACCTGTCCTTTCGGATCAAGTACGCCACCGCTACAACCGGCCAGTAACAGCACGATTGACGCAAAAGCTAATTTAGAAAGGTTACGAATAGACAAAAGCATTTTCCTATAACCCGGGTTCAACGTTATTGCCGTCAGAGACGACACGCGTAATATTCCGATAGTGACTATCGAAGGTTTTCGAACAAGTGAACACGGCGTGAACCAGCAGAGGAGTGACCCGCGACGCGCTCTTGATTACAGACGTACCTGAGGCACGTCTGTAATCAACAGAAAATCACTTGTCAGAAGGTGGTGCGCGACTGCCAGATTGTTGTACAAACGGCTGTCGGTAATCGTCGTTAACGATTAAAACTGGTTTCGGGGAGGCAGCTACACCGGCGCGCGCTAACGGGGCGGGCTGTAGCTGAATACCCAATAAACAGATAAGCAGGACTGCTGAAAAGAAGAACACAGATAATGCTTCGTGCATCACTGCCAGGGAATGAGGTTCGACAACAAGGTTGTCATGCAGGGCACCAACAAACTCCGATGAGTCCGCCATGATACCGCTGATAATTAAAGACACATTGAATACCAGTACGAGGGTCGCCAGCCAAAGCACCACCCCAACACGCGTGGTGCTGTCAATTGCCATACGGTTTAAAGAAACCGCATAAGCATTGTTGGTGAGCAATGAGGTAATCATGCTGACTATCTGTCCTCGTGTGTACCGGTCATACTGAATTGTCTCGAAACGACTTTTCAACAGGAAATTAGTCTTCGGGCGTCAGAGAGTAGAGAAAAATCACCGGGGACTCAAGTGAAGTGAAAGAGACTGAGAACAGATTTCCGGCAGGCGTGAAAACGCATTGTGATCGCAGTTAACATTTTGTTTTCATTTGGGGCGGGGTTGATCCATATCAATTTCAGACAATATGAGTCAATATCCGACCTGAACGCTCCTAAGGTCTTATGGACGCATGACCAAAGTCGTAGTTTTTTCCTTTTACCCTTACCGATAGTCCCTGATTTTGTTGTGGATTTAACAATCGCGCAACAATAGTTAAATAGTGGAAATATTCAGATAAGGAGCGTGAACCTGCGATTTTTGCAACTACGATTCGGTTGTTTTTTGTTCGTTAGTAAAGGTTTTTGCGGGCCGGATGGCGTTGTTGAAATGAAACCAGCCGGTAAAACTGTAGAGAATAGCAATGCCAAGTACCAGCAGGTGATACCATAAATAAGGCAGGTAAGCTGCTGTGGTCACACCCAGGGTAGTGGCCATGAATACCCCGCCGTCTGACCACGGAATCATCGGTGTCACCACCGTTCCGCCGGATTCTGCATTACGGGACAGTACCCGCCGGTCCGTACCCGTCGCATCATAGTTTTTACCGGTAATCGTGCTGGCGGTAATCAGTGATACATAGGCCGCGCCACCCAATATATTGCCAATGATCCCTGCCAGTAGTGTGGATAAACCCAATTTTGTTACGTTATCAGCCCAGCGTTGCAGTGAGGTGGTAATGGTAGCCAGTACACCGGTGGCTTCCATCAGGCCGCCGATGCCCAGAGCCAGAATGATAAGCAGAATATTTGGCAGCATAGACACCATACCGCCGCGGTTCAGCAGCACGGCGATAACATTGTCATCAGATTCGATGTAGCTTCCGCCATACAGCGTTTCCAATGCCGGTATGACATCCTGCTGCTGAAATAAGACGGCCCAGACAACCCCAAGTAAAGCACCAAAGAAGATAACCGGAACCGCCGGCTGACGAAGAATTAGCAGGGTGATGACCGCCAGTGCTGGCAAGATCATAAACGGACTGACCGTGAACCAGGCATCTATAACAGCCATAACTTCTGTCGCCCGTCCGGTACTTCCCTGATGGCCTGTGAGAATGCCGGTGAACAAAAACAGGGTACTGGCAATCACGATTGCAGGTACGCTGATATAAAGCATGGATTTAATATGTTCGATGAGGTCAACTCTGCATAATGAGGCCGTCATCACGGTTGTGTCAGACAGCGGGGACAATTTATCTCCCACATAAGCCCCTGATATGGCAGCACCGGCGACAAGAGGAGCGGGCAGACCAAAGCCTTCACCAATCCCCATCATGGCGATGCCTGCGGTACCGATAGTACCGAAGGATGTACCGGTCGCCAGGGAAGTTACCGCACAGATAAAAAAGGCGGCGAACAGGAATATCTGAGGTGTCATTACAGACAAACCGTAATAAATGATAGAAGGCACAATGCCGCCGGCCATCCAGCTGCCAATCAGTGCGCCCACTGCGATGAGTACAAGAATGGCTTCCATACCCTGAGAGATGCCGGTAAGCAGTCCGTTTTGCATGGATTCATAACTGCGACCGAGCCATTTCCCCAGCCCGAGGGTGGCAAACCAGGCGCCCAGAAGTGCCAGCTGAATAGGAAGCGGAGTATATTGGGTCATAACAATTATCATCAGAATAATTACGCCGGCGAGTAATCCGACCTGGAGCAGAGAAGGTTGTCTGACTGTTTGCATGATTCTGCATCCTTGTATATGTTCCATTCCTGCTGATAAAAGCGGGCTCTTTTATTATCTCAGTGGCCGGAGAAGGCAGGTAAGTTAATCTAAATCAATAGGTTATTATTCTTCTGGCTAATTTCTACCCTATCGGAATCAACGACACAGCGCAATCGCAACATCGCGCAATACTGACTATTCAACGGAAATTACCCGTCTTGTATGAAAAACAGCTATTGCTGATAACAAATGCTGCTGGCAAAGCCGTGACTTTCTTTATAGACTGCGGCCTTTACAACAGGTTTCCGGTGAACAACGGCAAAAGATAAAGAGCCCACAAGAGGTTTTGCCGTCAGACAGGCGCCGGGAAGGACACAAGAAGGGTTCAGAGAATGTCTCAAAATAAAGTTGGTTTAGTTGGCTGGCGCGGTATGGTCGGCTCTGTATTAATGCAAAGAATGCAGGAAGAAAACGATTTCTCATTCATTGAGCCAACCTTTTTCACGACCTCTCAAAAAGGGTTACCTGCGCCGGATTTCGCCGGTAAAGATTGCGGTGTACTGGAAGATGCCAATGACATCGAAGCACTGGCAAAGCAGGATATTATTATTACCTGTCAGGGTGGTGATTACACTAAAGAAGTCTATCCGGCCCTGCGGGAAAGCGGCTGGAATGGCTACTGGATCGATGCTGCCTCAGCACTGCGGATGAAAGATGATGCGGTGATCATTTTAGATCCGGTAAACCGTGGTGAAATTGATAAAGGTCTGCAGGGCGGCGTAAAAACCTATGTAGGTGGTAACTGTACAGTATCGCTCATGCTGATGGCGCTGGGTGGTTTGTTTGAAGCCGATCTGGTTGAGTGGGCATCGCCTATGACTTATCAGGCGGCCTCCGGTTCCGGTGCAAAGCACATGCGTGAATTGCTCAGTCAGATGGGCGCTGTGTACGGTAAT
This sequence comes from Alteromonas sp. ABV2_168, assembly GCF_056161165.1. Classification (NCBI taxonomy): domain Bacteria; kingdom Pseudomonadati; phylum Pseudomonadota; class Gammaproteobacteria; order Alteromonadales; family Alteromonadaceae; genus Alteromonas; species Alteromonas sp. ABV2_168. The sequence goes on along the minus strand of NZ_JBSWYQ010000008.1, from coordinate 197,303 downwards.
GTGAAAGCGTTGGTAGACGACCCGTCAACAGCTATTCTCGACATCGACCGTCAGGTCGCTGAATTTATCCGCTCTGATGAAAACCCGACAGATCAGTTCGGTGTGCCACTGGCCGGCAGCCTTATCCCGTATATCGACACACAACTGCCGTCAGGTCAAAGCCGTGAAGAATGGAAAGCGCAGGCTGAAGCCAACAAGATCCTGGGTACTCAGGACTCACCGGTACCGGTAGACGGATTATGTGTTCGTGTTGGTGCAATGCGCTGTCACAGCCAGGCCATTACTCTGAAGCTGAAAAAAGACCTGAGTGTCGAGGAAATCGAAGGTTTACTGGCGAAGCACAATGACTGGGTGAAAGTGATCCCGAATGACCGTGAGATCACCATGCAGGAACTGACGCCGGCAAAAGTAACCGGTACTTTATCGATTCCTGTAGGTCGTATCCGTAAACTGACAATGGGGCCGGAATACATTTCCGCCTTCACTGTCGGTGATCAGTTATTGTGGGGCGCGGCTGAACCGCTGCGTCGCATGCTGCGGATTATCCTGGACGCATGAAACGTTAAAAAAGCATAATACGGAAGGGCGATGTGAAAACATCGCCCTTTTTGTTTGGTCCGGAATTCCTTTTACCAGTGGCTACTGGTCTTTGTCTGACTTCGCCTCTTCTTCGCTGAGATCGGTGACAGATACCGAGCCCCGGGCCACAGCGAACCGGGTACGCAGATCATCAAGTACTGCCAGTTGAGACGGCGATAAACGGGTGCTCGCCGGCGTTTTAGAAACCCATTCCTCCATCATATGAGTGGGAACTAATGCGCTGCCGCTCACTACAACTGAATCTAACATAGCCGCACTGTTGGTCGCACCAGACCCGCCGTAACTACGCTGATCACCCATTACGCTTGCCAGTTGCCAGTCTTTCATGGCGAAATCCAGCGATTCTGCCTTATCGATCTCCTCAGTCATTTCACCGCCGAGATACATCAGGATATGCGCTTTCAATGCCGCCTCATCGTTATGAAACCAGTTCAGGTTGCGCTCATAGAACACTGAAACCTTGCCGTCGTAGTAGGTGCCACGATTTGAATTAATAAATTCAGTGGCAGACTTCTTCAGTGTCCGCCATATTCCGCGACTACGGAATGCCCGTTTCTGGATGCCGGGGCCGCCAATATTGCCCTGAAACAGGCCATACAGGATAAGCGGATTGCTGTCATATTTTTCCTTCAGGATTTTGTCTTTAATGTCATTCAGGCTGAGAGGGATCCCTGCCACTATCGTGACTTTGTCATCAAGGAAATACTTGTCTTCTTCAGGATCGAGGTAGCGACTCATGCTGTAGACCGGATAGCGTTTAGCAATCTCATTTAGCATGGTGAAGTTATAGAGATTCAGCCAGTATGCCAGTTGCTCATCTGCACTGAGAAGAGGCAAAGGAATTTCATCCGGCAGAGACATCAGACTGGCCTGCATATCTGCCAACGTGGAAACCACCTGTTCATTGTCAAAGGCGGTAAAGTAGAATTTATTACCCTCCAGTACCGTCAGCGGATTAATGCGTACTTTCAGGCGCGTACCCACTCTGGAATCTATGTTCTCCGCTTTTTGCCTTTCAGACCAGCCGGTCACGGAAACAAATGTTTTTAAAAATGTGTCCAGATCGTCATATTGCAGATAAAGCTTGTTGTCTTTTGCATGGCCTCTGAACACCTCGGGTACACCGGCTTCTCCGGCGTAACTCAGCAGGCTGAAAAACAGGAATGCAAAGCACAGGCAACAGGCATTCTTCATCACAATAATCCTTTTGTTTGAACGCTTTATGTACTGTCTTTTATACGCCCCGGGACAAAGGAAAGCAAATAGGGAGAGCCGGTTATGCCAGGCATGTGCGGAAGTCTGCCGCACTGAGTATGACACCGGAAGAAAAAGGCCGGGAGCCGATGGAAGTAACAAAGATGTTACTGTAATGTGTCATTCAGCAGATTAGGGACACACTTATCTGTAAACCCCGGGAATATTGTTAAGGATGGTCTGTGAAAATCAACCAACATAAGAAATTGCTGCTGGCAGTGTGTGCATTGTCAGCCTTTAGTGCCGGTTCAATGGCTGCTACATCTTCATCTCAGCAAAATGTGCTGACCACAACTGAAGTCAAAGAGGGTTGGAAGTTGCTGTTTGACGGCAAGACACTGGATGGATGGCACTTATTTCAACATCCTGATGCTAAGCCTTCATGGATAGTGCAGGACGGCACTATCACTGTCGATCTGCGTACCAGCGGTGTTCAGCATGGCGACCTGACATCAGATGCTGAATTTGAAAACTATGAACTGGCCTTCGAATGGAAAACAACCGTAGATGGTAACAGCGGTGTGTTCATTAATGTTCAGGAAAACCCGGAAAATCAGCTTGCCTGGCAAACCGGACCTGAATATCAGCTTCTGGGTCCTGAACATATCGATAATAAAAAGCCGGCGAAAAATCCGGGGTGCCTGTATGGTTATTCCGCACAGCTTACACAAACTTCAGTGCATGAGCAGGGGCAGTGGAATCAGTCGGTTATCAAGCAAAATAACGGTGAAGTGGCCTTTTACCTGAATGGCAATTTAACCGCGAAAGTTGACCTTGGCAGTCAAGAATGGAAAGACTGGGTATCTCAGTCCAACTTTAAAAGCTTTGCTGATTTCGGCAAGGCTACCAAAGGGCACATCGTGCTGCAGGAATGGACATCACCCGTTGCTTTCCGGAATATCAAAATAAAAGAATTGTAAGCTGGCTACAACGAAGCGGAGAAAAGGGCTTCCTGCGCTCAGGCGGCAGCCTGTTTAGAGCCCGTAACGCTTTGAGAGCCGTCAGCGTTTGTACTGTGTCGGGCAGTAAGCGCGCTCAATGCCGGGATGACGTAACTTCAGATGTTTAGTTTGTCTTCCCTGCATACGTTTCCGCCACATGCGAAAGGATGATGGTTTCATCTCCTTTCGCATGAGCTTTATTACTGCGGACTCATTGAGTCCGTAGAGTTTCTCTATTGCTTCAAACGGGGTTCTGTCTTCCCACGCCATTTCTACTACGCGGGACAATTCTGCCGGTGTCATACAAGCTCCTCTTTTACGGGCAGGTAGCATAGCGGAGATCAGGCAGTACAGAACAAGTCTGCGGTATGGTTTAATGATATTTAATGTCTGGCTCAGCAAAGAGAGTATCTCTTTGCATTTTTATTCTCTTTTAAGTTCATAGTCTGCAATTATTTTTCTCTTTCGCCGGACTTGCAGCCAAAAAATGCGGGAAGATTCCCTGCTGATGCTTTTATACTGACTTCATACAAACAAAAAACGGACCTCACTATGAAAAACTGGGTTGCAGAGGCGATCAGGAAAATTAATGCGGATTTTCAGCGCTCCGCTGATACGCACCTTATTAAGCTCGAAGGGCTTAATCTGAAGGGTATTGATATCTATCTGAAAGATGAGAGTACCCATCCCACCGGTAGCTTAAAGCATCGTCTGGCCCGTTCCTTATTTCTCTATGCCCTGTGCAACGGCAAGATTGGTGAAAACACGACTATCGTTGAAGCATCCTCCGGCAGCACAGCTGTATCTGAAGCATATTTTGCCCGTATGCTGGGTATTCCGTTTATCGCGGTAATGCCCCGCAGCACGGCACAAAGCAAAATTAACCTGATCACCCGTTTCGGCGGGCGTTGTCATTTTGTGGAATGTCCCACCCATATGCACGATGAAGCCGTCCGGCTGGCGCAGGAGTGTGACGGCTATTTTATGGATCAGTTCATGTTTGCTGAGCGGGCCACAGACTGGCGGGGCAATAACAACATTGCTGAAAGTATTTTCGGCCAGATGTCGGCTGAACCTCACAGCGTGCCCCACACCGTGGTCATGAGCGCCGGTACCGGCGGTACCTCAGCGACGATTGGCCGTTATATCCGTTATAAGGGGCTGGCGACAGAGCTGGTTGTTGTGGATCCTGAGCATTCCGTGTTTTACGACAGCTATCAGTCCGGAGACCGCACGTTAACCAGTCAGCGGGGGAGTGCCATTGAAGGTATAGGAAGGCCCAAAGTAGAAGCGTCCTTTCAGCCGGATGTCATCGACAAAATGCTGAAGGTGGAAGACAAAGCCAGTATTGCCACCATTCACTGGCTGGCAGATATTGCCGGGATCCGCGCCGGCGCCTCAACCGGTACTAATTTGTGGGGCGCATTGCAGGTGGCTGAAGGAATGCAATCCCGGGGAGAGCAGGGGTCTATCGTTACATTGATGTGTGACAGTGGTGAGCGTTATCTTGATACTTACCACAATCTGCAGTGGGTAGAGAAAATGTTCGGGGACATCAGCGTTTACACTGAGCAGTTGCAAAAATTTGCATAAACCGGCTGGTAAAAATGACACTTTGAATAATACTCAAAACAGGTATGAGTTTGGATAAAGTGATCTCACAGGTTGAAACAGTCAGGTTTAACAGTTGTCTTCACTGCCGCATTGTTGTTCTCACCCTGCAATAATGCCAGTGACGACTTCCCCGTGGAATTTTCAGGGTTCGCCCGCGTGGTGGCCGGCTATCTGGATACTGATCAGGCTTACTTTGAAGGCTATGAGAATAAAGTCAGTTTCTCAGAGAAGTCATTGCTGGGCTTACAGGCTGATTATGCACTGACCGGCACGGTATCGGTCTCCGGGCAGGTGCTTCTGCACAGTGATGAAAGTCGCGGCTCCGGGCTGGAATGGCTCTACTTAAGCTATGAACCCAACGCAAACTGGCAATTTAAAGCAGGCCGGTTGCGTACACCGTATCTCCAGTATTCTGACGTATTTGACGTGGGATACGCCTATCCCTGGATATCTCCTCCCCGACAGTTGTACGGCAGCTATCTGTTCTTTCCCCGCTACGAAGGAGGGAACGCTCGCTATCAGTTCAACATTGACGATGTCTATATAGGGCTGGAAGGATACTACGGCTCTTTTTCTGATGACATTGAAGCCAGCGGGGAGAGCTTTCACATTGAGGTGAAAGAGATTTACGGCGGTATCGCCGAAATCAGTTACCGGGGCTGGCAACTGCGCGGTGCCACGTTTATTTCTGCCGATGTGGAAGCGGATATTGCCGGTCTGGGAGAATTGACCGGCGGACTGAAAGCCACCGGATTTGATGATTTAGCTGATTATTTTTCATTAACGGGACAGGTGGATGCCTACCTTGTGGGAATAAGCTACGACAGCCTGGACTGGTTTATGTCTGCAGAATATGTAGACGTGGAATCCACCATTAATATTCTGGCCGGTATCGAAAACTACTATGTCACGCTGGGACGTTATTTCGGTGATTACCAGTTACTAGTGACCTACGCCAAATCCAATCAGATCCTCGGGGAACTGAACAACACTATCCCCGTTGGTCTGGATCCTCAGCTTGATATGCTCTACTACGGCGTGGAGCAACTGCAGGCCAGATTTCCCACCGATGTGCTGGATTCTGTTACCCTGACCGGGCGGTGGGACTTCCGCCCGGGCATGGCACTGAAAGCGGAAGTAACGTTTTTAGACGGTGAGCCCGGTAAAACCTCTTTGTTCGAGTTAAAAGCGGGCTCCGAAAACTTTGACCGTCAGGCCGTGTTGTACCAGTTCGGACTGGAGTGGGTATTCTGATGAAGTTGATGAATCTTACTCTCACCCTTGCGCTGTTAATGTCGTCACAGCCTGCAAAAGCCAGTGATGAGATTATTGTGGTAGCAAATCTTGCAGAGCCGGCAGGCACCATGGAAAAGCATGAAGTGCGCAATCTGTTTATGGGCGGAGCTTCGTCCGGGCTTGAACCGGTAACACTTGTCCCCGGCGCGCAAACCAGGCTTATCTTTAACGCACGTATTGTGGGCCTCACAGAGTCACGCATTCAGTCATACTGGGCGCAAATGCGGTTCAGCGGCAGAAATAAGGCGCCGGTTCAGGTGCAATCTGTGGACGCCATGATGGAATACTTACTGGAAAATCAGGGCAGTGTGGGCTATCTCCCTGCAGATGTGACGCTGCCGGAAACACTGACAGTGCTGTACACCTCGGGCTGAAAGGTGGTTTTGCTACATACTATGCTGGCTTTCGAGGGCGGGAATTAACCCGTCCTCTTCATTATTTTCACAAATCGGCTCTGGCCGGCCGTAATAATAGCCTTGTAAAAGGTGACACCCGTGATCTATCAAAAACGTTGCCTGGTCCAGGGTTTCAACGCCTTCGGCGCAGACTTTCAGTTTCAGGTGACGTGCCATCTCAATAATGGTGACGGTGATAAGTTCTGAACGTTGTGAGACTCCAATCTGACTGACAAACTGACGGTCGATTTTCAGCGTATCAATGCTGAATTCGGTGAGGTAGCTTAAAGAAGAATACCCTGTACCGAAGTCATCAAGTGCTATTTTGCATCCCAGTGCGCGAAGATCATCAAAAAACGCGTTCCCCGCCTGAAAACTTTTGAGGTAGGCAGATTCCGTAATTTCGAACTCAATGGCGCCAGCCAGTCCGCCAAGCTCTCGTATTTTTTCCAGAACAAAAGCAGTGACCGTTTCGTCCTTTAAATCATTGGCTGACAGGTTCAGGGAAATCGTTGTGGCTTCTCCGTATTGTCTGAGAATGTGTTTTACGTCCTTGCATACCTGCGCCATGACCCAGAGTGTGATGACTGATATTTTATTGCTCTGCTCAGCTATGGGGATAAATTCTGCCGGTGACACCATGCCAAGGTGAGGGTTATACCAGCGGATCAATGCTTCAAAACCCATCACCTTACTGCTCTGGTCCACTTTAGGTTGATAGACAAGGAATAATTCATTGTTTTCAATCGCCGTGTGAATACTGGTAGAGATGCGGATCATACGGTGGTTGTCGTCCTGCATCATGCGGGTGAACAGGGTGAACTGACCCCGACCGTTTCGCTTGGAATGATACATGGCAATATCCGCATTGCTCATTAAGGTGGTCAGGCTGAAGTCGCAGTCCTTTGCCAGCGCAATACCGATGCTTACGCCTGTTTCCAGTTTCCATTGATCGACCAGTTGATCACTGCCGATAGCCTCAACCAGCCGTGCAGCTACTTCTTCAACCTGTTCCACCGAACTGCATTCCCCAAGAATGATGACAAATTCGTCTCCGCCAAGCCGGCCGACAACATCATCCAGCCTCAGGCTGTCACTGATCACATCAGCAATTTTACAAAGCAATTTGTCACCCACGTCATGACCGAAGGAATCGTTCACCATTTTGAACCCGTCGAGATCAAGAAACAGCAGAGCGACATCTTTTTCTTCCCGCTTGGCTCTGGCCAGCTCGATGTTCAGGCACTTCATTAAAAACTGCCGGTTCGGCAATCCGGTAAGGGGGTCGAAGTTCGCCAGCTTTTCCATTTGCTCCTGCTGACGGGTGAGTAATTTATTTTTCTGCCGGTTAAGTTCGGTTTGTTTGTTGATGTCTGACATCATGCTGTTAAAGCCGTGGGTGAGAGCTTTGATTTCCGACTTCCCTTCAATGCTTACTTCTATGGCGTAATCTTTGGTTTCTTCTACGCGGCGCATTTTCTCAATGAGTTTAAACAATGGTTGCAGGGAGCGGCGTTGTAATTCCAGTACGAGAAACACGGCGATAAGCAGAATGAAAATAACAAAGGGCACAATGGCTACGATGAACTTTCTCTGGCTGTCTGCAAGTGACTGCTCAATAAGATAGGAAATGACAAGTTTGCCCTGAGGCAGGGCCGGGTCACCAATTATTTTAACTACGCGGATATGGCTGTCTTCAATATGAAGTCCGTAGTCCAGTTCGTGTAGCCTCACATCTTCGGTAGAGCTTTCAGTTCCTGAATGCTGCCTGTGTTTAACAAGTGCAGAGCCGATGTAAGCACTAACTATCTCGCTTTGCGTATTATAGACACGGGCAAATTCCACATTGTCATATTCATCTAAACGAAGCAGTACACTGATGAGCGGGAACTCGTCATCTGCGGTCATATGTGGCAGCAAGTCATTCGCCAGGTTCTCAGACAGAGCCTGCAGCTCCTGAGAGACAAATTCTTCGTAAAGACCTTCGTAAACACGCAACGACACCCACATCACCAGCGCGCTGATGACGGTAATAGAAATAAGCGTTATTGCCGCAATTTCTGTGCGAAGGCTTTTCAAACATTAACCCCGGATGGCGTGACTTTTATATACTTGGTCTATTCAGAGTATAGTCACGGATTTATAAAGCGCATTGGTGTTGCTTGTGCAATTTCCTGCATGGCGATTTTATAATCATAAATATAGAAAATAACGGGCCGGCGAAGATTAAAATTCTGTCATTGAAAACCGGTTAAAAAATAAGCTGGATATTCTGATAAACAACTGGTAACATCGCCGCGCCTTTTGAAGGTCCTATTCAAACTTGTTAATGCTATTTCTTTATATTCTTTGTAAGTCTTCACAGAATTACTTCCGGAAAACTACTGATCTACGCCTGTTCCAAACCTGAAAGACCTCATACGTAAATAGGCGTATTTAATTTAACTTATTATTTTTTTGGAGTAATTTATGTCTCAGGTAACTGGTACAGTAAAATGGTTTGACGAAGCTAAAGGTTTCGGTTTTATTTCTCAGGAAGGCGGCAAAGACGTTTTCGTACACTTCCGTGCGATCAAATCTGACGGTTTCCGTTCTTTAAGCGAAGGTCAAAACGTTCAGTTCACTATCGAACAAGGCAACAAAGGCCCACAGGCTGCTGACGTAGTAGTACTGTAAGCAAACGCTTATCCTATTTATAACGGGCGCTCACTGGTAGCGCCCGTTTTTCTGTAAGTCATTTTTTCCATTCTTTGAGGTTTTCATGCAGTTTTCTGAACTGGGCTTAAGTGCACCGTTATTAAAAGCGGTTTCCGCACTTGGGTTTGCGTCTCCGTCTCCTATTCAAAGCCAGGCTATTCCGGTCATTCTGTCCGGTAAAGATGTACTGGCTGCCGCGCAAACCGGTACAGGTAAAACAGCAGGCTTTGCACTGCCGATAATGGAAAAACTGTCTTCAGGGCAAAAGGCACGTGGTAACAATGTCAGAGCGTTGGTTCTGACACCGACGCGGGAATTAGCCGCGCAGGTAGAAGACAATATCCGTGGCTTCAATGAATTTTTGAATTTAAAAACCACCGTGGTATTTGGCGGAGTAGGTATCAACCCGCAAATGAAACGCTTGCGTGGCGGTACTGATATTCTGGTGGCTACGCCGGGACGTCTGTTAGATTTGTACCAGCAAAACGCGGTGAAGTTTGATCAGCTTGAAGTACTTGTGCTTGATGAAGCCGACCGCATGCTGGATATGGGGTTTATTCACGACATCAAACGTGTGCTGAAGCTGTTGCCGGCCAAACGTCAGAACCTGCTTTTCTCTGCCACGTTTTCGCCTACCGTAACAGCCCTGGCAGAATCGATTACCCAGTCAGCGGTTAAGATTTCCGTTGCGCCTCCGAACACCACCGTGGAAGAGGTTCAGCAGATCCTGGTCAATGTGGATAAATCGAAGAAGGTTGGTGCGCTGACAGCGTTGATTAAGCAGCAGAAATGGCGTCAGACACTGGTGTTTTCCCGTACCAAGCATGGTGCTAACCGGATTGCTACCCGTCTGACCAATTCCGGTATTCCAAGCGCTGCCATTCACGGTAACAAAAGCCAGGGCGCCCGAACCCGTGCACTGAGCGAGTTTAAAGACGGCACAGTCAATGTGCTGGTGGCAACAGATATCGCCGCACGTGGTATTGATATTGCCCAGTTACCGGTGGTGGTGAACCTGGATTTACCCAATACCGCAGCGGATTATGTGCACCGTATTGGCCGGACAGGCCGTGCCGGTGCCAGCGGTCAGGCATGGTCACTGGTCAGTGCTGATGAATTACAACAACTTAAGGATATTGAAACCCTTATCCAGAAGTTGCTGCCACGGGAAACCCTGAGTGGATTTGAGCCGGATCTTAAGTTAGCAGAGACTACCTTGTCAGCGCCCAAAAAACCTAAGAAGCCGAAGAAGCCCAAACAGCCAAAAGAGGCAAATGCCGGGGATAAAAAGCCCCAAGCAAAGGCTTCTCCATCCCGCCGCAGGCCAGCCCGCAGAAAGCCTGCGAGGGCGTCAACGGGTTCGCACGCTTCTTAATTTAGTGTATAGTGCGTGGCCTGAAATTTCGTCAGTACAACCTGCCAGAGAGACCTATGAGCGGACAAACCGATACACAGTCTTTGATTTCCTCGTTAGGCGACGTCGTTGGACAAGCCCACTTACTTACCGATAAAGAAAAGAAACAGCCTTATTGTAAAGGGTTTCGTTTCGGTTCCGGTGAAGCTCTGGCCGTGGTCCGCCCGGCAACATTAGTGGAAATCTGGCGGGTACTGACGTTATGTGTGGAAGCGGATGTGGCCGTTATCATGCAGGCAGCCAACACCGGTTTAACCGGCGGGTCAACGCCGGATGGTAAAGATTACGACCGTCCGCTGGTAATCATCAGCACCATGCGTATTGATGATATACAGCTGATTGACGAAGGTAAGCAAATTGTCGGTCTGGCGGGCAGCACACTGTTTGGTCTGGAAGAAAAGCTCGCGCCTTACGGCCGTGAGCCTCATTCGGTGATTGGCTCGTCCTGTATCGGCGCTTCTATTGTCGGCGGGATTTGCAATAACTCCGGCGGTGCGCTGGTTAAACGTGGCCCGGCGTACACCGAAATGTCTCTGTTTGCCCAAATTGATGAGAGTGGCAAGCTGTCGCTGGTCAATAACTTGGGTATTCATCTTGGTGACTCTCCGGAAGAAATCCTGACCAATCTGCAACAGCAGAACTACGCAGCAGACGATGTGGCTTTCCCTGAACTGAGAGCATCAGATAACGAATACGATGAGCGTGTGCGGGATGTCGATTCTGACACGCCTTCACGTTTTAATAATGACGGCCGCCGCTTACATGAAGCCAGTGGCTGTGCGGGTAAACTGGCGGTATTCGCTGTACGCCTTGATACCTTTCCGATTCCGGACAAAAAGCAGGTGTTCTATGTGGGCTCTAATGATGCCGCCATGTTCACCCAAATTCGCCGGGACATTCTTTCTACCTTTAAAAACTTACCGGACTCCGGTGAATATCTGCACCGCGACTGCTACGACGTATCGAAGAAGTACGGTAAAGATATGTTTATCGTCATCAGCAAGCTGGGGGCGAAATTCATCCCTAAGCTGTTTGCCTTTAAACGTAAGTTTGATGCCTTCACTGACAAACTGGGCTTTTTGCCAAACAAAATGTCAGACCGCACCATGCAGTACTTAAGTTATCTGTTCCCCGGCCATTTACCGGCCCGCATGGAAGTGTATCGTGACAAGTACCAGCATCACTGGATTTTAGAAATGAGTAACGACGGTGTAGATGAAGCCCGAGCGTATCTGGATAATTTCTTTAAAACCCATGAAGGCAGCTACTTCGAATGTACGGAAGATGAAGCAGATAAAGCGATACTGCACCGGTTTGTTGCCGGTGGTGCTATCGGCCGCTACCACATTATGAACAGTAAAAATGTGGGTGCGATGATGACTATCGATGTGGCATTACGCCGTAACGATCCCGACTGGTTTGAAGAGCTGCCGGCAGAAATCGATGAGCAGGTTGATACTAAACTCTACTACGGCCACCTGTTTTGCCACGTTATGCACCAGAACTACGTGTTGAAGAAAGGCGCGGATGCAAAAGTGCTGAAAAACAAAATCCTGCAGACCTTTGATGCGCGGAATGCTGAGTACCCCGCAGAGCATAACGTGGGGCATGAGTATTTTGCCAAAGACGCACTGAAGTCGTTCTATCGCAAGCTCGACCCGACCAACAGCTTCAACCCGGGGATCGGTAAAACTACCAAACTGAAAAACTGGGCTGAGCACAGCGACAGCTGTTGTGGTGGTCACGATTGATGTGGCCAACCCCGGCGGGCCTGTGTGCTATTTAGCAGGATACTGATTTCTCATCAGGCTTTTAATGTAAGCGACAAGTTCACTTTGCGGGCGTGAAAAAATGGGCTGGATCGGCGTGGGCAGCTCCGGGTTTACTATCATCAGCATCATGCAAGGTGCTAATAATGTGAATAAGGCGTAGACAGGAGTAACGTCATCGTCGGTAGCGTTAAAATCGCTGGCCTCCATCACCATTTTCTTGATGATGCTCGCCCTTGTGTGAGCTTCGTTTACTAACACCGTATTAATCATCGGCGATGGCGTGACAATTTCCCGCGCCCACACTTTTCCGTGCCAGCTTCGCTCTTCCAGTATGTTGGCCACCACATGCTCAATGAGTTCGTCCAGCTTGTCTTGCGCTGTTGCGTGACTCTCATCGAGTGCCTGTAAAAAGTCTAAATGCAGAAAATGTTCTATCGCCGCAGAAAATACCTGCTCATACAGACCATCTTTACCATTAAAATGATAATTGATTGCAGCGGCATTCACGCCTGCTGCACTGCAAATATCCTTGGCTGACGTGTTGTGATAACCCCGTTGAGCGAATAATTCGGCGGCGGCAGCGAAGATGCGCTTTTTCGTTTCTTCACCATCGGCACGGCCCTTTCGGTTTTGCATTTATTTCATCACCAGGTCGCTTATGTAAATTATCAGGCACTTTACCGCTGAACTAGTTGAAATTCAAATTTGAATTTCATATTGTGTTATGTGTTGATGTTTACACAAGTGAATTCTTCTATGAACAAAAAGCTCGCTGTACTCATTGTCGTCGCGGTAGCGGCGGCAGTTTCCGTCTATACGTTTTGGCCTGAACGCGGGGCTGAGCAAACAAAACTGTTCGGGAATGTCGATATCCGCCAGGTGTCTTTATCGTTCACTCAGTCCGAGCGGGTAACAGCTGTGAATGTGGAAGAAGGGGATGTGGTTAAAGCGGGTCAGGTTATTGCCAGACTGGATGATACCGTGCCAAACCTTGAGCTGGCGCAGGCCAATGCGCAAATTGCCGCCCAGGAAGCGTTAGTGGCAAAGTTGCAGGCGGGCTCAAGACCCCAGGAGATTGCACAGGCAAAAGCGGTGGTGGTGCAGCAACAAGCGAATGTGGATATTGCATCAGCCCGGCTTAAAAGACTGCATTCAGTTGACAGCAAAACACTGGGTAAAGGCGTAAGCCAACAGGATATTGATGAGGCGAGGGATCAGGTAGTTGCGCTGCAGGCAGCACTTGCACAAGCGAAGGCCAGTTTAGCACTGGTTGAAGAGGGGCCGAGAAAAGAAGACATCGATCAGGCCAGAGCACAGTTACAAGTGCTGGCTTCACAAAAAGCCTTACTGGCTGAACAGGTTAGCCGCACTGTGTTACTCGCCCCCAGTGAGGGTGAAGTGCGGGCAAGGCTGATGGAACCCGGCGACCTTGCCACCACTCAGCGTCCTGTTATCACGTTGGCGTTAACGTCACCCAAGTGGATACGGGTTTATATTAATGAAACCCAACTGGCGACCACCAGGGTAGGTGAAGCCGTTGATGTTCATGTTGACGGGCTGAATAAAACCATCAAAGGCACTATCAGCTTTATTTCTTCTGTCGCTGAATTTACGCCGAAAAATGTGCAAACAGAGGATTTGCGCACGTCACTGGTTTATGAGGTTAGGGTCAGGGTTGATGATGCTGACAATACCCTTAAGTTGGGGATGCCTGCCACTGTGATGCTTGTTAACAACGGACACTAATCATGAGTGAACCGGTGGTGAGTGCCAGCGCGCTGGTTAAACAATTCAACGGAGACGGTCAGCAAACCGTAGCCCTCAAACAGATAGATTTCGAAGCAAAGAAAGGGGAACTCACCGCTCTGGTGGGGCCCGATGGTGCAGGAAAAACCACGCTGCTGCGCCTGGTCGCAGGGTTGATGGTTCCTTCTGATGGCAGCTTACGTGTACTTGGCTATAAAACGGCGACAGACGCACAGCAGGTACAAAATTTAATTAGCTACATGCCCCAGCGATTTGGTTTGTATGAAGATTTAAGCGTACAGGAAAATCTGGATTTGTATGCAGACTTACATGGCGTGGATAAAGCAACCCGTGAGGCGCGGTACGAGCGCCTGCTAAGCATGACGAATCTCTCTGCATTCACTTCAAGACCGGCTGGAAACTTGTCGGGCGGCATGAAACAAAAGCTCGGTTTAGCCTGCACGCTGGTGCGCTCTCCGGCGCTTTTACTGCTTGACGAGCCCACTGTTGGCGTTGACCCTCTGTCACGACAAGAGTTATGGAAGATTATCAGTCAACTTGTGGAAGATGAGTCGCTCACGGTTATGGTCAGCACCTCTTACTTAGATGAAGCCGAACGGTGCCATCAGGTGTACCTGCTTAATGAAGGAAACATTCTGGCAAAAGGTACCCCTGAGAAATTAAAGCAGGACGCAGCGGGGCGGTGTTTCGTGGTAACTCCTTCATCAAGCCAAAAGCCGCGGGATTTACAAAGTGCACTGCTTAATAACGAAGAGGACGTAATCGATGCCGTCCCTCAGGGGGGGCGGGTACGCTGCGTGTTACATCAAGACAAAGATATAAAAGCCATCGCGCATCAGGTAAAAGCCGCGCAGTCTGAATCTGTGCCTCCCCGCCTGGAAGATGCGTTTATGATGCATTTGAAGACTCATATTAAACCCGCCGCAGTGGATGTATCCTCATTAGCGCAGCAAAACCAACATACCGGGCAATCTCAAACGCACGGTAAGCCTGTCGTGTCTGTTAACGAGCTGGTTAAACAGTTTGGTGACTTTACGGCAGTTGCCAAAACGTCTTTTGAAGTTTATCCCGGTGATATCTTTGGCTTACTCGGGCCAAATGGTGCGGGAAAAACAACGACTTTCCGGATGCTCTGCGGATTGTTACCCGCCACATCAGGCACGCTGGACGTAGCAGGAAAAAACTTACGAACGGCCGCTGCTGGCGCACGGTCCCGCATTGGTTACGTGTCACAGAAATTCGCGTTGTATGGCAATTTAACCGTTTTTGAAAACCTGCGCTTCTTCGCGGGTGCATACGGGCTGTGGGGAAAGCAGCGAAAACAAGCCATTGACCGGGTGATTTCCCAATTTGATTTAGCCTCTCATGTGCAGCAAAAAAGTGCATCATTACCCGGAGGCTACAAACAGCGGTTAGCCATGGCGGCCAGCCTTATGCACCAGCCCGATATATTGTTTCTCGATGAGCCAACCAGCGGAGCGGATCCGTTAGCCCGCCGGGCTTTTTGGCGACGTATCACGGCACTGTCAAAAACCGGCACGGCCATCATCATTACCACCCACTTTATGGAAGAAGCTGAATACTGCGACAAGATTTTGATTCAGGATGCAGGTAAAAAGCTCGCCATGGGCTCGCCTGAGGAGATACGGGCTGGCATAGACGGCGATTCGGCAATGAGCATGGAAGAGACATTCATCAGTATCATTGCGCAAAGTCGACAAAAACGAGACGGGGAGGTCGCTGATGTCAAGTGAGTCCCGTCCTGTTCGCGCCTTTGCTATTCGCTTGTGGGCATTGGTAAAAAAGGAAACCCGGCAATTACTACGTGATAAAAGTAATCTACTGATTGGTATTGGCTTACCCATCGCGCTCATTTTTATTTTTGGCTTTGGCGTTACGCTGGATGTGAAAGATATTCGTTTAGCCGTGGTGACTACCCGGCCTGCGCCAGAGACAAATGATTTCGTTTCAACGATAAGGCTGTCGCCTTATTTCATACCCAGTGAGATGACCTCCTTGAAACAGGCTGAAAAGGCGTTGCGCGCGCGGGATGTTGAAGCCATTGCCATTCTCGATGACACTTTCGCCAGCAAATTAAAAACCGGAAATGCAGACATTCAACTTATCGTGCTGGGCAGCGATGCAACGCGGGCCTCTTCGATAAGTAGCTATTTCTCAACACTCACCGGTGTGTGGGCGTCAAAGCAGCAAGACCGCCTCGGAGCAAACGCGCATCAATCCGGAGGCGTGACTGTTGTTCCAAGGCTTTGGTTTAACGATGCCAACACTAGCACATGGTTTATTGTGCCCGGGCTTATCGTACTTATCATGACATTGGTGGGCACGTTTCTCACCGCGCTCGTCATGGCCCGCGAGTGGGAGCGGGGCACACTGGAAGCACTTTTTGTTACCCCGGTCCGGCCTGCTGAAATCATTCTGGCTAAAATAATTCCCTATTTTGGTGTCGGTATCATAGGCCTGGTATTTTGCGTGCTGGCGTCGACTTTTCTTTTCCATGTGCCCATTCAGGGCGCGTTTTGGGTATTGGTATTAGGGTCAGTGATATACATGCTGGTGGCATTAGCAATCGGGCTACTTATTTCGGCACTGACGCGCAACCAGTTTCTGGCAAGCCAGATTGCCATTCTCGCCAGCTTCCTGCCCGCGATGATGCTTTCCGGCTTTATTTTCGATTTAGGTAATTTACCCGCCGGCGTTCATGTTATTGGTAGTTTGCTTCCTGCCACGTACTTTATTGAACTGCTGCGAACGGTGTTTCTGGCCGGTAATTTCTGGCCCGTAATTATTAAAGATTTGGTGTTGCTCACAGTGTACGCCGTGGTGTTACTCAGTCTGGCCCGTTTTCTTACTAAAAAGACACTGGATTAAACTATGGGAAGTGTCCGTCACTATTTTTTTCTTATCTTTAATTTGTGCCAGAAAGAATTTCTTTCTGTTTTAAAAGATCCCTCAAGCCGTGTCATTTTGATCATGCCAATCATTATGCAAACATTGCTGTTTGGCTATGCCGCCACATTTGATTTGAAAGAGGTGCCTTATGCCGTGCTCGATCAAAGTGACAGCCAGGCCAGCCACGAGGTACTTCAGAAACTGCAGGGTGCCGGTCTGTTTAATCAGGTGGCTACGCTGTCGGGAAGTACGGAAATTGCTGACGTTATCGGTAATCAAAAGGCGCTGATGGTAGTGTATTTTCCCGCTGACTTTGAAGACAAATTATCCCGCGGGGAAAGTAGCCAGATACAGCTTATTGTCGACGGCCGGAATTCGGCAACAGCTAACGCGGCCCTTGGCAGCTTTAACGCCATTACCATGTCTTACAATGCGGAAAATGATCTTGGGAGGCAGCTTCCTGTGCAGGTGAAAAACCGCGCCTGGTTTAACCCGAATATGGAAACACGCTGGCTTATTTTACCGGGAATGATTGCCGCGCTGAGCATGATTCAAACAATGATGCTTACAGCACTTTCCGTTGCCAGAGAGCGTGAGCAGGGCACATTTGATCAGTTACTTGTGACACCCAGCCTGCCTTCGCAAATCTTAATCAGCAAAGCGCTGCCGTCGGTGTGTATAGGGCTTATTCAATCTTCGCTGGTGCTGCTTATCAGCCGGTACTGGTTTGAGATCCCCTTTCAGGGGGCGTTAACGACGCTCTATACAGGGTTATTTTTATTTACACTGGCAAGTGTGGGGATCGGTCTGTCTATCTCTGCCGTTTCTCTGAATATGCAGCAAGCCATGCTGTATACCTTCGTTTTACTCATGCCGCTCATGCTGTTGTCGGGTTTTGCCACGCCGCTGACCAACATGCCTGAATTAATGCAGGATATTACCTACATTAATCCACTGCGTTTTTCGGTCAATATTGTCAGGCGTGTTTATCTTGAAGGGGCAACGTTTGCTGACGTTTATCAGGAGATGATCCCGCTGGTTATTATCGCCACCATTACTCTGCCGGTAGCCAGTTGGCTTTTCAGACACAGGACTTCATAAGGACATTCATCATATGAAAGTTTCGCTTATTTCTTTAACGCTCATCACTGCATTGACCATGTCGGGATGCACAAAATTGGGTCCTGAATATGAAAAACCTGAGGTGGCAGTACCGTTGACCTGGCCGTCTTTGCAAGGCATTGATGGTCAAACACAAAACCACACGGTGTCGCGTTGGTTAAACGACGATAAGACGCTGATGGCGCTTCACAGCATGTTAGAGAAACATAACCAGAGCTTACAGGTGGCTGCACTGAATTTTGCCAGCAGCCGTGTTTACCGGCAGGTAGCCGGAAGCGGTGGCGAGCCGGAGGCAGGCTTTTCAGGCAGTGTAAAAAGGCAGCGGTTGAGTGAAGACGGCAGTATGACGAGATTTATAAAGTTGTCGTCCTCTGGTGAGCAACAGGATGCCCTGACGGATGCTTTGGCATCACCTTTTACCGTTTACTCAACGGGCTTTGATGCCAGTTGGGAACCTGACCTGTGGGGAAAAGTAGCTAATCAGATTGATGCAGCAGATGCTCAGCAGACAATGGCAGAGAGTGAACTGGCTGATTTACGTTTGTCGTTAACGACAGAATTAATGCGCCGGTATGTACAATACCGCGCACAGCAAGCTGTACTGGTATTGCAACAGCAAAAACTGACAAACCTGCATACTCAATTATCTATACAGGAGGCCCTGATTGCTGCAGGGCTGGGCGATGAATCAGAACGTTTAGCGTTAGAAGCACAAACTCATCAATTAAACGCTACGCTGGACGGTCAGCGCAGTGAAGTATATGTGTTAGCCAATCAGCTTTCGCTGCTGGTGGGCGTACAACCGGGTTCCTTGACACCTTTGTTGGAAGCGCCACACGATGCGTTTCATGAGTATGTGCTCTCTACGCTCAACGTACCTTCCAGTGTATTAAGTCAGCGCCCGGACATTCGCGCGGCAGAAGCCAAAGTAAGAGCGGCGACCGCAGACATAGGCATTGCAGAAGCGGCGCTGTTCCCACAATTCCAGTTAACAGGTAATGTGGGCATTGAAGCGCTAAGCAGCAGTGCGGTATCCGACTGGTCGTCGCGAACCTGGCAAATTGGCCCGGGCTTTTACTTACCGCTGTTCAACCGGAACCAGCTTCATCGTCAGGTTGAGATCACATCAATTACGCAACAGCAAACCATTGTGCAATATCAACAGCAAGTGTTATCGGCATGGACAGAAGTTGACAGTGCCATTGAGCAGGCCAACAGCGCCGGAAGACAACTGGAGCAAAGTCAGCAAGCGCTGTCCCGCATAACCCAAAGACTTGCACTGACTAAAACAGACGCAGAAGCTGGCCTGACAAGTGAATTGCCTGTTCTGATGGCGCAACGACAATGGTTAGATGCTAAGGTTGGTCACATTCAATCTCAGTTGAATGTGACCTTAAGCCAGCTTAGCGTGTACAAAGCGACGGGAGGCCCTGGCATGGATTAGTGCAACGCCTTTAATCCGCTTCCAGCGTAAGCGTTGCGCCACTCACATCGTCCTGCAGATGGTGGCGGCTGTTTAACTGGAACAGGCGGTTGGCATCTACAGCTGCATCGTTGATCAGATAACGTTTTACTGCTTTTGCGCGCATGTCTGCCAGTGCTGCCAACTGGCCCGGGGAAATGTCGATATTACTGCGCAAAGAGTTGTACATGGCAATGTGCAATGCCCGTTGAACCCGGGGGTCGTCTACCTCTGGAGGTGTCTGTTCCGTTTGCTCGGAAGCACCTTTTTCGTTCGTTGACGGCGTAAGCTGAGCGATGATTTTAGCCCGTTCTTCTTCCACAGTGATCCCCAACGTCTGCGTAAACGCCTGTTTAAGTGCATCAGATAACGGGCCTTCGACGGGATAACTGCTGGCAGTCAGGTTCGCTGGCAGTGCGACGGCACCGGACAAGCTCAGCAGTCTGTCCTGTAAGGTTTTTTCTGCCAGAACACCAGCGTCGGCTACTGCATTCACTGTTCCTTCAATATTCAATCGCAGGCCGGGACGCTTTTTCAGCGCTTTTGCCAGAGTAGTTAATGTGGCTGTGGCTTCATCATCAAGCTCGCTGCTACCGGCAGCAAAAGACACCTCGTTGAGGGTATCGTCACTGCCCACTAAGCTGGCAAGGAAAGAGAAGGGCGCGGTAACGGCTTTGGTGATGAGGTTGCCAATGGCATTGAGGATAATCGAGCCAAAGCTGAAGTCCGGGCTGTCCACATCACCGGAGACTTCCAGGCCTAAATCAATCACACCGTTGCGGTCCTGTAACAACGCGACGGCAAGTCCGAGAGGAAGACTTAAGGCTTGCTCAGAGTCACTTTTCTGACCAAGCGTTAGCTGGTCGATGACTACGTGGTTATCGCCTTCCAGCGCATCACCCTGAAGCTTATATTGTACATCCAGCGACAGCAGCCCTTTGTCAATGTAATACCCCATGTAGGTGCCGGAATACGGGTTCACTGAAGTCAGCTCAGCACCGCTTACCGAGAACATCAAATCAAGATTCAGGGCGTCTCTGAACGGGTCAATATTGCCTTTGAGAGATACCGGCGCATAGTTATCGATTTTGCCCGTTATATCTACGGCAGCCGCTTTTCCTGATACAGAGTCCAGCTGGCTGACAGTACCGTTTAACGATTCTATTCCTGAAGCAAAGCGGGGGGTCAGGGAGTTATCGGCAAAGTAGGCGTTACCGTTCTCAATGCTGATATGATTAACCGTTATAGCCAGTTGTGATTTTTCATCTGCTGCATTCTCCGATGTGTCACCTTCCTTGTGTTCTGCACCCTCTACCTGCGCAGACTCTTCCTGCACGGCCTGTTCGCTTGCAGAGCCAGAGTCTTCTGTTGCCGGAGGGCGGCTCACAATAATATCGCTGATATTGGTGTGTTTGTTTTCGTCAATAACCAGCTTCGCAAACGGCTCACTCAACACCACATTATCAATGCTCAAGGTATTTGCCTTTTTACTGAATGCAAGGTTGGCGATATCAAGGGCCTTCCATTTAAGTAATGGCGCTTTCTTTTGTGTATCCAGAATGGCAAGGTCTGCAAGAGTGACAGAAGCGTTAATGTCTGCTGTGCCTGATGCGTCAGCAGTGAAACTGGACTGCGTGCTGAGGCGTCCGCTTTCCATTACCACATTCGCATAAGGCGAGATATATTGTTGCAGCGGCGCGAGAAGGAAATTATCCAGCGTCAGTGCACCTTTCACCTGCTGTGCCGTTACATCGATATCGCCTTCAGACCGGAGCGTGCCGGTGGCTTCACTAGCAAAACCCTCAGCATTGCCGCTGGTGGACAGGACTAAGTTATAATGAACCGGTGAGGTAAACTGACTGTCAACCGGACCTGTTGTCAGGTTTATATTGAAAACCCGCCAGAACATATTGTCAGCAATGGCTTTCTCGTTCAGTGCGACTTCACCGCCGGTAAATTCAAAGGCATTTAATACAACATGCCAGCCTGATTCTTCCTCGCTGGCCGGCGTTTGAGCAGATGTGCTGCCCGTTGAAGACGCCGTGTTTGCTGGTGTTGTGTTTGGTGTTTCTGTCTCAGGTGACGCTGTGTTTGGTAAAAGGTATCGCTGTAAATCCAGGCCATCATCATCGAACAGGGCATTTACCTGCATGTCTGCTACAGCAATCTTATCAACGCTGACAGACTTATCCGCAAGGTTTGCCTTTATGCCATCGACGGCAAGTTCCGGTAAGGTTATCTTCGGCTCGTCCTGACGGGCAAGGGTAAGAGAATGTAACCCGAAGCTGCCGTCTTTCACGGTTACATTCAGTGACGCGTTATCCTCAAATAAGGAAAACGCCAGCGTCAAATCAACACGGCCGTCAGTCAGTTCAACATCTATTATGTCGTTTGAAAGTGGCCACAGAGGGGCCAGTGCAATATCCGACAAACGGATATTACTGTTAAATACCAGCGGCGAAAGCTGAAAATCACCCTTAAGATTGACTTTGCCGCCTTCAGCCGTATTTAGCTGAAAGGCGTAAGCATTGTCTGTTTCACTGCTTTCTGCTTCGGGGCTGTTTGCTGATTTGCCGGACTGTTCAGTGATAGTTGCCAGCGTGTCCAGTCCGGTAAGCGTGATATCCAGCTCAGGGTAATCCAGCCGGGCACCGGTGACTGCGTCGCTAAGTAAAATGTGGCCACTTTGCAGTGTAAAATGATTCAGCCTGATGTGTGGAATACCAGCCTGTTCCTCCGGGGCTGTTTCAGGCTCTTCCGGTTGCGCATTCTTTGCCAGCGTATCGATGATGTCAGAGACGTTCAGCCGTGTATTTTCTCCGCCAGTTAAGCGATGTAATTGCACGTAGGGTGCATGCAAGGCAATATTTTCAACAGTGGGAGTAAAGCTGGTCAGCGTTTGCCAGAAACCCAGATCGACGGTCAGTGCCTGTAAGGCAAAGAAGTTTTCGTCGCGCTCAGCTTCTTTTATGCTGAAGTCACTGACTTCAGCCCGCAATAAAAACGGGTTCACTGAGATGTCTTTAACGGTGACTTCCCGCCCCAGCATGTCAGTGAGTTTATCCGGCACGGTGGCCTTCAGCACTGCAGGTAATACTACCCCCGCCAGCAGCGCGTAAGTGAGATAAATTAACAGAAAGTAAACGGAGAAACGAAGCCACAGGGGGTTACGGCTGAAAGATGAGATCCGGTTCTTTAAATGCATGATTAACTATTAAATGAGAAGCCGGCAGACAGACCAGCAACAATGATGTTGCCGGTCTGCTCTGCATGAATGAGAGGTTTTACCCTAAAGGGCGGAGAGCAAATTATCCAGTCCTGATTGGAAAATAGACTGGGTTTCGGTGTTATTTTCACTCTTGAAATAGCTGCTGGCCTGAGAGACAAAGCTGCTGATCATTTCCGGCGTCAGGCCCAGTGCTTCAAATTGCTGTTTCAGATCGTTGATAGATTTCGCCGTACTGCTGTACTCAGACGCTTTATTCAGCAAGCCGGACAAGGCATCAGACTTTGAAGATGAAGAACCGGATGTTTCCGGTACGCTGGATAATAATCCTTCCAGGCCAGGAATGTTGCCGGCAAGTTCACTGTAATCCGTACCAGAAAGGTTCCCTTTTACATAATTAAAAAGAGAAGCCAGTCCGCCTTCCGATTGCGCTTCAGTTACACCTAAATTGCTGCTGACTGAGCTGATTAAACCTGATAAATCTACTGATTCAGACGCGCTGGCCGTTGCGGGTTCTGTGGTTTCCGTCTTAGTAAGCGCCTTCTTTAAATCCTGCAATGATGATGCAGCATTTACAGGGGCCGATAATATAAATCCCAGTGCAGCCAGAGCGGCAACAGATTGTACTTTCATAAAAACTCCGGAGTCACCCTGTGAGGGTGTAATAGTGAAAAGTATGACAGGAGCAGGGGGACAGACACAAGGTCCGGCTTCAGAGACGCTAACTAATGAGGGATCACGTTAACACTGAAGCATTGCCCGTTGATTGTTGAGGCAACCTTAACGGGCAATGCGGGCTAATGCAAATGCTTTTACAAAGCAGGGCTGGCAGGCGTGCCGGTACGCAGCGCTTTGGCAAAAACCTGCGTTACACCATTGGTCCAGCCGAAGCCATGTTGTACTTCGTATTCGCCGCCGCTGGCAGAGGTGGCAATGTCTTCCACATTGTATTTCTCCATCAGCGTATGGTTGGCTTTGTAGTAGGTATCCACCGTATTTAACCAGCGGGACATCACTTCAACTGCCAGCTTGTTGTGTTCATATGACTGTAATCCCTGTACCGCAAACCACTGAAGCGGCTCCCTGCGAAGGAATATTCCCGTCAACGTCGTACTGTCATAGGCCACCGCTGCATTCCCGAAGGCTGCCGGCATTAACCCTGACAGAAGATTAAACTGTTCATATTGGTGTGTGCAGTGAAAACCTGCGTCGTTTTTGTTTACGGGATCAGTGAATAGGTAACGGCCTTTTGACCGCCAGGGCAGCTCAAACGATAAAGTCACCCTTACACCGGCACAGCAGTACTTTTCCTGGGGGATTTCAGCACAAAAGAGGAATGCACGCCGCTGACGCCTTCTACACGGGTGAGTTTATTAAGCAGGAATTGCTGAAAGTCATCCATGTCTTTTACGATGACTTTTAACAGATAATCTGCAGACTGACCGGTGATCAAATGGCTTTCGAGTACTTCAGGAAAGGTGGCAATAGCATTATCGAACTTCTCGAATCGTTCGGGGGTGTGCTTGTCCATGACGATCTGAATAAACGACACCAGGGTCAGTCCCAATTTTCGTGCATTAACCAGCGCAACATAGCCGTCAATAAAGCCGCTGTCTTCCAGTTGCTTTACCCGCCTCAGGCAGGGGGAAGGAGAAAGGTTGACGGCTTCAGCCAGTTCCTGATTTGAAATACGACCGTGTTTTTGCAACGTTTCCAGTATTTGTCTGTCAGTCTTGTCTAATTCCACTTTCGCTCTCCTGTCTGGCATTAAAAGTCATTGAAGTGATAATTTGAGCTATATTATTGCTTCAAGGGTGTGAAATAAGCAAGTGATAGCAATCCTCTGCCAACAGATATCGCGTACACTACGTGAACCGTTATACATCCCGGAGTCTTCGTTTCATGCTTACTCATCCTCATACCAAATATCAGCGATTCATTGGCGTATCCTTACCTGAACGTCAGTGGCCAAATAAAGCCATTACACAGGCACCTGTCTGGATGAGTACAGACCTCCGCGATGGCAATCAGGCGCTTATCGACCCGATGTCGATTGAAACCAAATTGCGTTTCTTCAAAAAGCTGGTGTCCATCGGTTTTAAACAAATCGAAGTGGGTTTTCCATCGGCATCAGATATCGATTTTCAATTTGTCAGGCTACTGATTGAAGGCAACCATATTCCTGATGACGTCACCATAGAAGTGCTGACTCAGGCCCGCTATGAATTGATTGAGCGCACTGTTGAAAGCTTACGGGGCGCCCGCAATGCTATTTTACACATGTACAATCCCCTTGCGCCGGACTTCCGTGAGATTGTGTACAACACTGATAAAGCTGGGGTGAAAGACATCGCCCTGACCGGTACCCGCTGGGTGAAGGAACTGACCGCCGGCGCACCGGAAGTGAACTGGACTTATCAGTATTCCCCAGAGGTGTTTTCCAGTACCGAAATCGACTTTGTTAAAGAGGTCGTGGATGAGGTGGTGGACATCTGGCAGCCAACCACAGAGAACAAAATCATTATCAACTTACCGGCGACGGTGGAAATGAATACGCCGAATACCTATGCCGACCAGATTGAGTGGATGCACCGCAACCTGAATCGGCGGGATTGTATTGTGTTAAGTGTGCACCCGCACAACGACCGGGGTACCGCTGTGGCGGCTGCTGAACTGGCATTAATGGCGGGAGCTGACCGTATCGAAGGCTGCCTGTTCGGCAATGGCGAACGTACCGGTAATGTGGATATTGTGACTCTGGCAATGAACATGTATTCCCAGGGCGTGTCACCGGAACTGGATTTCTCTGATATCGATCAGGTCCGTAAGCTGGTGGAAGAGTGCAATCAGTTGCCTGTGCATCCCCGTCATCCTTATGCCGGTGAACTGGTTTACACCGCTTTTTCCGGTTCACATCAGGACGCTATCAAAAAAGGGATGGCGGTGCAGAGTAAAGACGGCCGCTGGCGTGTACCTTATTTGCCCATCGATCCAGCAGATGTGGGGCGCGGATTTGAAGCGGTTGTCCGCGTAAACAGCCAATCCGGTAAAGGCGGTGTGGCCTTCCTGCTCGAACAGGAAGCGAATCTGCAACTGCCGCGAAAACTGCAAATTGAATTCAGCCGTACTGTGCAGCGTGAAAACGACAGCACCGGCAAAGAAATGTCGGCAAAACGTATGAAAGAAGTCTTTGAGCAGGAATATTTCGATGCCGCAACGCCTTTCGCCTATACCGGCAGCACGATTACGTCGGTGGCAAGCGGTGAGCAATCGGTGAGTATTCAGTTTGCCCTGAATAACGAAGTTTACACTATAGGGGGCACCGGTAACGGTCCGGTTGAAGCGGCGGCCAATGCCCTGAGCACTTTCCTGAATAAAAAAGTGGAAGTGGCAGATTATCACGAGCACGCGGTGGGTGAAGGTGCAGGCGTAAAAGCCGTGTGCTACATCGAAGTGAAATTGGAAGGGGCTGATTCCACCTTCGGCTGTGCCAGCGACAGCAATATCATCACTGCCGCGATTAAAGCGCTGTTGTCAGGGGTTAACCGGTTGATGTGATGCTGGCATATAAAGCCATAATTAGTAGGGATGCGGACAAGAAGAACATCAGTCCGCTTTCTTGCTTATGAATCTTTTTCGGTTTCTTTGTTATGCCAGATCCACAAAATGTAGATGAGTCCGGACGATTTTATTTGGTAGCGAATCGTGTAATTGCCAATATAGATATCTCTGAAACATTCTGGTGAAGGGCTTGCCAGAACCGGTAAACCTATTTCCGGAAAGTGCTTTAGCCGTTACGCTGCGTCCTGAATTTCAATTGCAATTTTTCTTGCCGCTAATGGGCTTTTTAATACGACGAAGTCGTGTAAACGTTTCAAATCATCCACCGCTTGCGGCGTATACTGAAGTTTCATATTGAAGGCGTTTTTTTCAGTTTGTCTGAACCCCAGCTATTGAGCCATGCATTCACTTCTGAATCATCAATCAGCTCCCCCCTGTTGACTGACTCTATTGCTTCCAGAGTTTCTTCCCATCGGGCGTCATCAACAGCTTGCCTGGCAATGAACTCTCTCACCGCCTGATTGATAAGGTAGCTTTTACTTCGATCCAGCTTTTTCGCAAGAGAATCCAGTGGCTTCTCTATATCGTCATTGAGACGGACACTCGTAATACTCATAAGTTATCTCCAAAGATTTTGTATTACAGCGTAGTACATCATGTTAAAAAGAGTCCACACATGCTTTATTTGTCGAAAAAACGCCCGCAAAAAAGGCGACAACCGTCGCCTTTCTATACATTTTTATTAATCGTCCGCGCCCGTTACTTCGCCATTAACTGCTCTTCTGATGTAACCTTTTCAGAACCGTCAGAATGGGCAACCCGTGTAGGGTGAGATTTGATGTCGAACAACCCGTAGCCGGCGACCAGCAGGAAGCAGATGGCCGGTACGATATATGACACAACGATGCCGGATGAATCGATAAGTGCAGCCTGGAACAGTGGCAGAATTGCACCGCCGAGGATGGCCATGACCAGACCAGCCGCGCCCAGTTTGGTGTCTTCGCCCAGTCCGTCCAGTGCGATACCGTAAATCGTCGGGAACATTAAAGACAAACAGGCAGAGATTGATACCAGTGAAATGACGCCGATGAAATCCGGTGACTGAGTCATGATGATACACAGGCCTGCGGCAACTAATGACATGATCATCAGCAGGCGGGCAGGGTAAAGGAACTGCATCAGCCAGGTCATGACAAACCGGGAGATCAGAAACACAATCATGCTGTACTGCAGAATTTGTCCGCCATCTACTTCATTACCGCCCACGGCCTTCATGGCGTACTGAATTGTGAAAGTCCAGACGCAGGTTTGCGCGCCTACATTAAAGAACTGAGCCAGCACACCTAAACGATAGTGGCGGTTACCCAGCAAACGTTTCAGTGACGCGCCCAGCTGCACATTTTCACTGCGGGATTCTGTGGATTCATTTACCGGCGTTTTAATACATGCAATGGCAATCCATACCAGCACCAGCACGCAGGCCATGCCTACGTAAGGCAACATAACGGCGTCGAGCTCAGCACCAATGACTGATTTCAATTCTGCAACCGACATGGCCGCCCGCTCTTCCGCTGAGGCCTGATTAAGGTTGGGTAAGATTAGGGTTGCCGCCAGGAAAACCCCTAAGTTTGTGCCCACAGGGTTAAACGCCTGGGCCAGGTTTAAGCGTCGGGTTGCGCTTTTTTCGCATCCCATGGCCATAACATAAGGGTTAGCAGAGGTTTCCAGAATCGACAGACCGCCGGCGAGAACAAACAGCGCCGCCAGAAAGAAACCGTAAGTCATGGTCTGGCTGGCGGGGTAGAACAGAAATGCGCCGGTGGCAGCACAGCCCAGGCCTGTTAACACACCTGTTTTGTAGGAAAACCGTTTGTTAATAAATGCTGCGGGAATTGCCAGGCAAAAGTAAGCGCCGTAATATGCGAACTGCACCAGTGCAGACTGTAATGACGACATGGTAAATATTTTACTGAATACCTTTACCAGCGGGTCCGTCATGTTGGCGGCAACGCCCCAGGCTGCAAAGCAGATGGTGAGCAAAATGAATGGGACAAGCGTTTCTTTAGAAACCAGTGGCGCGCGTTTTTGCACGGTCATTCCTCAGCATGTAAACAATTAGTTAAGCGATTTAAACAACAAAAATTTTATGTGTCAATAAATCAACATAATTTATTTAATTGTTTTTCTTTCTCCCGGATGACTTTAAGGGGGCATTTTGCCAGGGGACTAGGCAGCAGGGAATGGAAGGACTACTATACGTTGTTGATTTAATGAAAATAAGATGTCTCATATGCCTGCAAATTCTTCCGGCCAGCAAGTTGAACCCCATGGATTCTGGCAAAAAAGCACCCCGCTGAAAGGCCAGTCAGGTCTGCGGGCACTGAACGAACGCCGCATTCTGACGCTGATCCGTCAGCATCAGGAATTGCCCAAAGCCCGTATAGCCAATGAAACAGGCCTGTCAGCCCAGGCCGCCACTGTAATAATCAATAAACTGGAAGAAGACGGGCTGTTGTTGCGCGGGGAGCCCCAAAGAGGTAAGCGGGGACAACCCACCGTACCCTTCTCTCTTAAGGCAGACGGGGCTTATGGGGTCGGTATCAAAATTGGTCGCCGGAGTATTCAGATCACCCTTATCGATTTTTGCGGCAAAGTACGCTCGTCACTTCGGGAGCAGTGGGACTATCCGGCAGTGGATGCCATGATCCGCTTCGCAGAAAAGGGGATACGGGCGATGTTATCAACCTTAAGTGACGGGGAAAAACTGCGTGTGAGTGGTGTGGGTGTCGCCATGCCATTTGAAATCTGGCGCTGGAGCGAGCAGGCCGGCGCGCCGGAAGAGGCATTGTCAGAATGGCAGGACTTTGATGTTCCTGCTGCCATTCAGAAGATCACCGATTTGCCAGTTTATCTGTGCAACGATGACACCGCAGCCTGTGCTGCCGAACTCTGGTTTGGTGAACACCGGGATCTCAACGATTACCTGTATTGCTTTGTCGGCACCTTCATCGGTGGCGGTATGGTACTGAACCGGCAGTTACATACCGGTCGTCACGGTAATGCCGGTGCGGTGGGGTCTCTGCCTTATCCGGGCAGTCTTGCCGGCGGCCAGCTTCTTGATGTGGCATCAATATACCTGCTGGAGAAAACCCTGAAAGAGGCGGGGCAGGACACGGCATTCCTGCATGGAAGGCAACAAGTATGGCCTGAAGATGTGCCCGGGATCAGCGAATGGCTGGACTCTGTGGCTACCGGCATTGTGCACAGTGCCATGAGTGCCCATGCCTTTCTGGACCTTGATGCGGTGGTTATTGAAGGCGCTCTGCCAGACAACATCAAAGCAGAATTGCTCAGTCGCTGCGGGCACCTTTTACAGTCGGCTGACTTCCGGGGATTATCTTCGTTAATCTTACGCGGAGGCTCGGTCGGGGCGGATGCCCAGTCCTTTGGCAGCGCCAATTTGCCCTTACTCGCGCAGTACAGTCTTTAACAATTCGTCAATAATTATTAAATAAATATAGTTGATTTAATGATTCAGCTGCATTAAATTGCGTCTCCTTGAAGTCACTGTTAACACGGTGTGATCGTGTTGTGGATTGAAATCACACTTTGCCAGGGGATGCTGCATGCGTTTTTTTCCTTCATTGATATCTGAAATTTCCTCCCGTAAACCGCTGATGACAAAGGTGTCTCAGGCCGGTTCAACCTGTGGTGCAACCATCGCTCTGCTTCTTGCCTCCGGGCAGGTAAGTGCACAGGACATGCCTGATTACGTTAATTTCCAGGCCAGCTATACCGGCGAAGCGGCAGCGAATGTGAATGGCGGCCAACAGCGGGGCAGTGCCTATGCCGGGCAGCTTTTTGTGGGTGCAGATTTCGACATGGAGAAGGCATCTGACTGGAAAGACACCACAATCCATGTGGCAGTGACTAACCGTCACGGACAAAACCTTGCACCAAAATACATTGGCAACAGTACATCGGTGCAGGAAATTTATGGCGGACAGAACAGCCGTCTGGCCCGTTTTACCGTAGAAAAACACTTTCTTGACGGGCAACTTCAGGTTGAAGCCGGCCGCACTGTCGCCAATATCAGTTTTCTGGGTTCCGAGCTGTGTCAGTATTTTCAGACTAACTCTGCGTGCGGCAATCCCACATTCGTGTTCCGTACCAGTAACTTTACCTGGTGGCCGGTGTCCAGCTGGGGTGGTCATGCTAAATTCTGGCTGAACGACAAAACCTATTTCCATGCCGGTGTTTACGAAGAAAATACTCCTCACCAGGCGTCAGACGATCATGGCCTGGATTGGGGAGTTGAAGATTCTACCGGGGTGGTGGTGCCTGTCACGCTGGGGTATCAGACGACATGGGACAATGATGACTATCCGCGCCGCTACGAAGTGGGCGGCTGGTATGACGGTGCTGATTATAACGACCCGTCAAAAGACGAGAACGGTGATTATGCCGCATTGAGCGGAAATGACTACGCCACCCGCAACGGCCGTTCCGGTGTATTTGCAAGATTCGAACAGACCGTGTTGAGACCCGACCTGAACTCTCAGCGCAGCGTCACCTTGTTTGGTGCTGTGCTTACCGGCACCTCCGGTGAATTGATTGAAGATTTTTATTTTAAGGCCGGCTTTGTGAAGCGGGGGACATTCCCGGGCCGCGATAAAGATACGGTCGCCTTTGTGTATACAGAGCAACATTACAGCCATGACGCCATTGAAGACCAGTTTATTTTGCGCAACCTTAACGAAGGTTCAGGCCGTCCCGCCAGTATGCAGGCAATGATGGAACTGAGTTACGGCATTCATGTGAACGACAACATCCGCATTCAGCCCAACATCCATTACATCGTTAATCCCGATCAGTTTGGCGACAAAGCCAGACAGGAAGACCTAAGTGATGCCGTGGTGCTGGGGCTGCGCTTTGATATCAATCTCGCAGGTTTGCTTTTTCAGTAAGCCGGTTTATCTGTTGCACAATCAGTAAGGAGAATGCAAATGCAAGTGTTATGCATGGGAGAAGCCTTAATCGACATGCTGTCTGACAAGGGGCAGCCCGGAATTACAGACGCAACGGAAAGCTTCAGAAAATTTGCCGGTGGCGCACCTGCGAATGTTGCTGTTGCAGTTGCCAAACTGGGTGGCGAAAGCTATCTGTTCGGTAAGCTGGGGAAAGATCAGTTTGGTCATTACCTGCACCGAACACTGGAAGCCCTTGAGGTGAATACCGCTTTCACCACATATTCTGAAAAAGGGAAAACCGCTCTGGCTTTTGTCGGCCTTGACGCTGACGGTGAAAGATCTTTCGATTTTTATATCGACAATGCGGCCCATACTGATATCTCAGAAGCAGACCTGGTGCCTGCATTATTTGAGAAACCCCGCATTGTCAGTTTCTGCTCGGGCTCAGTGAGCACGCCGGATTTACGCCAAGTCACCTTGTCTGCCATTGACGGGTTCAAAGGGGCAGGCAGCATTCTGTGTCTGGATATTAATTTACGTCCTGCATTCTGGGCAGAGCCTTCCCTGGCACCGTATTTTATTGATGAAACGGCAAAACAGGTGGATGTGATAAAGGCCAGCAAAGAGGAGCTCATTGAGCTGTATGGCGAGTCGAATATCGACGGGCAGATTCAAAGCTGGATGGACTGCGGTGTGTCGCTGGTATTGGTTACGGATGGCGCAAATCCGGTGGCTTTTTACAGTCACGACACCAACGGTATTTATCCTACGCCTCCTGTCAGTGCAGTAGATACCACAGCAGCCGGTGATGCCTTCGTGGGCGGGTTCTTATTCACGTTAGCAGAAGAAGTACAGGATAAAGCGTCATTTGTGGCCTGGGCAGGCAACTTTGAAAGCATTATGTCTTCTCTGCGTTTTGCTACCCGCTGCGGCGCCCATGCAGTTTCAAAGTACGGTGCGTTTGATGCGTTGCCCTCGCGCAGTGATATCGAACTTAAATAATCCGGCTTTACTGAAAAGAGCCGCAGCAACCTGCGGCTCAAAAACAGTCTGCTTATTTCGCCTCTAATGATGCGATGTAATGGGTAACGAGGTCACGGACAAACTGCTGACAGTCCTTGGCCGTTGAAGGATCGTAGTGTCCGCCGTTAGTCAGATTGTTCGATAACACCCGCACTCCCAGAAACGGTACATCATACGCGTGAGCAATCTGCGCCGCTGCGGCGGTTTCCATTTCCTCTGTACTGGTACCGAAATGTTCATGGAGCCAGGCAATCCGGTCTAACTCGTTATTCCAGAAATTTGCGCTGGCAATAGTGCCTTCCGTTACTTTTCCCCGTTTGTATTGACCGCTTATGGCATGGGCGGATGCCAGCAGTTTACTGTCACCCACATAATAGCGGATCCTCTCTGATTTCTTTGCTGACTCCCCTTCACCGGCACTGCCTGACGAGGCCAGTAAGTCCATGGGTTTCCAGCTTAATGGCGCAGAGCCTTCACCCTTTTCCCTGAAAGGGGTTTTAAAATTTCCTGCGTTCAGTGCACGTTTACCGAGCACAATATCACCGACCAGCAAAGCCGGATCGTGACCGCCTGAAGTGCCCTGATTAATAATGGCTACAGGATGATACCGGGTGATGCCCACCGCAGTGGCCGCAGCGGTATTCTCAAGGCCTTTGCCGGTTTGCGCGACCACAACAGGGTAATTATTCAGCAAACCTTTATAGAAGGTGGTGGTGCCTGATTTCTCTATGGTGACGCCGGTGAGAAGACTGGCAAAATATTCAGCTTCAATGGGCATAGGTCCCTGAATCATTACCGGTGCACGGTAAGGTGTGGTGGTTTCTATATTCGCGGCGCTGAATTCGCCGGCGCAAATCATCCGGCTGAACAAACAAAAGATTAAAAAGAGAAAAGCAGTTTTCATGGGTAGCTGGTTTCCGGTTTGAAAAACATAAACGCTATGTCTCAGTATGTTATTGTTCTCACAAATTTCTGGTGGCATTTTAAGCTGCGTGACCTGTTAAAGAAAAAAATGGATCTTTCTACTCTGGCCGGCAGCGGTCAGGCTCAAGTCAGGCTGACAATGAGTCATGAACCACAACACGTTCCCACAGGTGCGAGCATTCTTCTACGAACTTCAGGTGAACCGGGTGGGTTTGATACGCATCCTGATCTTCTACAGAGTTGAATATCATTAATTCAGACACGTGAAAACTATTGTCAATCACATCCCGCTTCAGGGTTGAGGCCGGTACACCTACGTGCAGCGCCTGAACCTGAGGAATAGCCTGAAGAGATTTCAAACCTTTAATCAGTATCGCTTTATCTTCCGCTGAGTCCGGATTTGCCAGCCAGAAATACACTATGTGGAGTACGGGCGCATCCAGCGAGCAGTTTGATGAGGCAGCTTGCGCAGAAGCGGGCAGGGCCGCGGCGGCTGCCAATGCTCCGGCGGTGGTCATAAATTGTCTGCGGGAAGAGTCCGTCATTGATAATCCTTGTAAATTTTCAGGCAAAGTGTCACTGAGTGTAAAGGCGACAATCATGCTATGCAATCATACTGTGCTCACGAAGCAGACAGAAGTCAGGTTTACAGCGACAAGTGTAAGATGACACTTTAGGATGGAAATGATCGGTCTGTAATAAGATGGCACTGGCTGCCGCTGATACGCCCGTATCGTATCATGGCTTCACCGGTTCCGCTTGAGCCTTCCGGGTCTCCACCGGGCAGTCCGCAAAGGACCTTAACAACAGCTTCTGGCTGACAGCAAATTTTAAAATTCTTTGCATAAAATATATAGCGTCACTTTTTGCAAAGTAATTAGTCACTTTATGCCATTCTCAGAATGTGTTTAATTGTTAATATCGTGTTTAACGATTACACAAGTCATTTACGCCTGACACCTTGTTTTCTTTTTGCGTATGTGACTTAGAGGATGGTCACTATGTCTTTAACTGCAATTCTTGATGATTCCAAACTGAGCCCTGTGCAATGGGTGGCAATTATCATTTGTATCTCTCTTAATGCGCTGGATGGCTTTGATGTTCTGGCTATCAGCTTTGCTTCGCCGGGAATTGCGGCAGAGTGGGGGATTAACCGCGCCGAGCTGGGTGTGGTGCTGGCCATGGAGCTGGTGGGTATGGCCTTCGGTTCTATTTTTCTGGGCGGCATTGCCGATAAGTTTGGCCGCAAACCTACGATTCAGTTTTGTCTGGTACTGATGACCGCTGGTATGTTTGGTGCAGCGTTCGTCGATAGCGTGATGACACTGTTGATCATCCGCTTCATTACCGGTTTGGGAATTGGCGGAATGCTGGCTTCTACAAACGCCATGGTATCGGAATTTGCGAATAAGAAAAGCCGTAACCTTTGCGTCATTATCATGGCCACCGGCTATCCCATCGGCGCAGTGCTTGGCGGAAGTATTGCGTCAATGTTGCTGGAAACCCACACCTGGCGTGCCGTATTTATTTTCGGCGGCAGCATTACCGGTCTGTTCATGCTGGTGGTGGCGTTCTGGCTGCCTGAATCTCTGCTGTACATGGTTAACCATCCGAAAGAAAAAACGCTGGACAAGGTTAATCATATGCTTGCGCGTATGAAAAAGCCTCTGCTGGATGCATTGCCTGCGCCGGCAGTATCAGCCAAAAAATCCAGTTACAGCACACTGTTTTCGCCTGAAATGCGCAAGCTCACGCTGCTGTTAATGGTGGCATACTTTGCACAAATCATGACGTTCTACTTCATTCTAAAATGGATCCCGAAAATTGTGGTGGACATGGGCTTTGGTGCTGCACAGGCCGGTCAGGTGCTGGTGTGGGCAAACCTGGGCGGTGCGGTTGGTGCCATCTTACTGGGACTGCTAACCAGCAAGCTGAATTTACGCCTCACCATGATACCGGTACTTATTCTGGCTTTCGTGATGGTGTCGGTATTTGGCATTGGTTACAGCGACTTAAGCACGCTGGCGCTGGTTTCCGCAGCCACAGGGTTTTTCACTAATGCCGGTGTTGTGGGGCTTTACGGACTGATGGCACAGGCGTTCCCGGCGAACGTGCGGGCAAGCGGCACGGGCGTGGTAATTGGCATCGGTCGCGGTGGTGCGGCGTTGAGCCCGGTGGTTGCCGGACTACTTTTCACAAATGGTGTCAGCCTGCAGGGTGTCGCCATTGCCATGGGCACAGGCGCGCTGGTAGCCACACTGGCGATTTATTTCTTAAACAACAAACAGGGCGGACGGGGAACAGCAACGCATTCTTCTTTGTCTGCCGTCACAAAATAACTAATCCACCGGAAAACGGAGTGATGATGAACTTTACCCGCTTAAACCCGCTCACCGGCGAAGTTGCCAGTGAGGCACCGGCAATGAAAGGTGCACACATGCAGGCTGTTGCCGAAAAAGCACAGCAAGGCTTTGAAATCTGGTCCGGTTTTGGCCCTAACCAGCGCCGTGCCATCCTGTCTCAGGCTGCCATTGCCCTTGAAGGTAAGAAAGACGATTTCGTCAAAGCCATGATGGAAGAAACGGGCGCCACTGCAGGCTGGGCTATGTTCAACCTGATGTTAGCAACTTCCATGCTGCGTGAAGCCGCCTCACTGACTACACAAATCAGCGGTGAAGTTATCCCGTCTGACAAACCGGGCTGTGTTGCCATGGCTCAGCGTGTTCCGGTTGGTGTCATTCTGGGGATTGCCCCCTGGAATGCGCCAATTATTCTGGGTGTTCGCGCCATTTCCACGGCACTTGCCTGCGGCAATGCAGTGATCTTAAAAGCATCGGAAGTGTGCCCGCGCACTCATTCGCTGATCATCGAAGCGCTGGCAGAAGCCGGATTCCCTGAAAATACAGTAAATATCGTCACCAATGCGCCGGAAGATGCCGCAGATGTTGTGGGCGCGCTGATTGATGCCAAACCGGTAAAACGCATTAACTTCACCGGCTCAACCGCCGTGGGCCGCATTATCGCAAAACGGGCAGCAGAACATCTGAAGCCCTGCTTGCTGGAGCTGGGTGGTAAAGCCCCTATGCTGGTACTGGACGATGCTGATCTTGACGAAGCGGTGAAAGCGGCCTCCTTCGGCGCGTTTATGAATCAGGGCCAGATCTGTATGTCTACCGAGCGTCTGGTTGTGGTAGATGCGGTGGCTGATGCTTTTGCCGACAAGCTGGCAGCGAAAGTATCCACCATGAAAACCGGCGATCCCCGTGAAGGGAACACCCCGTTGGGTGCGGTGATTGACCAGAAAACTGTTGAAAAGGTCAACGGGCTGATTGACGACGCGGTCAGCAAAGGTGCTGTGATCCTTACCGGCGGTAAAGCTACATCGGTGCTAATGCCGGCTACGGTGCTGGATAAAGTCACCGCGGACATGGCGATTTACAGTGAAGAAAGCTTCGGTCCGGTAGTGGCGATGATCCGTGCAAAAGACGAAGCGGATGCGGTGCGAATTGCCAACGATTCTGAGTACGGACTGAGTGCGGCGGTATTCACCCGCGATGCGGCACGGGGCATGAAGGTCGCCGGAAAAATTCGGTCAGGTATCTGCCACGTGAATGGCCCTACTGTGCACGATGAGGCGCAAATGCCCTTCGGCGGTGTGGGAGCCTCTGGTTACGGACGCTTTGGCGGCAAAGCCGGTATCGACCAGTTTACAGAACTGCGCTGGATCACTGTGGAAACTGAACCCGGCCACTATCCCATTTAATTTTTTAAAGTATTGAATTTTATCGTTTTGAGTAAGGAATGATTGTGAGTACAGAAAATCAGGAAGCAAACACCGTAGCGGTGACAATCGAAAACGGGGTGGCGTGGGTTGCCCTGAACCGTCCGGAAAAACGCAATTGCATGAATCCGGCGCTGAACCGCCAGATGATGCGGGTACTGGATGAGCTGGAGTACAGCGACGATGTAGCCGTACTGGTGCTGACAGGGGAAGGCACTTCCTGGAGTGCGGGCATGGATTTAAAAGAATATTTCCGAGAAAACGAAGCGAAAGGCCTGGGCGCAACACGCAGGGCGCAGTCAGAAGCTTACGGCTGGTGGCGCCGTCTGCGCTGGTACCACAAGCCAACGGTTGCCATGATCAATGGCTGGTGTT
Organism: Alteromonas sp. ABV2_168; assembly: GCF_056161165.1. Classification (NCBI taxonomy): domain Bacteria; kingdom Pseudomonadati; phylum Pseudomonadota; class Gammaproteobacteria; order Alteromonadales; family Alteromonadaceae; genus Alteromonas; species Alteromonas sp. ABV2_168. The sequence continues at coordinate 160,199 of NZ_JBSWYQ010000008.1, read as the reverse complement.
TTGGCGGTGCGTATGGCCCGTTATTCGGCTGTGATCTCGCATTTGCGGCCGAAGAAGCCACATTCGGTTTGAGTGAAATTAACTGGGGTATTTTGCCGGGCGGCGGTGCCAGTAAGGTCGTGGCTGATTTGCTGCCACTGCGTAAAGCTATGTACCACGCCATGATGGGGGAAAACATTGACGGTAAAACTGCGGCTGAGTGGGGACTGGTTAACGAAGCGGTACCGCTGAGTGAGCTGAAAGCCCGCGTACAGACGGTATGTGATGTGCTGAAAGGCAAAAATCCGGTCGCCCTGAAAGCCACAAAAGATGCCATCCGCCGCGTGAAAGAAATGACTTACGACAATGCGGAAGACTATCTGGTACGTGCGCAGGAAGCAGCAAACAGCTTCGATAACGATGGCCGCAAAGAAGGCATCAAGCAGTTTATTGATGACAAGACCTATAAGCCGGGTCTGGGTGCATACGATAAGAGTCAGCAGAAGTAAGCGGAGTGAGCAGCATGGATTTTCTCTCTTTTCAGGCCCGTCTGCGTCCCGGAGACGAAGCGGTATACGACATTACCTCGCAGCGTCGTTGGACATATGAGGCGTGGGACGGTTTCGTTTCCCGCCTGGTGACCTGGTTGTCACAACAAGGTGTGCATAAGGGGGACAGGCTGGTTTGTCTGGCGAGAAATTCTGCTGAAACCGTGGCGCTGCATCTGGCTTGCGGACGGGCAGGGGTGCTATTTGTTCCTCTGAACTGGCGTTTGTCTCAGGAAGAACTGATGCAATTACTGGATGATTGCGAGCCTTCGCTGGTATGTGGCGATAAAGAGGCTGACCGTGCCGGTTTGCCCTATGTAGCGCTTTCCACATTGCCTGATCTGGTCAGCGAACTGACACCCTCTGTTATCAGTAACGAGAACTCAGCCGCACCTTCGCTTATCCTGTACACATCAGGCACAACAGGGTTACCGAAAGGTATTGTACATACCGAACAAACCATTATGGAAACCACGCAGAATATGGCGCTGCTGGGGCATGTGGATGAACACAGTACCTTTTTGTGCGAAACACCTATGTTCCATGTCATCGGCCTGATTTCCTGTGTGCGTCCTGCGCTTTACTTCGGTGGGCGGTTAATCATTTCTGACGGATTCGAGCCGGCACGTACCTTTGACCGGTTGTGTGATCCTGAGCTGGCGGTCAGTCATTATTTCTGTGTACCCCAAATGGCCAATGCCCTTCGTCAACTGGCACATTTTGATGCGTCAAAAATGACAGGACTGAAAGCGCTGCTGACCGGTGGTGCGCCTCATCCGGAAGTACAGATCAAAGCATGGTTAAATGACGGCATCCCCATCGTGGACGGGTATGGCATGAGTGAAGCCGGCACCGTGCTCGGGATGAGTTTTGATATGCGTATTATCGATCAGAAAGCCGGTTACGTCGGTTTACCTACACACCGTATCGATGTGCGGCTGACCGGGCCGGGTAATCAGCCGGTGGCATTTGGTGAAGCCGGTGAAATACAGATCAAGGGGGCGAACCTGTTTGTGGATGTATGGAAGAACCACCGCGCTTATGAACGCAGTTTCACACCTGACGGCTGGTTTCAGACCGGTGATATTGGCGTGAGCGACGAGGACGGCTATATCCGGATTGTGGATCGCATCAAAGATATGTTCATCTCCGGCGGCGAGAACGTGTATCCCGCTGAAGTTGAGGCTGTAGCACTGCGTTTCCCGCAAATACTGGAATGTGCGCTGATAGGTGTACCGGACGAAAAGTGGGGAGAATCCGGTTGTCTGTTTGTGGTGCCGTCGGTGAGTCATGAATCTTTCGACAAGGAAGGCTTATTAAGGGAAATGGAAAAAGGGCTGGCCCGTTATAAACTACCCAAACATGTCCGGTTGCTGGACGCATTACCCCGTACAGGTGCCGGAAAGGTCAGGAAGAACATCCTTAAATCAGAACTCAGTGCACTGGTCGCAGAACATTGAAATAATATAAGGAAAAGCTTTACCACACCGGTAAATGACGATACAACAAGCCCGTTAAAAATCCTCAAACAGGTTTATTGATGGAAAATTTTGTTGCAGAGTTACAAAGTCAGTTTCAGCACGTACAGGAAGCGGTGGTAAGCCCCGGTTTCCTGTATCAGGTTGCTGCGTTGCTGGCGATTTATTTGGTGGGATGGCTGGTATCAAGGAAGATCCGCAGTTTGTTTGTGCTGACACGGCAGGAGCCGAAAGAAGGCGCACACTCACTGCAAATGTTTGTGTATCGCCTCGGCGGCACATTATTCCCTATTATTACTATCACGTTACTGAAACTGACTTCGGTACTGGGCAAAAAATATCAGCTGGATGCATGGCTGCTGGAAATCGCAGTGGTTATCGCAGTGCTGATCTTCATTCATTCCTGCATCCGTGAGTTCGTTTCCAATAAAGGGATAGCGGCGTTTCTGCGCTGGGTGGGGATCCCCATTGTTTTCCTTCATCTGATTGACGTGCTGCCTAAAGTTATCGGCGCGCTGCAAACGGTTTCTTTCAGCGTGGGCAACGTTGATGTTTCTGCTTACGGTATCGCCCGTGTGCTTATTTTCGGTATTTTACTGTTCTGGCTTGGCCGTGCTTCAAACTCCATGGGTAAGGATATTATCCGCAACCATAAGAAGCTGGATGTCACCACCAAAGAAGTGTTCGCCAAGCTGTTCGAAGTGGCGCTGTTCTGCGTTATCTTCCTGTTGCTGCTTAATATCATGGGAATTAACCTGACTGCGCTGGCCGTATTTGGTGGTGCTGTGGGTGTGGGTCTTGGTCTTGGTTTGCAGTCCATCGCGTCGAACTTTATCTCCGGTATTATTATCCTGCTCGACCGTTCTTTAACTGTCGGTGACTACGTTGAACTGGACGACGGCAGCAAAGGGTTTGTCCGTGAATTTAAAATGCGTTATGCGGTGCTGGAGACTTACGACGGTAAAGATATCCTGGTGCCTAACGAGAAGTTCATCAACTCGTTGCTGGTAAACTGGACACACAAAGATTCAAAACAACGTTACCGGATTGATTTCTCTGTTGCTTACAGAACGGATATCCGCTCAATGGTTGAAATCATTAAAGATGCCGTGAGTGAACATCCTCAGGTGATCAGCGGCGATGATGTGGAGATTGAATACCGGCCGGATTGTGAAATCGACAGCTTTGGTGACTCCGGCGTAAACATGTTCGTTGAGTTCTGGATGGAAGGTGTGGATGACGGTCAGAACCGCGTGGGCGGCGACTTGCTGCTGATGGTATTTGAAACCCTCCGCGAACACGATATTGAGATCCCGTTCCCGCAGCGTGAAGTGCGGGTTATCAACGAAGACGCTATTAAGCTCAGTAACACTACCCCGTAGCACTGAGTCTGAACAAGGATGTTTACCAGCAGAAACCCCGAACCGGCCGTGCCTTACTGGCGGCTGTCCGGGGTTTATTTTTTTGTCTGTGCGGTACTCGGCACAATGCTGCCTTACTGGATGCTGTTTATGGAGTCGATGGGCTACAGCGCCTGGCAGACCGGACAGCTCACCGCACTGCAGATGGTGACAACCCTCATTGCTCCCTACGTGTGGGGCGAGGTGTGTGACCGCGCATCTTCCCGCCTGCGTGTTATCCGTGCCGGAAATTTAGCGGCAGCGCTGATTTTTCTGTGTGTGTTTGCCTTTTTTGAACATTACTGGGCGCTGGTTCTGGCAGTATGTGCCAGTGCGTTCTGCTGGCAGGGACTGAATGCCCAGTTCGAAATTATCACGCTGAATCACCTGGGAAAAGATTCTCACCGTTACGGCAGAATAAGACTGTGGGGTTCCTTCGGTTTCTTAAGCGCTGTGTGGCTTACCGGACAGATCATCAATCTTTATTCTGTGGCATTGTTGCCTTACATTGTCGCCGGCTTGCTGTTCACATTATGTTTGATGACGTTGGTCAATCGCGACCAGCCTGTAAAGGAACAACCGGACGGCAATCTGGAACAGCCCGGCGGGATTTGGCAAAATCCGGTGCTGTGGTTGTTGCTGGTGGTGTTCTTTCTGGTGAACTTCAGTCATGGCAGCTATTACGGCTATTACAGTCTGTTTCTCAAGCAGGAAGGTATCAGTGCGGCCGTTACCGGCAATCTGTGGACTGTCGCTGTTGCGTCTGAATTACTGATGTTTGCCGCTATGCCCTGGGTTATGCGCCGCTTCAGTTTACGGTTCATTTTGCTGGTGAGCCTGTGTCTGACAGCCTTTCGCTGGTTGGGAACAGGGATGCAGGCAGGCAATGTTGCAGAGCTGACTTTGTTGCAGTTACTCCACGGCGTGTCTTTCAGTGCAGTTCATACGGTGGCGGTGCTGCTGTTCAAGCAATGCGTGCACACTGCCCATGAAGGCAAAGCGCAGGCATTATACTGTGCTGTATGTATCGGTGGCGGACAGGCTGCGGGCGTTGCTGCCGGCGGACAAATCTGGGCCATATCTCCGGTAGCCAGTTTCTATTTCAGTGCCGTTGTCGCGTCCGGTGCAGCGGTAATTGCACTGCTGTTTCTCACTGCAAACCGCCTTGCGCCGGCAGGTAAAGTTCAGCAGGTATAAGTTGCTTTGCACAACCGGCCAGGCGCTGACAGCAACAATTTCAGGGTTGCGGTACAGGACCGGTACTTTTTCTCACTATCAGCTTATGGGGCAGAATATTCATCAGTTCTGCCGGCCTGTTACCGTCAATTAAATCCAGCAGAATATGAGCAATCTTTTCGCCAATTTCTTCCATTGGCTGGGCAATGGTCGTAAGCGGCGGTGCGCAATATTCGCCTAAAGCAATACCGTCTACACTGATAATGGATACATCGTCGGGTATGCAATATTCCAGTTCCCTTAGAGCATGCATTGCGCCGATGGCGGCGAGATCTCCGAAGCAGAAAATGGCGGTAGGCCGGTTGCGCTGTTGCATCAGACGGTGTACGCCTTCGACCCCCGACTGACTGGAAAAATCACCGTGGTACAGCAGGCGCCCGTCAACCGGAATGCCGGCCTGCTTCATCGCATCACGAAAGCCGGTTTCTCTCAAACGGGAACTGTTAATAGAATCAGGGCCGGCAATGATCCCGATCTGACGGTGACCCAGCCGGAGTAAGTGTTCCGTGGCTTCTACGCCGATACGGTAATTGTCTACGCCTACCTTAGGGATCCCGCCAATTTCAGTAAATTCAGATGCGTTTACCAGCGGAGGAAGTTGTTCTTCCACGGGCAATGACGGGTCTATGTCGAAGGGGATACGGCTGGAATTCGTGATGATGCCGTCCACCTGACGGGTCTTCACCATACCTGCGAAGGTTTTTTCCAGTACCGGGTTGTCCTGCGTATCGTTCAGGATCACTGAATAACCCCGCCGGTGAGCAACGTTCTCGATACTGCGGATAACCGGAGAAAAATAGGGATTGGTAATATCCGGCAGCATAATGGCGATATTGCGCGACTTTCCCTGACGCAATCCGGCAGCCAGTTTGTTCGGTGTGTAACCCATTTCCGAGACGACGGCGAGCACCTTATTACGGGTGGCTTCACTTACACGCTCCGGTGTATTTAATGCCCGTGACACCGTCGCTTTGCAGACGCCGGCTTTGCTGGCGATATCACTCATTGCCAGTTCTTTATGGCCACTTTTCGACAGGGCCGGCAAACGTTTATTCATGAGCCTGATCCTCTTTGTTCTGCGAGTTGTCGGGATAAGGAAAAACCGGTTGATACTGAGCTTTTATGTACTTCAGCACGTAATATTTTTCAGTGAGTTTGGCAGTTCCGGACTGTAAAGGCAATAAAAGTGATGGAAATCGGTTTCATTGTTTGTTTATTTATTCTTTAAGTTAATATAAATCAATGGTTTGATTTAAATTCTCAGATTTATCCCACCATAACAAGATTCCCTGACTCTCTTAGTGCCCGCTTGTCTTCTCCTTCCAACCTGCCGGTTTGTTGAACCTCTCTATTACCTCATCCGTATTAACATTTTTGTAAAAGTCTTATTTCTATAAGTTCATGTATTTTAATGTTTAAGTAGGGTTTGTAGGTTACTTTAGTGAACCGGGTTTGTTAATTTTTTGTATTTGACTTTAGACTAAAGGCTAATGTAGATTTGGATCCCAGACGCCGGATCGTATCCTTTTCACCTGGTTTTCATTGGATCTATCCGGCGTTTTATTGGTTTGTTGATGAAATCGGTTTCCATAGAGTGGTAGTTGTGCAATCAGGGAAAGCGTATCGACAGTGACATGACCAGGCTGAGCAAAAAAGGACAGAGATCCTCCGCTCAGTGAGCGTTACCGGCAACAGGTCATAACAGATGGATCGTGGATATGAAGCCGGCCACTATTTTATGGAGAGACACAATGAAAAAGACACCACACTGGCTGAAGCGCAGCGCCCTGACTATTGCCATCGCTTCAGCGGGGATCAGCAGTTTTCCGGCACTGGCACAGATTGAAGGAGCCACTCTGCGGGGTAAAGTAGAGAGCACCACCGAATCGTTGGCCGGCAAGAAGGTCATGGCCCGTGATACAAAACGGGGATATGTCAGTGAAACCACTACCCGTGAAGACGGCTCCTATGTGTTTGTTGGTCTGAAACCCGGTACTTATCAGGTTATCGTGGACGGTGATGTTGAAGAAATCACTCTTCGCGTAGGGCAGACAGCGCGACTGAATTTTGATGTGGCAGCCAGCGGAGATGACAATATGGAAGTCATCACGGTGTCCGGTACCCGCATTGAGGCATTCTCCGGAGGAGAAATCGGCACCAATATCACCCCTGAAATGATGATGCGCCTGCCACAGAATAACCGTAACTTTCTGGCCTTTGCCGATCTTGCCCCTGGCGTGCAGGTAAATACCTCCTCCGACGGCAGCGTGAGTCTGCGCGGCGGGGCTCAGCATCAGCGCAGTGTTAACGTGTTTCTTGATGGTGTGAGCCAGAAAGATTATGTCCTTAAAGGCGGTGTCACCGGTCAGGACTCCAGCCGGGGAAATCCGTTCCCGCAAAGTGCCATTGGCGAATACAAGGTGATTACGCAAAACTACAAAGCCGAGTATGACCAGGTCGGCAGTACAGCCATTACCGCCGTCACCCGTTCGGGCACCAACGAATTTGAAGGTGATTTCTTTGTCGACTACACCGATGAAGGACTCCGTGAGGCTGAACCAAACGAAACGCAGGGGAAAACCCGCTCACTCATCCGTCACGCCGGTGCAACCTTTGCCGGCCCCATTATCAGAGATCAGTTGCACTTTTTAGCATCTTACGAGAAGAAAACCATTGCCCAGCCTCAGGATGTGATCGGTGGAGAAGGGGTTAACTTTGTCACTTTGCCTGATGAATACGCATCTCAGATCGGCCGTTTTGCTTCTGATTTTGAGGAAGATCTGTTTTTCGGCAAAATTGACTGGATGATCAATGCTGACCAGGCGCTGGAATTGTCCGTGAAATTACGGGATGAAAGTGATGTATCCGGATTTGGCGGCGCCAATGCCTATGAATACGGTGTTGACCGCGAGGTAAAGGACCACCGTTATCACATGAAATATACCAACACAGCAGATGCCTGGCAGAACGAATTCCGGCTGACTTATGAAGATGCTGCCTGGAACCCCCGTGCTTTCACTGATGAACCCGGCATGCGTTTAGTGACCGCAGCGCAGCAGTCGATCATCAACGTCGGCGGCGGGCAGGACTATCAGGAAAAAGGTCAGAAAGGGTGGGGGATCCAAAACGATTTCACCTGGCTTGATCTGGACTGGCACGGTTATCACGTGATTAAAGCCGGCTTTAAATACAAAGACATCGAATTACGCACCATACAGCAACAGCCAATTAATCCGCAGTATTACTACAACGTTGAATTCAATAGTCAGGGCAGCTTCGACATCGTGCAGCCCTATCGCGTGCAGTGGGGGATCCCGGCAGACGATTCCGTGGGCGGTGCTGTAGAAGCGAAAAACCGTCAGTTCGGTATTTATATTCAGGATGACTGGGAAGTTACTGACAGGTTAACGCTGAACATCGGGATCCGCTGGGATTACGAAGAAACCCCAAGCTACAAAGACTATCAGACGCCGGATGAATTAGTCGATGCCTTACGGGGGTGGGAGAACATTCAGAACGCCAATTTTGATATTGAAAATTACATCAGTACCGGCAGCGAGAGAGAATACTTCACCGGTGCATGGCAGCCCCGTCTCGGTGTCAGTTATGTGATGGACGAAGACCGTAACCATATGCTGTTCGGTGGCTATGGCCGTTCCTATGATCGTAATCAGTTCGATTTTATGCAGCTGGAACAAAGCTCCGGTTCGTTTGCTACGGCGGAATACTTCTTTCAGGGTGACAGTGCTAATCAGTGTGATGCTTCATCGTCAAATTGTGTGGCATGGGACCCGGTTTATCTCACGCAGGCTGGGCTGGATTCTTTAATCAGCAGCACAGAGGTGAGGGGCAGCCGTCATCTGTTGCCTAACGATTTAAAGATGCCGTACTCCGATCAAATGAGTTTGGGTGTACGCAGTGTGTTCGGTGACTGGAACTCAGAAATCAGTATTGCCAGAACGGTGAGTAAAAATGGCTTTAACTGGCTGCTGGGCAACCGCTTGCCAGACGGCGAATTTTTTCAACCCGGCACCAACTGGGGCTCACCCTGGGGATACGGTATTCCGGGCTGGGGCAGTCTGATCATCGGAACTAACGACGGTGAAACCCGCGCGAATAACCTCTACTTTAAACTGAACCGTTCTCATAAAGACGGCTGGGGCGTGAACATCGCTTACACCTTCACTGATGCGGAAGAAAACCGTGTTTACAGTGAAGTCTATGCGTTTGACTATGAGTCAGTCAGCGATTACGGCTGGAACAAGTCTGTAGGCGTGCCTGATCACCGGGTTGTGCTTACCGGTTCTTACGACTTACCCTGGAATGTGGCGCTCACTGCCAAATACACCTGGTCTTCTGAAACTATTTATCAATACACCCTGTGTGATGAAAATGACCAGTGTGCTTTCCGCCGGGCAGAGCCACCGGCCAGTGACTATTCACGCTTTGATCTGGCACTGAGTAAAGACTTCCCGACAGATTATATCAGTGAGAACTCCGTCGCCTGGATTCGTTTTGATGTTCAGAACCTGTTTAACGAAAATAACTACAACACGTTCTATCTGAATCCTGATGAAAGTAACTTCCAGCAGCCGAATATGACTGCGGCAACTAACGGCGGAAAACGTCAGTTGAAGCTGTCAGCAGGCTGGCGCTTCTGATGTAACAACGCAAACATCAGATATTTTAATTCAAAACGGGGCAGCATGACTGCCCCGACTTTATCAATAAAAAACATGACCTTAATCAGAGGCCAGACAGCATGAACAGTAAACGCTTTTCCGGCGCAATTTTCGCCATTATCACTTTATTTAATCTGCCCGTATTCGCTGCCGGATGGCAGATAACCGGTTACGACAGTCACGTAGAACTGAACTGGGAATCATTGCATGAAGAAGGTACCCGCTATCGTGTTCAGGTAACGCAGGACGGAAAGAACTGGCACACGCGACTGGAAACGAACAGTGCATTTGCCATGGATTTTGTCCGTGATCTGGGCACTAATCTGACCTTGCAATACCGGCTTATGGAAGTAAACGGCGATACAGAAACAGAACTGGCGTCAGGAGAAGCCAAAACCCGCGATTTTACCGATGATGAGCTGCTGGATATGGTGCAGCGTTATACTTTCCGCTATTTCTGGGACCATGCTGAACCTTCCAGTGGCATGGCGCGGGAACGCATCCCCTTCATGGACCAGGATGGTGACATCGTGACAACCGGTGGTACAGGGTTTGGTATTGCTGCCATCATCACTGCTGCGGAACGGGGTTGGGTAACCCGCAAGGCGGCTGTGGCGAGACTGAACAAAATGACAGACCACCTGGAACAGTTCGAGCGTTTCAAGGGCATGTGGGCACACTGGTATACCGCAGATGATTTGAATGCTTTTAACTTCAGTAAATACGATGATGGCGGCGATATTGTTGAATCCGCATTTATGATGCAGGGTCTGCTGACTGCCCGTCAGTATTTCAACGGCGATGATAAAGAAGAGCAGCGTTTACGTAATCGCATTACTGCATTGTGGGAAGACATGGACTGGGAATGGTATACACAGGGCAAAGATATTCTGTACTGGCACTGGTCGAAAAATTACGGCTGGAAAATGAATCACCCTATCAAAGGCTACAATGAGGCGCTGATTGTCTACATTCTTGCTGCGTCATCCCCGACTAATGCTATTTCCGCTGAACCTTACCACGAAGGCTGGGGGGGCTGGGAAGTCAAAGAATTCAGAAACTACTCAACCTATTATGGTATGACATTACCGCTGGGTAATAAAGTGAACATGGGGGGCCCTCTGTTCTTTGCTCATTACAGCTTCATGGGGCTGGATCCGAGAGGCTTGCGTGATCGCTACACGAATTACTGGGAGCAAAACAAACGCCATACACTGATAAACCGTGCGTACTGTATTGATAATCCCTTTGGCTGGCAGGGCTATGGTGAAGATCTCTGGGGGCTGACAGCCGGTGATATGGTGCCGGTGGGTTATACGGCACATGCACCGGGCGCTGAACGGGATCACGGCACTATTTCGCCAACGGCCGCCTTATCCTCTATGCCGTATACACCGGCTGAGTCGATGAAAGTACTGAAAAACCTTTACCGTAACCATGGCCGCCACATGTTTGGCCGGATGGGCTTTTTCGACGGCATTAATTTAAGTGTGTCAGACAATCCGGAAACCCAGGTAAGAAATACCTATCTGGCCATCGATCAGGGGCCTATTGTAGGTATGATAGAAAACTACCGGACAGCTCTGTTGTGGAACACTTTTATGAAGGATAAAGATGTTCAGCGGGGACTGAAAAAGCTGGGCTTTACTATCGACCATAAAGTACAGTCGAACATTCAGTCCATTGGACACTAACAGGGAAAAAGATGATGGGAAGATTGGCTAAGTTTTCAATCAGTGCTGTGGCATTGAGTGTTCTGCTGGTAGGGTGTACCACTCACAATACGCCTGTTGTTCAGGCGCCAAAAAAACCTGCGGCAGAGAATGTGAGTGCACAGGAGTCCGCCGCCGGGGAAGTCTGGCGACAGTATTATGAAGCCAATGTTTTTGACAGCGGAAGCACAAAAACACCTTATCAGGTGATGTTGCCGGAACAATTTGATCCGCAAAAAAACTATCCGGTGGTGCTTTTTCTGCATGGTGCCGGAGAGCGTGGCAACGACAATCAGGCGCAGTTGAACAACGGCGGTAAATTGTTTGCAGAGCACCGCAGCGACTTTCCCGCCATCGTTATTTTCCCTCAGGCGCCTGCAGAAGATTACTGGGCCGCTGCCATCGCTGACCGCAGTCAGTTACCCTTTAGTTTTGACTATCCGTATACCGGCGAAAATGACGTGCCGGCCACCGACGCGCTTAAAGGCGTCATGGCGATAACTGACTGGTTGTCAGAGCAGCCTTTCGTGGATACATCCCGCATGTATTTGATGGGATTGTCTATGGGGGGCATGGGCAGCTATGAGCTGTTAGCCAGAAAGCCTGACACCTTCGCTGCCGCAGTGATAATTTGTGGCGGTGCAAATGCTGAACTTGCCGGTAATATCCGTTCTGATCTTCCCGTCTGGGCATTCCATGGCGATGTGGATCAGGTGGTGATCCCCGAATATAACATTCGCATGGTGGAAGGGCTGAAGGCACAGGGCAATCCGGTCAAATTCACCACCTACCCGGGCGTGAATCATAACAGCTGGGATCCGGCTCTGGCAGAACCCGGACTACTGCCATGGTTGTTTTCACAGAAGAAATAAAATGCCGGTGTGTCCGGCTCAACATCCGCCGGTGATCAGGTCAATCACCGGCTTTCTCAGGTATACTTACATTTTACCAAACTGTTCGTAGTTCTCATGCCAGCTCAGGGCTTCGCCGAGAATGTGAGGGGTATGCATACCGCGGGCGCTGGCACAGGCTCTTTCGAAATAGTCGTGCAGTCTGTCGCGGTAGTCCGGATGGGCACATTTATCGATGATGACTTTTGCCCGCTGACGGGGTGACAGGCCCCGTAAATCAGCCAGACCCTGCTCGGTAACAATGACTTTTACATCGTGTTCGGTGTGATCCACATGAGACACCATAGGCACGATAGAGGATATTGCGCCGTTTTTAGCGGTGGACGGGGTGACAAAAATAGACAGGTATCCGTTACGGGCGAAGTCGCCTGAGCCACCAATACCATTCATCATTCTGGTGCCCATCACATGAGTGGAATTCACATTCCCGTAGATATCTGCTTCCAGTAAGCCGTTCATGGCAATGACGCCCAGACGGCGGGCGATCTCAGGGTGATTACTGATATCCTGCTGGCGGAGAATGATTTTCTCGCGGTAAAAATCCATGTTTTTATTCAGCTCGTCCAGCGCTGTGGGGCTGAGTGAAAATGCTGTGGCCGAGGCTACTGATAACGTACCGGACTTGAGCATTTTTAGCATGCCGTCCTGAATCACTTCCGTGTACGCTGTCAGGTTTTTATAGCCGCCGGTATCCAGGCCTTCCAGTACGGCATTGGGAATGTTGCCCACGCCTGATTGCAATGGCAGCAGTTCTTTGGGTAAGCGGCCTTTCTGAATTTCAAAGCGGAAAAAATCGAGAATATGGTCAGCAATCTGTCTTGAGCAGGCGTCCGGCGGCGTAAATGGACTGTTCCTGTCAGGGGCAGAGGTTTCTACGATGGCAAGGATCTTCTCCGGGGGAATAGTAAAATACGCATCGCCGATACGGTCATCGGCTTTGGTTAACATGATGGGCTTGCGGTTTGGCGGTAAGGCGGTGCCGTAATAAATATCATGCATGCCTTCCAGTTTCAGACTTTGTCCGCTGTTCACTTCCAGAATGATCTTGTCAGCCTGTTCAATCCAGGTTTTGTTGTTACCAATTGAAGATGAAGGCACTAACCGGCCATCCTCATGAATAGCCGTCACTTCAATAACAGCAATGTCCAGTTTGCCCAGAAAGCCTGACCAGGCGTATTGGGAAACTTCAGACAGGTGAATATCGATGTAATGCATCTGACCATTATTGATTTGCTTGCGGCAAACAGGGTCGGACTGGAAGGGCAAGCGCATGTTAATACCATCCACGGCTGCCAGCGCACCATCAAGCTCAGGCGCTGTTGAGGCACCGGTCCACAAATTGATTTGGAAATGATTGCCTGCCTGACGTTGTGTTTCTGCACGTTTAGCCAGGGCACCCGGCAGGGCTTTTGGGTAACCGGCGCCGGTAAAACCGCTCATACCTACTGTGTCACCGTCATTGATGAATGCAGCAGCCTGTTCAGCACTCATCACTTTATTTTTTAATTGCGGACACAAAATTCTGGATTCAGAAAACATGATCACTCCGGTAAATCGCTTTTCATAAAAGATTCCAATGCGATAGTAAAAAGAAGAGGGGAAGCAGCAATTGAACAAGAAAGCCCGCTGCTAAAAAATACAGCAATGACTTTACATCGAATTAACGGGAACGGAATAAGACGTCAGTTGTATACGGGCAATTTTACCAACAAAAACCGGTTTCAGGCCTTTGTTGGTAAGAGTTTGTGAAGCATAGCTGGAAGACAATTTCAGCTCATGTTTAATAAAGGGCTACGTTTCATCGCACCGGTTGATCTTGCCTCACTCCGCTGAGTACCAATCTTGTACTTATGATTTTTTTGCCCTTCTTCCAAACGGGCAAGCCTGAGCGACATACGCCGGGCGATAATCTGAAAGAGGAGTAAATCATGGCAAACGTATTTATTGTTGGTGCAGCAGGTAAAGTGGGTTCACGTTTAGTGAAGCGGTTAAGTGACACCGACCATCAGGTCACGGCCATGCACCGGAAGCCGGAACAAAGCGACAGCCTGACCGGGCTGGGAGGGAAACCCTGTCTTCTTAGCATTACAGATGCCAGCGTCGACAGCTTAGCTACAGCAATGAAAGGCGCTGATACCGTGGTGTTCTCCGCCGGTGCCGGTGGTGCCAGTGTGGAGTTAACGAATGCCGTAGACGGTGAGGGACTGGAAAAGTCGGTAGATGCCGCGCAGGCTGCCGGTGTGAAGCGTTTCATTCTTGTGTCGGTATTCCCGGATGCCGGCCGGGGCAAACATATATCAGAAACCTTTGAAAACTACATGCGGGTGAAGCGTCTGGCGGATGTTTACTTAGCGCAAAGTAAGCTGGACTGGGTCATCCTCCGGCCGGGCACGCTTACGCTGGAAGAGGGAACCGGAAAGGTAAATGCCGGACTCGCCATTAAATATGGTGATATTTCAAGAGATGATGTGGCTGAAACGTTGCTGGCTATTATCGAAAACGAGGGGATCAGCCGTAAAATTATCGAGCTGACTGAAGGTGAAACTCCGGTCAGGGAAGCCATCGCGTTGGTTCCGGACTGATTACGGATACTAAGTAGTAAATTATGCTGGCACTCTGCACCTGTGCAGCAATGCACAGGTGCAGAGAATACAGCATCAGCGTTTAATTACTCTGCAATGATGGCGTCGAAGCCGGCTTTAGAGGCGGCTACAGCGTCCATAGGAGAAAGTCCGTCAGGATAGACTTCCTGTTCAATGACAATCCATTCAGCACCACCATCTAACACTGTTGCACGGTAAATCGCAGACCAGCTTATGTCGTCTTTGCCGATAATGGGCAGCAAGTCACTGTCTTCCAGTACATCGGATTTAAAGTGAGTGGTTAATGTTCTGCCGGGATAGCGACGAACGAAAGCAATGGGATCTTTGTCAGCGTGTACTGTCCAGCCCACATCCTGCTGCAAAATGACTGACTCAGGCGTATGACTGGCTATATAGTCGAAATAGCTGGTATCGCCGTAATCAGCCCATTCCTGAGCATGGTTATGAAAACCAACCTTCATGCCATAAGGTGCCAGCGCTTCAGATAAATCAGTAAGTTCCGCAGCGAATGCTTTAACATCATCACCGTTAAATGCGCGGTCATCCCAGGGAATGATCAGAGCATCAATACCCAGCGCCTGATAAAACTCAACGGTGTCTTCCAGGTTATCCGTTAACTGCGGAGTTTGTACGTGTGCACCACTGGCCGTTAAACCAATGGAAGACAGATACGCTTTTAAGCCGGCAGGATCTTCTGCGTAGGGGCCGAAGTCGCCTGCGAATTCAACACCGTCAAAACCAAGAGCTGCAAGCTTTTCCAGCGTGCCTTTAAAGTCGTCTTTTAATGCGTCTTTTACCGACCACAGTTGCACGCTGATTTGCGGAGCAACAAAAGCTTGTTCTGTCTCCGGGGCTGCTACCTGTGCAGCCGGTTCAGATGCAGTTTGCGTGTTCTGAGCGGGTTGTTCACTGCAACCACCCAGCAATGCTGTTGCGCCAAGGCCAATAGCCAGAGCGACAGGAGAGAGTCGCTTCATTGTTTTAGTCATCATAGTCGTCCTGATTTGAATTCTTTTACTGCGTAATCAACTGCTCTGGCAGTAATTGCCATAAAGGTTAACGAGGGATTTCCCACGCCAGTAGAACAGAAACTGGCACCGTCTGTCACAAATAAATTCGGTACGTCATGAGCCTGGTTATAGCCGTTTAAAATAGAATCTTTCGGGTCCCGGCCCATTCTGGCTGTTCCCACTTCGTGAATAGCCAGGCCCGGCGCCTGACCCAGAATACGCTGTTCAATATTATTGAAGCCGGCTTTTTCCATCATCGAAGAGGCCACTTCCAGCGCACTTTGCATCATGGCATTTTCGTTATCTGACCACTTGCAGTTAATATTTAACTGGGGAATACCCCATTTGTCTTTTTTGGAACTGTGCAGCGCCACCTGATTATCGTGACGGGGAAGCATTTCTCCCTGAGCCTGCAGGCCAATTCCCCAGCCGCCAGGATTGTGTAACAGTGATTTAAAGGACTTCCCAAAGCCATCCATACTGCCCATCGATTGCCAGTCAGCCCGTGATGCACTGCCAGCTAACGCATAACCCCGTTTGAAGTCTTTGTGGTAGCGCCGGGGTTCATAATGGAAGTTAGGAATATACAGCGATGCCGGTCTTCGGCCGGAATAATATTCTTCCTCATAGCCGTCAATGCTGGCGGTCACCAGTGCATTGTAATTGTGGTCCATCAGATAATGGCCAAGTACGCCGGAGCTGTTAGCAATACCGTTGGGGAATTGTTTAGATGTGCTGTTCAGCATGATCTGAGTGGTCCCCAGAGTAGAAGCACATAAGAACACCACTTTGGCGTAATATTCCCGCTGTTTCAGGGTATCGTTGTCGATAACACGTACACCCTTCACGCGATTAGTTTTCTCATCATAGATGAGGCTTTCCACCACGCTGTTTGGCGCAATGTACAGATTACCTGTTCTGGCTGCAGCGGGCAGGGTAGCGCTTTGTGTTGAGAAGTAAGCACCCAGCGAGCAGCCTTTCTGACATTCGTTTCTGGCCATGCACTGTGCACGGCCCATCTCCAGATGGATTTTCTTCGGCTTGGTTAAATGGGCGCAACGGCTGATGATGACAGGTTTATCCGGCTCCGCTTCCGCCATTTTTGCGGTGAAATCCAGCTCGGGTTTTGTCATTTCAAACGGCGGTAAAAATACGCTGTCCGGCAATTGTGGCAGGTTGGCCGCAGCCCCGCTGATCCCCACGAACCTTTCTACATACTCATACCAGGGCGCTAAATCCTTGTAGCGGATGGGCCAGTCATTGCCGTGGCCATCTTTCTTATTTGCTTCAAAGTCGAAGGCACTCATACGGTATGACTGACGGTGCCAGAGTAACGATTTACCCCCCAGCTGATTCGCTCTGATCCAGCTGAAATCCGTCCCTTCCTCTGTACTGTAAGGATAATCTTTATCGTTACCAAAGAAGTGTTTTGTCCCGTCATGGAAGGCGTAACACTGCTTTTGAATTTTGTATTGCTCATCAGTAAGTTCTTTTGCCACCTTGGTACGGTTGGCATATTCCCAGGGCGGTACGGCTTCTGAGATATAGTCTTTGCGGTGTTCAACAACACGGCCACGCTCTATCATAAGCGTTTTCATGCCTTTTTCGGTCAGCTCTTTCGCCGCCCAGCCTCCGGTCACGCCTGAACCAATTACGATGGCATCATAAACTTCTGAAGATTCATCTATATACATTTCTTTGTTCATTTCGGTACTTCCGGCTAGTAATAAGCTTTAGAGCTGTAAGCGCTGCCCACAGAGGCGAGAGGCACTGAGCCTTTAAAACCCCCGGGTACAGGCAGGTAAGTCAGTTCTTTTGTCGCGCCCGGCTGAGATGTGTAATAACCAAACACGATCAGGCTTTTAAGAAACTTGAACGTGCCCTTTTGAGCGGCAGAAAAGGGGGCTTCTGCTTTCTCCAGGGCAGTTAACAAGCGCAATTGGGACGCTTCGTTCAAGAGGGAAAACTGTTTAGCGCCAAAGGATGTGGCGTTCTTATCAATGCTGGCAAGCAGTGCGAGAGCTGACTGCTGTTCCTCTTCGCCGTACACCACACTTAACTGATGATCGATAAAGTGGTGACACATGACCTCAGCAGCACCGGGTGTGCTGGTTTGAGGAATAGTCAGCGCGCAAATACGGCGCAGGGTTTCTAATGCATTGACGCTCAATATTGCCGGTAAAGCCGCAGTGGCATCGCCTCTGAAGTGTTGAGCGGCAGCGATGGCATTGCCGCTTAGCAGGGATGCTGCGCCAATGCCCCCTACAGCGGTAAGTGTTTTAAGAAGTTGTCTTCGATTCATCATGGGTCTTGAAAATCCAACTGGTATCCGGAACGTTTTATTTTTGTGATGCTGTGTAAATTGATTTAACAATTTGCGGTGTACCTTAGCGTATTTATGTAACCGGTTTCAATGATTTCTGTGTTTTGTTGTTAGGTTTAATTTTAAATTATTGAATAATAGCTGTTTATTAGTTTTTGGTGCGGTTTTTTTTGCTGATAACGGTTTCTTAAACTGAATAGCGTTCCGTGGTTTCATCTGAAAAATAAAACCATTCATCGTGAAGTTTATCAGGCTTAATCCGCCATTTGGAGGCATGAAAAACCACCTTTTTAATAAGACTGATTTTGGTTAAGTTTAAGAATTATATGGTTTTTTGAATTATGTTAATTACGTGAGTATACTGCCTGCAATTTAGGTTGTGCTGTAAAATTGCTGTTATTGAAAAGTAAGTTTTAATGTAATAGATTGCCTCTGCCTGAAAACGGTTACATTACGGGTGTGGTATCGGGAGGACACGAAATTGCACCCTTTTTAAGAAAATTTTTTCGCAATTAGGGACCAGAGATGAAAGAGACATTTGCCGGAAAACATGGCGTGAAACGTTCGGTGTTGGCATTGTGCGTACTAGCGGCCATCCAACCTGTAACAGCCTTCGCACAAGAGACAGAAGTACCTGATGACAGTGATATCGAAGTGATTAACGTCAGCGGTATCCGGGGCTCTCAGGAAGCTTCCATTTTCAACAAACGAACGGCAGCCACTGTTGTAGACTCTATTGCTGCAACAGATATCGGTAAACTGCCGGATGTAACAATTTCAGACTCTTTGCAGCGTATTTCCGGTGTGCAAATTCGCCGTACTGCGGGTGAGGGTGGTTCACTCAATATCCGGGGATTACCTCAGGTAGTCACTCAGCTGAACGGTGAACAGTATCTTGGTGCAAACTCTGTTGTATCCACTCAACCTAACTTCAGCGATATCCCGTCACCTCTGTTCCGTGGTGCTGATGTATTTAAAAATGCCACAGCCAATCTGGGCAATGCCGGTATCACCGGTACTGTTAACTTAAAAACTTATCGTCCGTTTGATTTTGAAGAAGGCTCTACCTTCAGCGGTGCAGCAGAAATGCAACGTGGCGATGAAACTAAAAAGAACGATCCTAATTTATCTGCATTGTATAACTGGCAGAACGGCGATGTGGGTTTCATGATCTCCGGTACCTACGCCAATGTGAATCTGGCTAACTCGTATAATGGTATCAATACCGGCAGCCCGGGCGATGCCGGCTGGACCGACCGCACCAGTGCTGCGGAAGTTGGCGTGGACGGCCGTGATGGCCGCGTTATCTTAGGTTCACAAGGTTTTTCTGCCTGGAATCAGGGCACTGAACGTGAGCGTCTGGGTCTGAATACATCCATGCAGGTAGATTTGGGTGAAGGTTTTGTTTTCACCGCAGATGTGTTCTATACCGAGCAGGAAGAATACAACCGTAAAGTCGGTTTAAGTGCGACCAACAAGTGGGGCCCCCGCGGCTGGTTTACGCCAACACAGGAGCGTGCCACCGGTGCAATGATTGATGGCGGCGAAATGTATTCCTGGCAAACGGCTGAGCTGTATCCGTCACGTCTGAAGTCATTCACTCAGAATGATGTGTACAACAACAGTTCTACCAACATTAACCTGCAATTAGATTACGATAACGGCGGCGCATTCAGTGGTCAGTTCCGTGCAATTATCGGACGTGCCTCCCAGGAACACCGTCACGGTTATAACGAAGGCGATATGACCAACGGGTCAACCACGCTGGGTCGTACAACTAACCTGGTTCCGTCTGACAAGTGCGGACCCGATGATGTGGTTGTGGGCGATGACGGCGGCTGTCTGCAAGCTATTAATGCTATGGGCTACAGCGAAAATCCGCATCTGACTTATGACACTACCGGTGAGCACCCTGTGTGGAGCGGCTTTGACCGTTCACTGACCGGCGGCCTGGGCGACGGTGCGACTATTGCCGATTACATGGGCAATTTGTCCAGCTACAACATTGGCGCTTTCAGCTCTGAGAACAATGAAAACTCAGAAGGCGACATCAACGCCTTTAGCATGAAAGGCAAATATTTGTTCGACAGCGGTTACGTGACCAGCATCGAAGGCGGTATCCGCTATGGTAAACGCAGCGCAGACTACGAGCGTTATCACCTGTTTTCACCGGTACAAACCGCCGGCTGTATGGCACAGTGGAAAGCGACAGACGTATTGCTGAATGCTGATGCGCCAGCGTGTTCAGACGGCGAGATGGTAAACGGCGAATTCATGCCTTATGCCGCTCTGGAAAGCATTCCTCTTGATCAGTACAACAACGTGGTACAGGTCACAGACTTCGG
Organism: Alteromonas sp. ABV2_168; assembly: GCF_056161165.1. Taxonomy (NCBI): domain Bacteria; kingdom Pseudomonadati; phylum Pseudomonadota; class Gammaproteobacteria; order Alteromonadales; family Alteromonadaceae; genus Alteromonas; species Alteromonas sp. ABV2_168. The sequence continues at coordinate 139,972 of NZ_JBSWYQ010000008.1, read as the reverse complement.
CCCTGTTTCCGGTATTCCTGCAATCTGGGCGGTTGATCCTGCAGATTACGATGATCCTGAAGCCTTCCATAACCGCGTTTTCGGTGAATCGGTAAAACAAATCGTTCCCGGTTCCAGCTTCAGCGCTGATGTGGCTGAGCTAAGCTACTTCCTGCAGGCAAACTTCGAAGGCATGGACGGCTTGCTGACCGGTAACGTGGGTATTCGTGTTATCGAAACTGACCTTACTGTGAAGCAGAACATTGCCGGTGATAACCTGCCTTACAGTGGTACCGCTATTGATACCGGCGATGTGGTTTCAAGCCGTGACTATACTGATGTGTTACCAACTCTGAACCTGTCTTACAGCATCACGGACAATGTAATTGCACGTTTTGCTTATTCAGAAAACATGACACCGCTTAACCTGAATCAGTACGGTGAAGGTTTAACGTTAAGCAATGCGTTAGATTCAGTAGAAGGCAGCCCGACACAAGGTCAGTTCATTGTGACCGGTGGTAGCCTGGCGGGTAATCCGCAGCTTGATCCATGGCGCTCGACTAACTACGACGTGTCGTTAGAATGGTATCCCGGTCAGGCCAGTATGGTATCTGCTGCACTATTCCGTGTTGAAATTGACAGTTTCACTGTGAACCAGACGGTAGACATGGAAATGCCGGATGCCGACGGAATAGTACGTCGCAGCGTACCAATCACTACGCTGGTTCAGGGTGACGGTGGTACGCTGGAAGGTTTTGAAATCGGTGCGAAAATCGCGTTCAGTGACTTCATCGAAGGTGAGTCTCTGTTAGCCAGCTTCGGTATGGATACTAACTTCACTTATTCACCCAGTGAAGGTTCCGGTACTGACATTTACGGCGAAGAGAATATGTTTAGCGACAACTCTGAGCGTCAGTTTAACGTTATCGGCTGGTATCAGGGCGACCGTTTTGAAGCACGTATTGCTTACAACTACCGCAGCGAACGCTTAGCCGGTCAGGGTGGTTGGGGAGCTTTGAACCTTTATCAGGCCCCGACATCTTATGTGGACATTTCTGCCAGCTACGACATTGATGAGAACTTCTCTGTCTATGCGCAGGGCTCGAACATCACTGGCGAGTACGAAGATTATTACCTGCAATGGGAAGATCAGTACGCCTTCCAGAACTACTATGAAACCCGCTACATCGTGGGCGTAAGAGCGAAGTTCTGAGCTTAAGCAGAAAGTCGTGAAGCGGGGGTACGAATAGTACCCCCGATGTTTTACACTGCATGAATTATTAAAAAAGCGTGAAGGGAGTTTGTTGAATTCCCTTACCATTCCAGCGTAGAAAGTATCGACTATGGCCACTATCCGTGATGTTTCCAGAGAGTCAGGCTTATCAATAGCCACCGTTTCAAGAGCTATCAGTAACCCTGAAATGGTCTCAAAGCAAAGTCTCCGCCGTGTGAATCAGGCGATAGAGAAATTGCAGTACCGGCCAAATCTCACCTCTCAAAAATTTCGCTTACAGCGCACTAACACCATTGTAGTGCTGGTACCTAATATCGCTAATCTGTTCTTCGCGCAGTTAATCAGTGGCGTTGAAGATACGGCTGCAAAGCATGGTTTTAATGTGTTGCTCGGTGATACCCGTGACAGTGCCAGCCGGGAGCAGGAATTTATTCAACTGGTGGAAACCCGTCAGGCGGACGGATTAATTCAGCTGACTCCCCACAATGACAAAGCTGTTTTGCCTATTAAAGATGTAAAAGCCGTGAATGCGGCTGGCTGTGCCGGTACCCCTTACTATTCTGTTCGCATCGACAATGAAGAAGCCGCTGCCAAAATGGTGACGTATCTGATCAGTCAGGGCCACCGCCGCATCGGTATGATTTCCGGCCTGAAAGACAACCTTCACTCCATGGCCAGGCAGGATGGCTATAAACAGGCGCTGGAAAATGCGGGCATTGCCTTTGATGAAGAGCTGGTGGTTGAAGGCGACTTTTCGTTCTGGTCCGGATTTAATGCAGTGAAGCATTTCGTCAACATGGACGAGCGGCCTACGGCGCTTTTCTGTGCCAACGATGAAATGGCAATCGGAGCACTCAAAGGCTTAAAAGAGAAAGGTCTGAAAGTACCCGATGACATTTCTGTCACCGGATTTGACGATCTGGATATGGCCAATTACTGCGATCCTCCATTGACCACCATCAGGCAGCCTGCTGTGAGAATGGGGGAAGAAGCTGCCGAATTGCTGTTCCGCATAATTGAAGGTGAACAGCCGAAACTTACCGAATACATTTTACCGTTTGAAATCATTATCCGGGAAAGCACGCGGGCTGTTAAATAGCACTCTTCTTGCTGCGTGCACGCCGGTTTACCTCAGGAAATTAAAATGAAAAAAAGCCTTTTGTGCATGACACTGTCCATTGTCATGTCAGTGCACGCATCCGCAGCAGAAATAGCGACGTTATTTACTGATCACATGGTGTTACAGCGTGACAAACCGGTCAATCTGTGGGGCACAGGTGCGCCCGGCGAAACTGTCCGTGTTGTGATAAATAACGTGGAACAAACCACAACGGTAACTGCTTCCGGGAACTGGACCGTTTCGTTACCGGCACAAGCAAAAGGCGGCCCCTATACCCTTTCTGTGCAGGGCGATAATACCTCGTCATTTGATGATGTGTGGTACGGCGATGTGTGGATTGCCGCCGGGCAATCCAACATGGAATGGGATTTAAAAGACCACGTTACAGGTAATGAAAAAGCACTGGCTGAAGCCGGTAATGCACGCATTCGCCTTTATGATGTGCCAAATACCCTGTCGCCGGAAGTGCAGACCACATTGCCTGAGAGCAAGTGGCAGGTCGCCAATGCCAGCACCGCCGGTGCATCCTCTGCCGTGGCCTGGTTTTTTGCTGAAAAAGTCTCATCAGAAGAAGATGTAATGGTGGGCATTATTGAAAGTAACTGGGGCGGCACACCGGCAGAAGCCTGGATTGATTTGGCGACGGTTGAAACTGTGCCCGGCTACCGGGAACAGGCTGAAGCAGTAAAGCGCAACCCTGACTGGGCAAAAACGCTGCGTGACAACGACACGCGAAATACCGAAAAGTGGCGCCGCATCGACAGTGAAGCCGTAGCATTGGCTACCGGTGCGGCTGAGGTTGATTATGATGACAGTCAATGGCCTGAAGTCACCCTGCCGAACAGTACACCGTTTACTGAATTTACCTGGTTGCGGCATACCTTCACGCTTACAGATGATGATATGTCGAAATCTGTCACGATTAATGTGGGTGACATTGTTCAGAACGCTTTTGTGTTTATTAACGGTCACGTGATTGCGAAAGAAGACTGGCGCAATGGTGATTCACTGCATCACCTGCCTGAAAAGTGGCTGCGGCGGGGAAAAAACGTATTCGCTATCCGGGTGACGAACGACTGGGATAACAAAGCCTATGTGGGCCGGCCGGCACAAATCTGGCGCGAAGTCGGCTCTGAGAAAGTTGATATATCCGGACAATGGCGGGGCACTAATACCATTGAACCCCCTGTTCCTGAGGTTGAAAACTACACCTTCACTCCCGGGTTTTTGTATAACGCGATGATAAATCCCTTGCTACCTTACCGGGTAAAAGGCGTTATATGGTATCAGGGCGAAAGCAATATCGATCGTCAGGAATACTACGCAGACTTATTTAAAACACTGATCAGGACATGGCGCAAAAAGGCGGATGACGGCACATTGCCATTCCTGTTTGTGCAGCTTTCAGCATTTTTGAAACCACAGGCCTTGCAGCCCGGCAGTGCATGGGCTTACCTGCGGGATGCACAAAAAGAGACGTTATCTCTGCCGGATACTGGCATGGCTGTGTCCATTGATGTGGGTAATCCGGACGACATTCATCCTAAAAACAAGCGGCCTGTGGGCGAGAGGTTATGGCGTCAGGCGGCCCGGCAGGCGTACGGCCATCAGGATATCGTAACGTCAGGGCCGGACTTTTCAGGTATGGATATTAAAGGCGATAAAGTGACGTTACGTTTCAGCAATGCTGAGGGCCTGACTACAACAGAAGGTAACGCACCTGCAGGCTTTATTATCGCCGGTGAAGATAAGCGGTTCTTTCTTGCTGACGCGGAACTGGACGGTGAGACGATTATATTAACTAATGCGAATGTGAAGAAACCTGTTGCCGTGCGTTATGCCTGGGCTGATTATCCGGTCGTGAATCTGGTGAACGGGGAAGGCTTACCCGCAGTACCCTTCAGAACGGACAACTGGACCGCTTCATCGGTAACCGCAGGGCAGTAGCGTCACACCGTTTGACGGGTTACATTCGTTAATACATTGTTTATTGACGACAACCGGTTTCAAAAAGGTAAAATGGTGACTGAGCCTCACCGGCCTTAATGGAACATGCTATGAAGTTGTCGTCTTTTGACGTTCTCGTCATTGCTGGCTATCTCTGTGTTGTCATTCTGCTTGGAATGGGAATAGCCAGATTTAACAAAAAAAACACAACAGATTATTTTCTCGGCCAGAATAAAATCCCCTGGCCGTTGCTCGGGCTGTCCAATGCCTCAGGCATGTTCGATATCAGTGGCACCATGTGGATGGTGTACCTGCTTTTTATCTATGGTTTGAAAAGCGTATTCATTCCCTGGCTCTGGCCCAGCTTTAACCAAATTTTTCTTATGATTTTCCTTTCCGTCTGGCTGCGCAGGTCGGGTGTGATGACGGGGGCAGAATGGATACGGTTCCGGTTTGGCGAAGGGCGGGGGGCCACGCTGAGCCATATCATTGTGGTTGTATTTGCGTTGATCAGTGTGCTGGGGCTTCTCGCTTACGGATTCACCGGCATCGGCAAGTTCGCTGCGGCCTTCCTGCCCTGGCAGTTAAGTACAGATGTCAGGCTTAACGAAGTGCTTTACGGCGCTCTGATCACCGGGTTTACTGCGCTTTATGTTGTACGTGGTGGCATGGTGAGTGTGGTCTACACAGAGGTGTTACAGTTTTTAGTTATGACAGCGGCCTGCATTGCCATCGGTGTGATTGCAATGATGCAGGTTTCTCCTGGCATGCTGGCTGCAGTGGTGCCTGAGGGATGGACATCACTGTCGTTCGGCTGGCAACTGGATTTGGACTGGCAAGCGTTGTTGCCTGAGGCTAATGAACGCATTGCCGGTGACGGCTATTCGCTGTTTTCGCTTTTCATCATGCTGGGACTTTTCAAAGGCATTTTGCAAAGCCTGGCCGGGCCTGCGCCTAACTTTGATATGCAGCGTATTCTTGCTGCGCGCACACCGTCAGAGGCGGCTAAAATGAGCGGTTTTGTCAGTATTGTACTGTTATTTCCCCGCTACATGATGGTCACCGGCCTCACCGTACTGGCGCTGGTTTATCTCACGCCGGCTTTAAATCAAATGAACAGCGCTGCAGATTTCGAGCAAATATTACCGCTGACCCTGGCCAATTTTATTCCGTCAGGTCTGCTGGGGCTTATCATTGCAGGGCTGCTGGCGACTTTCATGTCTACCTTTGCCGCTACCTCAAACGCCGCACCGGCCTATGTGGTCAACGATATTTATAAACGCTACATCAATCCTGAGATACCGGAAAGAAAGGCGCTGAAACTCAGCTATCTGGTGTCTGTTCTTTTCATCGTCTGTGGTTCGTTACTCGGGTTGTTTGTACCGTCACTGAACAGTATGGTGATGTGGCTGGTGTCTGCGTTATACGGTGGTTACACGGCAGCGAACGTGCTGAAGTGGTACTGGTGGCGTTTCAACGGCATGGCATTCTTTTGCGGCATGACGGCGGGAATCATTCTGTCGGTCTTTCTTATGTTCACGGACATTCAGCCGTTGTATGCGTTCCCGTTTTTATTCGGTTTCTGCTTGCTGGTGTGCATTGGCGTCAGCCTGCTCACCCGACCGGATGATATGGGGGTGCTGAAGGCGTTCTATCAGAAAACCCGTCCCTGGGGCTGGTGGCAACCAGTCGTGCGGGCGCTGCAGGAAGATGGCGTCGCAATAACTGCGAACAACCAGTTTAAAAAAGATGCCGCTAATGTGGTGGTGGGTGTTATCTGGCATACATCATTAACCGCAGCACCAATCTTTATGGTCATTAAAGCGTGGGAGCCTTTTGCTATCAGCCTGTCTGTGATAGCTCTGTGCACTGCGTGGCTAAAAATATTCTGGTGGGAACCGCTGAAGCGCACGGCGGAGTGACAAGAGGTTGTATATGGTAAAGTCACGGTTTACTCTGCGTTCTAAATAGTAACAATGTTCAGGAATAACTAATGAACAAAGGATTGTCTGTATACCTTGAGATGGTCAGGGTAGTTGCCACCTTTCTGGTACTGCTATCTCACGCCGGTCACTTCGGGCCATTATGGCTTCAGGATATTCTTGGAGAAGCCCGCCTGGGCAGAGATGGCGTGGTATTGTTTTTCGTGCTCAGCGGGTTTGTCATTACCTGGTGCGGAAAAGAGAAAGATAAAAACCTGTATTCCTTCGCCACCAACCGGATGGCGCGGATTTACTCTGTGGCTGTGCCCGGATTGATGCTGGGAATCATTGCCAGCCTTATTCATACATCTGTTCAGGGCGAACCGGTAGACTACACCATCAACAAAGCCTGGTTGTACTACCCTATTTTCCTGTCTTTTTATTCCCAGTCGTGGCTGGGATTCCTGTTCCCCGCCGGAAACTTCCCGTACTGGTCGCTAAGTTATGAAGTCTGGTATTACGTATTTATCGCCGTGGTGCTTTATGCAAACCGCTACCGCTGGTTACTCATTTTCGCAGTAATTCTGATCATGGGACCGTATATTGCGCTGTTTCTACCATTGTGGGGAATGGGCGCATTGCTTTATGTGTGCAAAGATAAATACACGCCGGGCCGGGGTACGGCGTTATGCCTGTTTGCTGCAACCTTACTCGGATTTATTGCAACAAAGGTAACTGCTTTTGATTCTGTGCTGGATGAATTTAATCATTATGTACTCGGCACGCCGCCTAAATTTATTCCTGCCAAGCAGTTTCTTGGGGATTATTTTCTTACTCTGCTGGCAGTCGTGAATTTTTACAGTGCATACCATCTGCGTATCAGGATTGGTGAGCTGGCAACCAAAGCTGTGAAAGCGCTGGCTTGTTTCTCGTTTAGTATTTATCTGTACCACACTCCGCTATTTCTACTGTTATCTCTGGTGCCGTTTTTCCATGATGCAGCCAGCTGGACCAGCTACATTTTTGCTGTCGTCTTCGCGCTGGTCGCCTGCCGGGTGCTGGCATCGTTCACGGAGCTGAAGAAAAAGCCGTTGAAGGCGGCCATTGACCGGACCGCAGACCACCTGCTTAAAATCAGCAAACGGAAAGTCACAGCAAAATAATGTGGATCAGCAGGCGCAGAGACTTTCTCTGCGCGCAGCATGAGTAAGGCGGTTACTTAACGCGGTAGAAATGCAGGACGACGCTGTTGGCCTTTCGCATACCGGTGGACACGATAACTGACTTATTCAGCCAGGCGTGGGGACTGTCTGAAGCGACTTCCAGTTTTGCGGCAGTACGCATGTAGTAAGACGCTGCAGGCATGTCTTCTCCTTTAGCCAGTCTGGCCAGCACTTCCGGTGAAGCGGTGCGGATCCCTTCATTATGCACATAGATGATTTCGCCGGAGTCGGTTTGCAGGCTGTAATCCGCCACCAGATCAGCGGTTCCGTCCTTTCTCACTGTCTGCCAGTCGGCGCCGCCTCCCAACACCTTTCCATTGAGTTCGGGGCCGCGAAATTCACCGCCATTAATGCCTATAATCCGGCGTTTACCGTATCGTGTCTCACCGACTTCAAGGGGCGGATCAAGTGTTACAACGGCTTCAAAAAGAAACTCAAACTCCGGAGCAGGAATGTCGGCATACTGAGGTGAATCTTTTGCATTGGCTGTCAGAGGAAACAACGAGAATGTTATGATGGCGGCAGACAAGTATTTCTTGAGTAGCGAAGTCATGGATATGTCCTTATTATTTGATGGTTTTTCAGGCAGTTTCATAGTGCCAGAGTTTGAAGTTTATGCAATCAGTGTGGGTCTATGACTGAAACGGATCCGGCCAAATTATTCAGTGACATACACCGTTGCACGCTGTGTGCAGGGGGATTACCTCATGCTCCCCGACCGGTAGTGCAACTGCATGCTGAAGCGAAAATTGTGATTGTCGGACAGGCACCCGGCATCAAAGCTCACGAAAGCCACCAGCCCTGGAATGACGCCAGTGGCGATAAACTTCGCCTCTGGCTCGGGGTGAACCGGTCAGCATTTTACTCGTCTTTATTTGCTCACCTTCCTATGGCATTTTGCTTTCCGGGCTACAAGAATGGTGCAGATGCACCACCGCCTAAAATTTGTTCTGCCACCTGGCACAAACCGGTTCTCGATCAGTTGTCCCCTGAACTCATGATCCATATCGGGCGCTACTCACAGCAATATTATTTTCCGGAGTACAAAACCTTAACTGATGCTGTAGAACAAACAGCATCATCAGGTTCGGATGCTATGGTGCTGCCCCATCCGTCAGGCCGCAATAACCGCTGGCTGGCGAGGAATCCCTGGTTTGAAAAGAGGGTGCTGCCTTTACTCAGAGAGAAGGTTGCAGCGATCCTTGCCTGACGCTCGTCACAGCCCGGCCAGGCTGGCTTGTATGATGAAAACGTATGAAACCACATATCCATGTTGATCACCGGGCATTTTTCCTTCCCGCATAGCTCATTAGACTTAAGTCTAATTTCCGGTGTTGTGTTCACCGGACAACTGACCTGCCGGTTTATAAAAAAGGAACGAACATGGATGCACAATATCACCCCGGACTTGTTGCGCTCTCACTTGGTGTCGCATTCATTGCTTCCCTGACTGCACTGGATATGGCGGGACGCCTGCGTGCGACCAAAGGCATCGCCTCACATTTATGGCTGACCGGTGGTGCGTTTTCTATGGGCGTCGGGATCTGGTCCATGCATTTTATCGGCATGCTGGCAATGGATATGTCCACCCGGGTGATGTACGACATTCCTCTGACCCTGGTATCTTTTCTGGCAGCCATTCTCACTTCCGGCCTGGCGCTGGCGGTGGTTCGTAACGGTAGCCCGACAGCCGGAAGGCTGGCGGTTGGAGCTCTGCTGATGGGAGCCGGCGTGTGCATCATGCATTATGTGGGAATGGAAGCCATGCAAATGCACGGTGAACTGAGTTATGACCCGCTTATTTTTGCCTGCTCGGTGCTGATAGCTGTAGGCGCGTCCGCTGCTGCACTCTGGTTAGTGTTCAGCCTGAACCCGGTCGCTAATCAACGTCCTTCCTTCTGGTTTCGGGTAGCTGCCGGTATGGTAATGGCAGTGGGGATTGCCGGTATGCACTACACCGGTATGGCGGCAACCATTTATCCTGAAGGCATGCATATGATGCCGGTGGATGGCTTGTCTCCCGGCAGACTGGCTGTGTCAGTGGCCTCGGTATCGGTGAGCATTATGCTGAGTGCTCTGCTGCTGTCTATCTACGATACTCACCTGACATCGAAAAACGCTCAACTGGCGGCGTCGCTGAGTGATGCAAACCGTGAACTGAAAAGCATGGTCTACCGTGATTCGCTGACTACGCTCCCTAACCGGTTGCACTTCGAAGAAAAAATCGAGGAATTACTGCAACAGGGCAGTGATTCCTTCAGTGTGTTTTTCGTCGACCTGGACCATTTCAAGAATGTGAATGACTCGCTGGGCCATCATGTGGGTGACTTATTGATCAGGCAATCGGCAGACAGATTACGGGCAGCGGTCAGGGAAACGGATCTGGTTGCCAGGGTTGGCGGCGACGAATTTATGGTGCTCATCCAGGGCAATCCTTCCCGTAAAGTGGCGGAAAGTCTGGCGTTTCGCATTGTTGAGTCTCTGCAGCAACCATTTCAGATTGAAGACATGCTGGTTCACGTATCCAGCAGTGTGGGCGTGAGCATGTATCCTGATCACGCTGCGCAGAAACATGAACTGATGGTTTACGCCGATGCTGCCATGTATGCGGCGAAAAAGTCCGGCAGAAACAATTATGTGTTTTATCAGGAAAATATGACCAGCGGCACAGAGCGCCGGAGCAAAATGGATGAACGTCTCAGACTGGCTCTATTAAACGACGGCCTGAGTCTGGCGTACCAGCCTAAAGTGGAGGTGAGCTCAGGCAAAGTCACCGGTGTGGAAGCTCTGGTCCGCTGGCAGGATGACGTACTGGGAACGGTTACGCCGGATGAACTGATTCCGTTTGCTGAAGATTCGAATCTCATTTTGCCATTGGGTGAGTGGGTGCTCAGAAAAGCGTGTCAGTTTTCAGCAAACTGGGAAAAGGAGTTTGGTGTGGCGCTGCCTATTGCAGTGAATATTTCAGCGCTGCAACTGAGTCACAGAGGATTTGTGGAATCAGTAAAATTAATTTTAGAGGAAACCGGTCTGGCTGCGAACCGTCTTGAACTTGAGCTCACGGAGAGCACGCTGGTGAAGGATCCCAAATATGCGCAGGGCGTTATGTCGGCCTTACGGGAGGCCGGGGTGTCGTTATCCATTGATGACTTCGGAACAGGTTATTCCAATCTGGCCCAGCTTCGCCGGTTCCCTATCGACCGCCTGAAGATTGATAAGAGCTTTATGTCGGAAGCGGTATTTAATGATCAGGACGCGGCTATTGTAAAATCGGTCATTGCGCTGGCAAAAATACTGAACCTGAAAGTAACCACCGAAGGTATTGAAACCGAGGAACAGCTGGAGTTTATCCGTTCACTGAACGGGCAGGAATATCAGGGCTATTATTACAGCAAAGCTCTGCCGGCAGACGAACTCAAAACCTTACTACTTAAAAAACTGGCGCAGGCCAGTTAGTTTCACGGGTTAGCCGGTATATGTTGTAAAGGTGCGCCGATGCGTCCGCACAGCACTACCTGCTTCCTGCGGACTGCCTGCTTGTCACGCAGTTCGAAAGACACTTCAGACACTTTACTGCCTTCGATACTTTCTTCCCCGTTGCTGCTAAGCCGCATTTCAGACGGCAACGGCACGGGATACCTGAACGCATTGGTAACAGAAAAAGCATGCTGCCCTGTGACTGTCGCATCGCTCAGCGTCGAGATGCATCGTGCAAGTACATGAGTGCCATGGGCAATGGCGTGTTTGAAGCCAAACAGCCTGGCACACCAGCGGTAAAGATGAATAGGGTTATAGTCGCCGCTGATACGGGCGTACCGGCGTCCTGCAGCGGCGTCAAAGTTCATTACAGAAGTGACTGCAAAGGTTTTTTCAGACCCGGAGACATCTGCGCCGTCACTTTCCCCGGTCTGTTTCAGCATGCCGGAAGCGCCCCGGTATAAATACGTACTGGTAATTTGCTGACGCACAATATCCTGTTGGCTCACTGTCAGCATAACGTCAACGGCAATGCCCCGCGGATGAAGTCGTACATCACTGAAGTGACAAGTTATCGCCATGTCTTCTGCTTTCAGCGGCAACAGTTGATTGATGGTATTTTCTGTATGCACCAGCCCCATCAGCGGAAAAGGCGACGCGTTAGCGGTAAGAACGTCGATGTGCAGTGACAACCCCAAAAAGAGAGGAAAGCAGGGATGCAGGGTGTCGTATTGCCAGTGATGAAGGCGGTTAAAAACCCTGGATGCACGGATGACCCGCCGGGCAGGAAAATGCTGAGTGCGACGGATGTCTGGCAATCCGGGTGAACGCTGCTCCGTAATACACCGGTCCAACATAGGCTTGTCGGCTTTTTTGAAGGCCGCTTTCAGAGCCTGTTTAATATGCTGCACTGCGAACTCCTTTATCAACAGTGTTTTTCTTTACGCGGCGCTACGTTAACGCAATTTTACCGCTGTAGCACGGGATAATCACAGGCAGGCGGATTAATCAAAGACCAGGCGTTGCCGTTTAACCGTGATATCCCTTTCATTTATTTTTTCAACGGCAAGGGCCATGCTGTAATCCTGCCTGTAAAGCTCACAACTGAAAAGCCAGTGCCGGCCGCTGATTTGAGAACCAGCAGTTGTAACTACCTCAGGCTGTAAAGAATCAATGCCGGAAAAGTAAAAGCTGTCTCCGGCAATGGCCATACCTTTCCCCTCAGCTTTGATGAAAGCTTCCTTCAAGGACCAGAGTGTATAGAAGCGATGCATTATGTCTGCATTGCCCTTTGCCGCAGAGATTACATCACGTTCAGACGGGTGAAAGTAAAAATCCGCCAGCTCATTAAAATTGCGGGCGCTGTTCATCCGTTCAATGTCGACGCCGCAATCACGTCCACGGGTCATAGCAATTAAAATCATGTCACCGGAATGGGAGAGGTTAAAGTGCAGATTTTCCGGGTTTGTTGTGAGAAACGGTTTGCCATGGTCGTTGACAGTGAATTGCATGCCGGCCGGATCGCCGGCTTTCTGTAATCCGGCCAGAATGAGCCTGAGCGCACCGCGTGCTGCCAGAAAGCGGTGCTGGCTTTCCTGCTTGCGAAAACCTGCCATACGAAGCTTTTCATCTTCAGACAAATACGACTGCAACTGAGACATGACATTTTTTTCATGTGTATCAGCAACATCAACGAGCCAGAGGTGTACCTCCTGATCACTGATGAATTTTGCCGGTTTTGAAGGAGTAAAATCGGAAAACATGCCGGTTTGCAGAAATAGTTTTTATTGTAACATTAGTTTAAACTAGCGCCCTTTCAGAGAGAAGCGTACATAGTAAGGACAGTATCAACTATGGCTACACAAACAGAATCCGAATTAAAAATGGCTCAGCTTTTGGTTGAAGCACTCAACCTTGAAGACATGGAAGCGGAAGAAATTGATCCGGAAGATCAATTATTCGGTGACGGTCTGGGACTCGATTCTATTGATGCGCTGGAAATTTCATTAGCGATATCAAAAGAATACGGCGTGCAAATTAAAGCTGAAGACGAAGGTACACGCGAAGCGTTCGAGACCTTACGAAGCTTAACCGCATTTGTTGAAAAGAATAAATAAAATCGGGCGGTTACCCTCGGATCGGCGGTAAATAAAGCTATTTGAGGGTTATCTTTGACGACATGAAAATAGATATTATCGATTACGAATCCTGTTCGGCAGCCGGGGTTAATCTCAGCGCCTTACGGACTTCGCTCAAACAGCATAAAAGCGGCCTGATTAAGAACAACCTGCCTGGTTCAGATTTAGACACCTGGATTGGCGTCGTTGAGCAAATCAACGGGGTGGATGACCTCGGTCAATGGCAAAGCCGGAACAATGCCCTTGCTGCATTAGGTTATGAACAGGGCACGATTCGCCATACGGTTTCAGCGTTAATCAACAAATACGGCGCTGCCCGAATTGGTTTGGTCATGGGCTCAAGTACGTCCAGTATCGACCGTACTGAAGAAGCCTACACCAAACTCAACAGCGACAATGGGTTAACCGAAGCTTTCAAACAGCCGTTTGTGCATAATCCTCATGCACCTGCCTTATTTGCCGCTCACCTTTCCGGCATTAAAGGCCCGTCACTCACGATTAACACCGCCTGCTCTTCTTCCGCCAAAGTGTTTGCCACAGGCGCCCGCTGGCTGGAAACCGGCATTGTTGATGCGGTGCTGGTAGGCGGCGTGGATACGTTGTGTCTGAGTGTGCTGCATGGTTTTAATTCGCTGCAGTTGCTGTCGCCAAACCCGTGTAAGCCGTTCGATCAGCACAGGGACGGGATTAACCTGGGTGAAGCATCCGGTTTTGCCGTACTCCAGCGCGCGGGTGAAAATGACAACGGCAAAGGCATTACACTGGCCGGTTACGGTGAAAGCTCAGATGCACACCATATGTCGCACCCGCATCCTGATGGATTAGGCGCCAGATTGTCGATGACACAGGCGCTGAAACGGGCTGCATTGTCTCCTGAGTCGGTGGATTATATTAACCTTCACGGCACGTCCAGCCGGGCTAACGATTTGATTGAAGGAAAGCTGATTTCCGAATTGTTCCCTGCGTCTGTACGTTGTTCATCGACCAAAGCCTGGATGGGACATACCCTGGGCGCAGCCGGTATTACAGAAGCCATTATTGCCATGGACACCTTGCACACCAACGTGATCCCGGGCTCAAAGAACCTGGAAACGCTGGATGAAGCACTGGATTTCTCCATTAAAGCGTCAGACGAAGAGAAAGTGTGTCAGCACGTGATGACCAATTCATTCGGCTTCGGTGGTAATAACTGTACACTTTTGTTTAGCAGGGCAGAGTAATATGCAGACAAAAGCATTGAAATGTAAAATTGCAGGCACCGGTGCCTGGGGCAGCTACTTTGAAAACTGGTCTGCACTTCAAGCGTTGCTCGGTGGCGCAGACTTACCAGAAACAAAGCTGAAAAGCCCGAAACCCGGTATTATTCCCGCCAATGAAAGACGCCGTGCCCCGTTGCCGGTTAAGTTGGCGGTTGAGAGTTCATGGCAGGCGACGCAAGATTCCGGTGTTGAGCCCGATACCCTTACTTGCGTGTTTGTTTCTGGTCTGGGCGATACCGACCTTACCGACTACATGTGCAAAACGCTGGCGTCTGAGCATAAAGAGCTGTCGCCGACCAAGTTCCATAACTCGGTACACAACGCGCCGGCCGGCTACTGGACCATCAGTACGGGTACCATGAGCGCGGCCAATTCTGTTGCCGGATATGAAGAATCGGTGTCGTTAACCATTCTTGAGGCCATGATTCAGTGCGAAACTGAAAATGTGCCCATGCTGCTCACGTTTTATGATGCGCCGGTGGCAGATATTCTGAAGCCCGTGTTGCCAAATCAGGAAACCTTTGCGTTTTCACTGGTGATTTATCCGCACGATGCCGACGTGGAAGGCCAGGTGCTTACGGCAACGGTAAATCAGCAGGAAGAAGCAAGCTGGCCGGAGCTCAACGCCGGCAGTACGTATCTCACAGAGATGTACGCCCAAAATCCGGCGGCAAAGGTATTGTGTGTTGCTGAGCTGTTGAATCAACCTGACGGGAAGATCACGATTCCGCTAAGCAGCGGAACCAGTCTCACTTTAGCTTGTGAAGGGTAAATGATGGATCAGATGAATACGGATATTATCATCGCCGGTGGCGGGCTGGCAGGCATGAGCCTGGCGCTGCAACTGCTTAACCGCGACGACACTTACGCCATAACCATAATTGAGAAAAACACCTTTCCGGTACACGACACCACGGCAAAAGTGGGGGAGTCTACAGTTGAAATTGGTGCGCACTACTTTACAGATGTACTTGGCCTGAAAGACCATTTCAAGGAAAAGCATCTGCGTAAGTACGGCCTCAGGCTGTTCTTCGGCAAAGTGCAAAACGACTACAGCGATTATGATGAACTGGGCGTCAGCGAGCTTTTCGGCATTCCGGCTTACCAAATTGAACGTGGCACGCTGGAAAACTACCTCTACACCATGCTGAAAGAAAAAGGCGTGGTATTTCTTGATGGCGCAGTACCCGAAGACATTGAACTGGGCGATAAAAATCACACTGTGGTTTGCCGTCGCGGTGACGAAACGATCACCGTTCAGGGGCGTTGGTTAGTCGACGCAGCGGGCCGTCAGGCGTTGCTACGAAATAAGCTGAACTTGCAGACTGAAACCGGTCATCAGGGCAATGCGGTTTTCTTCCGGATCAATAAACGGGTCATTATCGATGAATGGTCTGATAATGAAGCCTGGCAAAATCGTGTCCTCGAACCGGGTAAACGCTGGTTAAGCACCAATCATCTGATGGGCCCGGGTTACTGGGTGTGGATTATTCCCCTAGCGTCCGGCGCCACCAGCTTTGGTATCGTCATGGACGATAAAGCGCTGGCCGACAGCAAAATCAGCACCTTTGAAGACACCATGGCGTGGCTACAACAAGAACATCCACTTTGCGCAGAGGCCATTGAAGGGGCGGAACTGCTCGACTTTAAAGTCATGCAAGGCTATTCCTACGGCTGCAAGCAAATGTTCTCAGACTCTGGCTGGGCCATGACGGGTGAAGCCGGCGCCTTTGCAGACCCTTTCTATTCACCGGGCAGCGATTTCATCGCGCTGAATAATACCTTTGTTACCCATCTTATCGAGCGTGACAGGAAAGGGCAGGACATTCGTTTTGAAGCGGCCTTGTTCCACAAATTTTACGACTCGTTCTTTGAGAACACCCTGTCAATTTACAAAGATCAGTATGGCGGTTTTGGCGATCGTAAGATGATGTCGATTAAGCTGGTATGGGATTACACCTACTACTGGGGTGTGTTTGCCTTGCTGTTTTTCACCGACGCCATCGGCGATTTAGACACCATGCGTAAAATTACCCCGAACCTGCTGAAAACCCAGAAGCTGAATAAGAAAATGCAGATGTTGCTGGCCGAAAGAGCACAGAAGCGCTTGGTTTTACCCGCCAGAGGCAGCTTTATGGATCAGTTCCTGGTGCCTTGTCTGGGCGAACTTAACGATGTACTGAAAAACCCGGATATTGATGTGGAAATGGCACTGGAGAAGAACATTGCCATTATGCAGAAAATTGTCCCGTACTTTGAAAATATGCTGAGCGACGAAGCCACCACGCAGATTGATGATGAAGAACGGGCGGTGCTGGGAAATTACAGGCAAAGCGTGCTGGCGTGAGTGCATTACCGCGGCAGCGGGGCCCGAAGGATTTAATTCCGCTGCTCTTTGTGCTTGTGTCTGTGGCTTACCCGTTTGTAGTGTGGCTTAACATCGACACGATCGACCCCCGCTGGTTCGGTGCGGTATTACTGTTAGTGGCCATATTCAGGTTGGTGATTGCAGGTAAAAGTCGTAAAACCAGTGACTGGTTGATGACTGCCGTGATTGCGTTATATTGCGCCGGGGTTATATTTCTGAACAGTGAAATACTGCTGAAATGTTACCCTGTGATCATGAGCGCCGGAATGGGCCTGCTGTTCCTGATTTCGTTGCTTGATGAACACACCCTGATTGAGCGCTTCGCCCGGGCGGGTGGACATAATCCGCCGGCACAGGCGAAAGGATATCTCAGGGCGCTGAGCCTGGCGTGGGGGCTGTTGCTGTTACTCAATGCAGCGGTGGCAGCCTGGACAGCCTGGTTCAGCAGTTTAGCTGTATGGACACTCTACAACGGTTTACTGTCCTACCTGATTTTTGCCGTATTTGTGGTTGCTGAATTACTCTTCCGGCGCCACTACAAAAAGAAGCATAAGATTGTTGATGACTGATATACATGCGTTGAAAGCACTGTTTAACGCGCAGGAAGGGCCGGATATTACGGCTGTAAAAATGGATGAAGCGTCTGCTGAGATCACGCTTAAGGTAAGCGAAGATCTTGCCTGGTTCGACGGTCACTTTCCTGATCATAAAGTGCTGCCCGGTGTGGTGCAGATAGACTGGGCGGGAAAGCTGGCAAAAGCGTTGTTTATTCGCGATAGCCGTTTTCATCAACTCACCAACATCAAATTCAAAACCATGGTCATGCCGGGTGCACAGATGCAGCTCACGCTCAGTCACAATGCAGCCAAAGGCAGTGTTTCGTTTCACTTTTCCAACGAAACGGACTCATTCTCCACGGGCAGTTTTAAGTTTTCCGCATCATGAAATATTGCATTATTGTTCCTCATTACAAACACGAAGTGCTGTTTGAAAAGTTTCTGCCGGCGCTGGCATCACTGAATTTACCCTGCATTGTGGTCGATGATGGCAGTGGTGGAGAAAGTGTGGCAAAGGTAGATGCATTACTTAAACCTTACCCGGATTTTCATCTTGTCAGACACCAGACTAACCGTGGTAAAGGTGCTTCGGTGATCACCGGCTGTTATCACGCCAGTGCCATGGGCTTTAGCCACGTGTTGCAACTGGATGCAGACGGCCAGCACAACATCGATGATGCGCAAAAACTGCTGGATTACAGTCGCTCACACCCGGATTCTTTTATTTCCGGTCAGCCTTATTTTGATGAAACCGCGCCGTTCGCCAGAAAATACGGCCGCAAAATTACCGATTTCTGGGTAGCGCTTGAAACATTGTCTTTGCAAATTAAAGACGGCCTGTGCGGCTTCAGGGTGTATCCCATCAAACAAATTGAGCGGGTTTTCGATAATTACTACCTTGGCCCGCGCATGGATTTCGACCCGGAACTGCTGGTGAAAGCAGTATGGGCAGGTATCGATTTGCACTTCATTCCTACCAAGGTGATTTATCACGAAAACACCGTATCCCATTTTCATTATCTGAAAGATAACCTCATGCTGATCCGCCTGCATGTACGGTTGATGTTTGGCATGCTTATTCGCTTGCCAAAACTGATAGTCACCCGCGTTCGTGCCTTGTTGGGTAAGTAAAGAGGAAGCGATGACTACGTCAGATAAAACTTCAGAACCGCAGGCGCACTGGTCACAAACCCGTGAAGCCGGCACCATGGCAGCCATGCGACTGGTGTTTTTTATTTACCGGCTGTGCGGCCGCAAAGTGTTTTCGGTCATCATGTATCCGGTGGCGCTGTATTTTGTGCTGTGCCGCAAAGAGCAGCGTGAGGCATCGCTGCAATACCTGACCGCTCATTACCGGTTTAAGCCTGAGATCTGGCAAAGTAAGCCGGGTTACCGTCATGTGCTGCTGCATTTCAAAACCTTTGCTGAAGTGATTCTGGATAAGATGCTGGGCTGGCTGGATGAAATCTCGGAAAAAGACTTTGTACTCAGCTCGCCGGAGAATATCGAAGCCCTGCACAACGATGACAGAGGGCAGCTTATTATAGGCTCTCATTTCGGTAATCTGGAATTTTGCCGGGGCTTTATGCACCGTTACCGCAGCAAGGTCATCAACATATTGGTTTACGACAAGCACGCCGGCAACTTCGTTAAAATGATGCAGGACGAAAATAACGAATCCCGTCTTAATGTCTTTCAGGTTGATGAGTTTGATGTCACCACCATCATGATGCTGAAGGAAAAAATTGATGCCGGCGAGTGGGTGTTCATTGCTGGTGATCGTGTGCCACTGAGTGGTCTGGAACGCACCGTTAATGTTCAGTTTCTGGGTGAACATGCGCCACTGCCCATCGGCCCCTACATGCTGGCAAAAGCGCTGGCGTGTCCGGTAAAGCTGATGTTTGCTTATCGCTGCGAAGCGTCAGACAACAAGGTGTTGTTTGATGTGGCACCGTTATGTGACAAATTGCAAATCAACCGCAAGACCCGCCAGCAGGACTTACAGCATTATGCGCAACAGTTTGCCTCGAAACTGGAAGAGCATTGCCTGAACGCACCGTATCAATGGTTTAATTTTTATGATTTCTGGCAGCCCGGCGACACCACGTCATTAACAGCGGTTACCACAGAGGAAAGGAAATAATGTCGCAGGAAACCCGTTTCGACAGCCGGTTGTTTGAGTTAATTCCTCACCGTCCGCCCATGTTACTGATTAACGAAGTACTGGATGTCACCGAAACCTCATCGGCATCGCGCACGTACGTAGATGACGAAAGTCCGTTTTTTGAGGCCGGTAAGGGCGTACCAGCCTGGATTGGTCTGGAATACATGGGCCAGACTGCCGCACTCATTGCCGGTCATCAGCTCGCGCTGGGAAAAGTGTCGCCGCATCTGGGGTTTCTGCTCGGGACGCGCTCATTTAAAGCTCATTGTGATTACTTTGCACCGGGTAAGTACACGGTGCGCTGTGAAGAAAAAGCATTGGTGGGCGACGGGCTTGCAACGTTCGATTGCTTCATTGAAAATGAGCCGCAAGACGGCAGCGAAGTGCAGTGCCTGGCTACGGCGAGTTTGTCGGTATTCCGCCGGCCTGTTTAAAGAAAAGGATGTAGTTTGAATAACAATAATGACAGACGGGTTGTGATTACCGGAGCCGGTGTAGTGTCTGCGCTGGGTGATGACTGGTCGCAGGTAAAATCTGCGCTTCAGTCGATGAAGTCAGCAGTATGCTATATGGAAGACTGGAAAAAGTATGACGGTCTTGGCACCTATCTGGCTGCCCCCATTCACGACTTTGCTTTGCCTGATCACTATACCAAAAAGAAAAAGCGTAGCATGGGCCGTGTTGCCCAAATGGGTGTGCTGGCGACTGAGCGGGCGCTGGCTGATGCCGGCCTGACAGATGAGCCGGTGATCCGCTCTTCTGCGACCGGGGTGGCTTATGGTTCCGCCACAGGCAGCAGTGAAGCGGCACTGGAGTTTGCGCCTATGCTGGAGAACTTTTCGACTTCCCGCATTAACAGCAGCACCTATCTGCGCATGATGAACCACACCGCGGCTGTGAATATCAGTGTGTATTTTGGTACTCAGGGCCGCATGTACACCACTTCGAGTGCCTGTACCGCGGGTAGCCAGGCCATTGGCTATGCGTATGAAGCCATTAAGTTTGGTCAGCAAGATGTGATGATTGCCGGTGGCGCAGAGGAATTGTGTCCTTCCCAGGCAGCGGTATTTGATACCTTGTTCGCGGCCAGCACCAAAAATGATACCCCGGAAGCCACGCCCCGGCCTTACGATCGCGACCGTGACGGCCTGGTACTGGGTGAGGGCGCGTGTACGCTTATTCTTGAATCCTACGAACATGCTAAAGCCCGTGGCGCGAACATTCTGGCAGAAGTTACGGGTTACGCCACCAATACCGACGGCGCTTATCTGGTTAAACCTAATCCGGAAACGGTGCAACGAGTTATGGCCTCAGCCATGAAAGATGCCGGTGTAACCGCTGATGACATTGGTTATGTATCCGCACATGGCACGGCAACGCAGCACGGTGATATTGTCGAAAGTAATGCGACCTATCAGGTTGTGGGCGGTAAGCCAATCAGTTCGCTGAAAAGCTATACCGGCCATACGCTGGGCGCTTGCGGCTCATTTGAAGTGTGGGCGACCGTTAAAATGATGAAAGAAAACTGGTTTGCACCCACACTGAATCTGGATAACGTTGATCCGGAATGTGCACCGCTGGATTACATTCGCCGGGAATGCCGCGAAATCAAAACCGATTGCTTCATGAGTAACAACCTCGCTTTCGGTGGTATCAATACCTCGTTGATCATAAAGCGGGTTTAAACGCAAAACATTGTCAGCCGGGCCGTGAAAAACAAACAAAAAGGGCGTCACGAATTTATCGTGACGCCCTTTTTTTACTTAACTGCCGGTACTTTGATTATCTTTTCTTTTTCAGTGATGCATGAAGCGCATCAATGTTTTTGCGCAGCAGCTTACCGTTAGGTTCACGGGGCAGGGCATCTACCACGTACACAGGTCGCGGCACAAAAGCACTGTCCAGACGCGCTTGTAAAAAGCGCACCAATTCGGCTTTTTCTACCCCCGGCTTTAGCGACACAATGGCGACAAGGCGGGTAACCGGTCCGGCTGATTCAGGATGAATCACAATACCATCTTCCAGGCCTTTAAACGTCAGCAGCGTTTGATTAATGGTAAACAGTGAACCCCGTTTACCGGCAATCTTTATCAGGTCGCTTGCCCGGCCAGATAACACAAAGTGATTGTCATCTTTAAATTCAATGAAATCCTGCAGTACGGTATCGGAGGGCAAATGTTCAGCGCGCACCGTGGTGCTACCGTCTTCCTGCGCAAAATTAATGCCTTCAAATTTAAACCAGGCTTGCTCTTTGGCAGAACGCCGCACCGCCATCGATCCCACTTCACTACAACCGTAGACTTCTCTTAACGGCGCGTTGAATTTCTGCTCCACTTCGGTGGCCAGTTCTGTGGTAAGCGGGGACGTGGCGCACAGTACGGAATGAGCGCGAACTTCAGACCTCATACCGGCACATAGCGCCCGCAAATGTACGGGAGTGGAAACCAGTTGTTTGGGTTCTGGCAGAGCTGCAAAGATGTCCAGAATGTCCTGCGGGAACAGGGGCTTAGCATCACTCATGCATACTTTGCTGAATAACGGCAGCAAGGCTGAGGTTTCAAAACCCCACATGTGTTGGGCGGGCATGGTAGCCAGTTGGTACAGGGTCTCTTCACAATCAGGGATCATAAAGGTGTAGTTGATCAGGCTGCTGCGATGCAGAGTGCGCCAGTATTTGAGATTAGGCTTTGATTTTCCGGTAGAGCCGGAAGTGAAACTGATGCAGGCCAGAAAATCATCCGCAATGACGGGTACCGAAAAATCGCTGCTGTCAGCCTGCGGGCATTTCACCGACAGGATATTAAATGCAGGGATAGTGGCACTGATTTCGCTCCCGTCGTGAATGATAAAACAATCCCCGTAGTCCCCGTTCATCTGCTCCTGGGTGGCGATATTTTTATCCGGCGGTAACAAGGTTGTCGCGCCCCGTAAAACAGCGGCACACAGCCCCACCAGAAACAGGTAACGGTTTTCACACAGGTTAATCACGTAACCCTGACAGGTCAGAGCCTCTGCGACCTGCTTCACATGAGAAAGAAAGCGGGAGGCAGTAACCGGCCCGGTATTGAGATCTGCTGCACCGACAGGCCGGGTCAGATAAGCAATTGCGTCTTCAGCTTCACGGGTAAAAAGGGGAAAAGTATCAGGCATGAAAGAACTATTTACTGGTGTTCACGAATGGTAACAGCCATGGTAAACGGTGAGTCCATTCGCTTTATTTTCAATTTTCGCTAGTTTAAACTACCGCCAGATTAAAAACTAATTTTGTGTCATGGAATGATTGCGGGATAGACGTCCATGTCAATCCCACCCGTTTTTCAAATAAATCGTTCTGTATCAAAAATCCACGTTGACATTGAGTGATAATGTTCGCGGTGCGCCGATACGAATCCCCTCACTGGTACTCCCTGTACTCGCCCAGTATTCTTTATCGGTCAGGTTTTTAATTGCGGCTCTGAATACCACATTCTTACCTGATAATGTCGTTTCATAGCTGGCGTTAACGTCAATGAGTATATAGCTATCAAGCTCAAGCTCATTGGCTGAATCGATAAACGTTTTGTCGTAGTATCTCACGGCAATATCACTTGCTAACCCCGGAATCGCACTAAAAGAATAATTTGCTCCGACGCTAAATTGCTGTTCAGGAGAACCAGCCACCTGGTTTCCTTCTATTGTACTTCCTGATTCCATGCTGTCGTAACTGGCATCCAGCAGGAGTAAGTTAGCATACAATCCTGTATTGTCGTTGACGTTAGCCAATGCATTGAATTCAAAACCCTGATATAAGGTTACGCCATCTTGCGTTAAATAATTGTCGGCCGTCGCAATGTTTGCTACCCGCTCAATGCGAAACAATGCCGATGTAAGGCTATAATCTTCCCGCTCTAATTTAGCGCCAATTTCATATTGCTTGCTGATGGTTGCATCCAGCACTTCGCCCACATTTTCATAAGTGTCACCTACAGTTTGCCCTTCCTCTAATGATTCGACATAACTGGCATATATGCTGGTGTCATCAACCGGGTTATAGATCAACGCTATGGTGGGGGTCGTTGCCTCGCTGTCTCTTTCAGTACCCTCAAACCATGCGTAAACGTCCGTGTTCAGGTCACCATAATTGTATTTGCTGTATCTCAAGCCAGCTAATAAACGCCATTGTTCCGAAAAAGCAATAGCGTCACTGAGAAAATAGGACGTTTGGTCATAAGCCCATAGTTTATTGAGGTCTTTCACGAGGGATTTGGTGTAATCAATATCGACCTGGTTGAATAAATTGTTGTATTCATCAAGCACGACAGTGATCCGGTTCGGGTCATTGCGATAAATCTCTTCTTTTTGATACGAAGCGCCTAAAACTATTTCGTGTTTTAAGTTGCCGGTGTCGAAACTGCCTTCAAAAAAGCCATTAACCTGATCAAACTTAATATCAAGAGCTTGCTCATAAACCATGATTTTATAGTCAAAGTCATTATTAGCCACGTAGGGTACGGATTTCATCCACCATGTATTGTTTTCAGTGCGACTATATTCAACTTGTGCTTTCCATTCATCATTGAACTGATAGGCCAGCGTTGATTGAAACACAAGAAAATCACTGTCATCAAAAGAATCATCCAGCGCCAGATTAGTGCTACCGTCTACTGTATCAGGAATACTGGTGACAGCTTCGTCCATTCGCCATTCAGTGTAGTAGAGCAAACTGCTCATATTTTCACTGTCCCTGGAATCGGAAATAAAGTCGAACGTCCAGTAAAGGCTATCCGTTAATTGTGCATCCAGTGCCACTGAAATGGTATTTCGTTCCATAGTGCCGCCGTCAATATGGGTATCCCCTTCTTTGTGGACCAGGTTAACCCTAGCGCCGAACTGGCCGTGGTCACCAAAGCGCTTACCTGCGTCAAGGTGTAAACTGTAGATACTATCACTGGCATAGCCCAGGCTGGCTGAAAGCAAATCGCTCGTTGGTTTTTTGGTGGTGTAATTCACGATCCCACCTGGTGCAGCAAAGCCGTACATGAAACCAGTTGCCCCCTTTAAAAGAGCCACCTGACTGAAAACCTCATAGGGTAATTCGCTATTGAAAGCATTCAGTGACTGACCATTTAATTTGTAGTTATTTTCGTAGTTGAGATCCAGCCCGCGTACGCTCATGGTCTCTCCCCAGCTTGAGTAGCTGTCGGCTCTCACATTTACTGATGCTTCGTGGGCAAATAGATCTTCGAGACTGTTTACCTGGCGCGCGGCGAGCTCGTCTTCTGTAATCGTCGCGATTGAAAAAGGGGTGTCGATAATAGCCATTGAACCTAATGCGCCACCATTAGAATTTAACTTCAGTGCTGAGGTTTTTGTACCGTAAACAGTGATGTTTTCAATTTTTTCCTTGCTTTCTTCAGCTTGCACAAGAGGGATGAAAAGGGTGGAAGTTAAGGTCGCTAACAGGAGTTTCTTAGCGCCTGAAGGAGTTTGAGTGTTCATTAATTCTCCATTTTTAATTATAGCGGAAACAATCCATTTAATCTTAAATGATAATGATAACTGTTATCAATAACTTGTCAGGAGAATTTATGTCTCTTTACATTCATATTTAAGTAGTCACGCAAACCACTCTTTCTTGTACGGTTAATCTAAATAAATCGGGGGAGGTTCAGCAGTATTCTGCTGCAATAAGGGGAGTGTGGGATAAAAATCCCCTTGTAAGAAAAATGCCTGGGTTAAATTTAGTATTGATAAGCATTATCATTTACATTTTGGTTCATCTGGATAATATATCAAGCTTTCGTCTGGTCATGCCTTAAAGAGGGAGCAGGGAATGCGTCTACGTATTTACCTAATTATTGCATCATTATCTTACGCCTTTCATTCATTCGCCCTGACTCAGAATCAACCTCTCCACCATAGTGCAGGTAATACCCTCACTATCCATGCTCCGGAGGGGAGTTATGTAAGTGCGGAAATCGTCGCAGGTTATGGAGTCAAAGCCTGGCTGCTCGATGAAAATGGTGAGGCCTGTCGCCAGTTCAGTTTGAGACCGGATAGCCAGTCTCCCGTGCACTTTGTAGCTGCTTACAACAACCCGGTTATCCGGTACTTCGGAGACACGCCTCGTTTTAACATAAAACGAATCGTCTCAATCGAAGAGCAACAAAGCTATAAGCGCCCTCCTCAGAGTAAAATAATGAGTCGTGCAGTAGCCGCGCTTGATGCAGGGGGAGATGTTGATCAAGTTTGGGCGGGTTTAATTGAAAATGGTACGCCGCTCATGGAAGCAGTGGGCGATAACGTTTTACTGACATTTATCTATCGCGGAGCTAAACAAAACGTTTTGTTGTTTGGCGCGCCAGATAACGATCACGGGTGGTTGGACAGACTTTCCTCGTCGGATATCTGGTACAAAAGTTACCTTGTTCCTGAAGACACACGGCTTGCATATCAGCTTGCGCCAGATGTTCCCCAATTTGCAGGTGAACGCTATGAACAACGTGTTGCTTTACTTGCTAAGGTTCAGCGGGACCCCAATAACCCAAATGTGTGGCCTGACGCACAAGACAAATATCAACAAGAATCTACTGTGGAACTGGCAAAAGCACCGCTTCAACCTGGTGTAAAGCAATTTGATTCTCATCTTTCTCCGTCTTATTCATTTGTACTTGATAGTAAACAACTCAATAACCGCCGGAACATAAAGGTATTCCAAATAGGAGATATTCAACAGGACAGTGCCATTCAGTTATTGATATTCGATGGTCCCGCATACATTAAAAAAGTGAGTTTGCCGGATATATTAAATAACCTGGTGGCATCAGGTGAGCTACCACCGGTAGAAGCCATTTTTATTGATAACCTTGATGGTCAGACGCGGAGTAATGAACTTCCGGATAACAGAGCATTTACCGGGATGCTGGTACAGGAATTAATACCGTATGTTGAGAAAAAATCCCAACGTCAGTTTATCCCGAAGCAACGGGTACTTGTGGGATCCAGCTATGGCGGGCTTGGGGCAACCAACCATGCACTGCGCCGGTCAGATATATTTGGCAACGTTATTTCAATGAGCGGATCTTATTGGTGGTCAGCCGACAGCGGCCCAATGGCTGCGCAAACGTACTATGTGTCTGAAAATATCATGCGTACTGAGCGCCTTCCCGTTCGCTTTTTTATCAGTGCGGGTTTGTTTGAAGGTGGCCGTAATGGAGAAAAAGGGATCCTTGATGGCAGCCGTCACCTTCGGGATATATTAAAGCTTAAAGGCTATGATGTTTCATACCGGGAATATGCAGGAGGGCATGACTATTTTGTATGGCGGGGTGCGCTAACGGAAGGGTTGATGGCACTTTTCCCTGTTACCCGCAATTAACTTCAGTAACCGGCCCGGTATTGAGATCTGCTGCACCGACAGGCCGGGTCAGATAAGCAATTGCGTCTTCAGCTTCACGGGTAAAAAGGGGAAAAGTATCAGGCATGAAAGAACTATTTACTGGTGTTCACGAATGGTAACAGCCATGGTAAACGGTGAGTCCATTCGCTTTATTTTCAATTTTCGCTAGTTTAAACTACCGCCAGATTAAAAACTAATTTTGTGTCACGGAATGATTACCTGCTGATATTTTTGCCATGTGAATGGCTGCCTCATTCCTGTTTGAAATTACACCACATCCAGTTGTCTCATGTTAAAACAGCATTTTTGTTCCACCCCCGCCAAAGCACTACAATCCCGTGAGGATGTTCTTGCGGTTATGCCTCTTATCAACCAGTGTGAACCTTTCGGGAACGGCCTGATTGCAACAGGGCTTGAAGAAGCGGGCTCTGATACAGTCAATGAAATGTGGACGGTGAAGGGCAATGTAACCCGTGGCCAGACCGGACGTTGCTACTGGTCTGAAACGGACGATGTGATTTGCGTAGCACGCTGGCTGACCAAAGATGAATGCGGCGATATTGAGCAACACACCCAAACCGCCTACGGGGCAATTCTGGGTGTGCTGGATGAGAAAGGATTCGCGCATCCGTTCCGCTTCTGGAATTATCTGCCGGCGATTAATGCCGGTGACGGCGACCATGAGGTGTATAAAAAGTTTTGCACCGGTCGTCTGAAAGCGTTTGAAGAAGCAGGTATTTCCCCTCAGGCTTTCCCCGCTGCATCAGCGTTGGGGCATCATAACGATGGTGCTGTATTTTATGTGTTCGCCAGCCGCGTTAAGCCACGGCACTACAATAATCACCATCAGGTGAACGCCTACGAATATCCCCGCCAGTATGGCATTTCCAGTCCCTCATTTGCCCGTGCTACAGCACTGACACTGAATGACTCTCACTTTTTATTTATCTCAGGAACGGCCAGCATTACAGGCCATCAGACACTGGGAGAGGGAGATATTGAGAAGCAGCTCACTGTGACCATGGGAAATATCAGCCATTTGCTTGATACAGCGAATCCGGAGCAGTGCCCGTTGTCAGCCTTTAAAGTCTATGTCCGTCACGAAAAGGATGTCGCCTATATCCGTGACTGGCTGAGCAGCCATTACCCTGACGTTGAAGCGGTGTACACTCTGGCCGATATCTGTCGTAAAGACTTGCTGGTTGAAATCGAATGTTTCTGTGTCTGAGCCGGTATCTGCCTCTGGAACAGCCTGGCGGTTGCCGCACCGGAGTGCTGGTATGCTGTTAGCTAAACTGCGCAAAAGCTGGCAAATCCTCAGCGCCGGTGTGAGTTATTCGCTGTTTGGCGTGGGGGCGTTGCTGGTCGGTGTTTTCTTCCGGCTGATGAGTCCTGTCACCATTATTTCGCCGGCTAAAAAGCAACGCATGATCCGTTGGTGTATTCATAAAGGGTGCCTGACATTTATTCGTATCATGCGATTTTTCGGCCTTATCCGGTATTCGTTCGATGTGGACTCTATGCACAAAGCCCGCCCCGGGCACATTGTTATTGCGAACCATCCGTCACTGATTGATGTGGTGCTGCTGCTTGCCGTGAATAAGCAGATGTGTTGTTTTGTGAAAAGCGCCATTTGGGATAACTTTTTTACCGGTGCGGTGGTGCGCCAGGCCGGCTTTATACCAAACAATGCTGAGCAGGTATTACCTATGGCGGCGGCCAAACTGGAAGCCGGGGAGAATATTCTGATTTTTCCTGAAGGCACGCGGACCAAAGAAGATAACGTTTTGCGCTTTAAAAGGGGAGCTGCCAATATGGCGGTGGCCGTTAATGCCTCCATCATGCCTGTGATGATAGAGTGCTACCCCCGGGCGCTGAAAAAGGGCGATAAATGGTATGATATCCCGGAAGGCGGCCCGGCATTTACACTGCGTTCAGGTGAATTACTGGCACTGGATGACTGCATAGACACTACGTTACCGCGACCTAAGCAGTACAGACATCTGACTCAGTTTCTGGAAAACTATTACAACAAACAGCTGTCTACAGAGACAACGGCCACGCCGGAACAGCTGGAAAATCAAAGAGGGAATGCGTTATGAATTCGGAAAAAGAAAATATCCTGGCACAGGTCAGAGACACCTTAGTCGACCTTTTCGAGCTGGAACCGGCGGAAATCGTGCCTGAAGCCCGTCTTTACGAAGACCTGGATATCGACAGCATTGATGCCGTAGATTTACTGGTTGACCTGAAAAAGACCATTAACGTAGAAATCTCTCCGTCTCAGTTCAAGCAGGTGAGAACCATACAGGACGTCGTTGACGTACTTGCTGAGTTGCCGGCGAAAGCATAAACCGATGAAAAAAAATCGCCTGAATATCGACATTCCTTTTTTCGATGTGGATGCGTACCGCGTGGTTTGGCACGGTAACTATCCTAAATACATGGAAATGGCCCGCTGTGCGTTGTTGTCTGAAATAGGCTGCCCGTACAGTGTGATGGAAGAGCAGGGGTTCTTTTTCCCCATCGTTGATATTCAGGTTAAATACATCAAGCCTCTGCTGTTTGAGCAAAAAGTCGTGGTGGAATCCTGGCTGACTGAATGGGAAAACCGCCTGAAAATCAGCTATGCCATCAAAGATCGTGATACCGGTGAGGTGTTCACTAAAGGCAAAACCACCCAGTTTGCGGTGGCTATGCCTGAGCAGATCACCCAGTACGAATCTCCGGCATTTCTCACTGACGCTGTCACTGAATGGATAAATAAACCATGAGCCGCCTTGCGTTCATCAGTTTGCTGACGGGACTGCTGACAGTGTTTCCGGCTATGGCGGATGAAGAACCTTCCGGGGAAGTTGAAGGCAAGGCCACCGAAGAGCAGTTACTCTCTTCCATGTTTCCTTCCGGCTGTCACTTTTCCGGCCAGTTTAGCCAGCAAAAATCTATGCAGGGCCTGCCTGTACCGCTTAAATCTGCCGGTGATTTTTATTATTCCTGCGATCTGGGACTGGTATGGCATACCAGCGAACCCTTCAGTGAAGCCATATTGTACGTGAACAGCACCAACAATTTCAGGGCTGAAGATGATGGCACATTAACGCCTCTCAGCGGCGTTGCCCGTTATATTATGTCGAACATTTTTGTTCGGTTGCTGAAAGGCGACACCGGCTATTTTACTGATGAATTTGCGGTCACTCAGGAACCGGACGGCACATTGTTACTTATTCCTGAAAGCGAGATGATGAGAAAGGGACTGGAAGCTATCCGTATCACCAAATCAGCGACCGCAGACGGAGATGTTCCGCAACCTGCCGTAACGATTAAAGTAACAGATGCAACCGGGCAAAATACGCAGGTGCTTATTGATCAGATTGAGGAATACAGTTTTGAGGGCAAGCGGAAAGCCTGGGAACAATGTGAAACCCTGTATTCCGGTAAAACAAACTGGTGTCGCGTTCTGCTTTCACCCGCCCGTTTCGACGCATTCTGATCAACGATGATGTCGTTTTTTCTCCGGTTATGCTTCATTGTTACCCTACTAGCCGGCGTGCTGTTTGTTGTTATCAATCCGCAGGCAGTGCAGATTGATACGAATCTCAACGACTTAAATCCGGATAAAGTACGCGACCCCGCCCTGCAATATGCCCTGGACGCGTTGACTGATGATATCAGCCAGCGTTTTATGGTGGTTGTGCAGAGCGATAACGATAAGCGCACTGAACAAGCTGCCCGTGCATTGCAAACGGCTTTGAATAGTGTGCACGGCCTGCACGTTGCCATTGATAATGAAATGCAGGCCGCATATTTGCCTGCTATTACACCCTTCAGGTTCAATTTTCTCAGTGATTCTCAACGGGAAGCTCTCAACGACAAAACCCCTGAACAACTGGCCGCAGCGGCGCAGCGAAAGCTTTATCAGTTGGGAGAGGGTGTCAGACTGGTTCCCTTTGAACAGGATCCCCTCGGCTGGTTTTCAGATTACCTTATCGGGATGTCGGCACGTCTTGAGCCGTCCATGGTGGCTGAAAAGCGCACCGCAGCCGTTACGTCATTCAGCGTGAGTTTCACTGATTTTCCCGCCGGTATGACGCAGCAGCATGCTGTTTACGAACAAATCAAAGCCGCAGAGCAGGCCGTCAGTGAAGAGTTTGATGTGTCCGTGCTGCATTCCGGGATGTTCTTTTTTGCTGTGGATTCAGCGCAGTCAGCCAAAGCGGATATTCAGCTTATTGCTGCAGGCTCAATAGCCGGCGTACTGGTGCTGATGTTGCTGGTTTTCCGTTCGTTATTACCGTTAACCCTGGCCCTTGGTTCCATTGCCGCCGGTGTGGGGGCCGGTATTCTCGCCAGCGTATGGGTATACGGTTCTGTGCATGTGCTGACCATTGTTTTCGGTGCCAGTCTGATTGGTATTGTGGTGGATTATTCACTGCACTATTTCTATCACTTCTTATCTGCCGCACAGTCTCCGGCGCAGCCAGCAAATGAGAAAGCCCGTGCCGGTAGTCATGATACCGTGTTGTACCGCGCCATGGTGCTGAGTGTGATTACATCGCTGGTGGGTTATGGTGCCCTGAGCCTGGCTGAACTTACTATTCTTAAGAAAATTGCTCTGTTTTCCTGTGCCGGGCTGGCCATGGCCTGGCTGAGCGTCATGTTGCTGGGGCCGTTAATAGTGCGCCGTCCCATCGAAGCCAGACAGCCGTTGCTGAAAACTGTAATTCGTTCCTGTCAGCGTGTCACTGCCCGACGACCCCGCGCTCTGGCTATTGCCGGACTCGCTATGGCGGTGATGAGTGCCTTGTACCTGTACGCCGGCGGACTGCAGGTGAATGACGATCCCAGACGCTTTTTCCATGTTTCTCCTGCCTTACTGGAGCAGGAGCAGGCTGTATCGGCGCTGACTCAGGTATACGAGCCCGGTCGTTATCTGCTTATCCGCGGGCAACAGCCACAACAGATTTTTGATGCACTGGACCGTTTGCTGACTTCTGAAGGTGTGCACCGCGATTCAGTGAGCAGCATCGCTGACTGGTTGCCTTCACCTGAAGCGCAAAAGGCGGATTATGCATTGCAGGCAAAACTTTACAGTGATGGCGGTGTGCTTGATGTATTTGCCGGCGCGCTGGGTTTACCGCCAGAGTCTGTTGCACCGGTAAAAGCGGCTTACGTTGACGGTGCCGGCAAGGTACTGGATTTCGCCGGTTTGTCTGAACGAGTTGATGGCCTTCCGCCGCTCTGGTCGGCAGGGAGCGGGGCCGCTGACAACAAAGAGATAATCAGTTTTGCTCTTATCCGCAAAAACAGTGATTTAGCTGCCATAGAAAAAGCGGCGGCTGCCATTCCTGAAATTGACTATGTGAATACCCTGGGCAATGCCACACTGGCACTGAAATCCCAGCGGGAAACCGGTGCCTTTTTACTGGTTATTGCCTACGGTCTGGTCGGACTGCTGCTGGCGCTCTGGTACCGCAGCGCCGGTGTACTCCGGTTGCTGCTTATTCCTGCATCTGCCAGCCTGATTGCCGTGGCACTGGTGACTCTCTGCGGTCAGGCCCTCAATGTGTTTCATGTCATGGCACTGTTTCTGGTGCTGGGACTTGGCATGGATTACATCATCTTTGCCCGTGAAATGGCGGACAAACCGGACACTACCCAACAAGCAATTTTGCTGTCTGCAGTAACCAGTCTGCTGTCTTTCGGCTTGCTGGCATTCAGCGATATGCCGGTGGTTCAGGCCTTCGGCAGCATTATTCTGATTGGAAATACGATTAATTTTATTGCGGCAATAAGCCTGTTTAACGGTGAGCCTGACAAGAAGGAAAAAGGATCTCATGTCTGAACAAAAAAGAATCCTAGTCACAGGAGCAAGCAGCGGTATCGGAAAAGCCACTGCCTACAAAATGGCTGCGCAGGGGTTTGCCGTAGTGGTACATTACCGCAGCGGTAAAGACGCTGCTGCCAAGGTGGTTGAGGATATTATTGCCGGCGGCGGCAGTGCCGTGGCCCTGCAATTTGATATTGCCGACAGAGACGGAACACGCTCCGCCATTGAAGCCGATATTGAACAAAATGGTGCTTATTACGGTGTGGTCTGTAATGCCGGTGTTACCCGCGATACTGCCTTTCCGGCCATGACCGGTGAAGAGTGGGATGGCGTGGTACACACCAATCTGGATGGTTTCTACAATGTGCTGCATCCGGTGATCATGCCCATGATCAGGCTGCGTCAGGGCGGACGTATTGTTACCCTGTCCTCGGTTTCCGGCCTGATGGGCAACCGCGGGCAAACGAATTACAGCGCGTCTAAAGCCGGCATTATCGGTGCCACTAAAGCGCTGGCTATCGAGCTGGGTAAAAGAAAGATCACAGTAAACTGTGTTGCACCGGGCGTCATTGAAACCGGTATGATTGAAGGGGCGGTGGCAGACGAAGCGAAAAAAATGATTCCCCTTGGCACCTTCGGTCATGTGGATGATGTGGCCAATACCATCGGCTTTCTGGTGTCAGATGAAGCCCGCTATATTTCCCGTCAGGTGATCAGCGTCAATGGCGGTATGTACTGATTTTGAAGTGAAGTGATCTCAACGAAATGGAGTAATGATGAGATATATAAAAACGGCCGTGATGGCAATCGGATTATCGGTAAGCGCCTTGTCTTTCAGTGCAATGGCGGAATTAGGCCCTGAAGAACAGAAGCTGGCGGACATGATGCTTTCCGGCGATATGGTTCAGTTAAAAACGGCGTCAAAACGTATATTCAGTAACAAAATTGCTGATCCTGAATTACTGGATATTGCTGCGGCTATTCTGCTGAAGAAATATCCCCATGCGGTGCGCAGTGATGTGGACTCCCTGGCGTGGCTGGCACGTGCCATTGGTGCATCTGAAAATGGCCGCTACTACGGCGTGTTGTCTGAAGTGGTGGAAAACACACAGATAGACAAGCTGGAACGCCATGCTGATACCGCTCTCGACGAGTTGCCGGGTGCAGAGGGAGAGCAGTTTGTGGCTGGCATGTACACGTTGCCGGAAGATCTTTACAGCAAAGAGGCCGATGCAGACGTAGTCAGTCGTCTTAAAGAGATGATGCTGGCCGGCGACCTTGCCAGTCTGAAACGGGCGGCACAGGAGATGTCATCAAAGGAACTTCGCAGCGAGGCCCTGTGTGATTTAGCCGCGGAAATATTACTGAGAAACTATGCCACAGCACAGAAGAATCAGGCGGATACTTTTGCCTGGCTGACCAATGCTATCGGCCGCAGCGGAATGGCGCGCTACCGCGATGCATTGCGGGAAGTGGAAGAGCACAGCGAAATCAGAAAGCTGCGCCGCTATGCAGAGTCGAACCGTGATGAACTCAGTGAAGAAACAACAGAACAGTACCGTAAAGGCATGATTGATATTCCTCTGCCGGACTATGCATTCTGAGCAAAGCAGCCTGAAAAAAGCGGACAACGAATTGTCCGCTTTTTTGTTTCCGGCAAGGTTTGGCTAAGCCTTAGCTGCGCCAGCCGCCGCCCAGCGACTGATACAGCTCCACCAGTGCAGTGAACTGCTCTTTGCGGGTATCAATCAGTTCACTTTTCGCTTCCAGTGACTCCCGCCGTGCCAGCAACACTTCCAGGTATTCACCACGGGCAGAGGCGAACAGTTTGTTGGCAATATTCACCGACGCTTCGAGCTGCTCAATCTGGGCTTGTTTTGCTGCATAGCTGTTGCTCAGGTTATCCAGTGCAGATAAGCGGGTGGAAACCTCAGAAACTGCCCTGACAACGGTGTACTCGTATTCGTAGGCAGCCTGAATCTGCTCAGCACTGGCATTCTTATACTCAGCTTCAATTGCACGGCGGTTGATCAGCGGCGCAAAAATATCGCCGGACAGTGACCAGGCAACAGATTCCGGTGTGTCCAGAAGATACCGGGTATCAAAGGACTCCAGCCCCACACCGGCTTTCAGCGCGAAAGACGGATAGAAGTTGGCGCGGGCAACGTCGATATTCAGCTTCGCCGCCTGCAGTGTCAGCTCAGCCTCACGAATATCGTTGCGGTTGGTAAGCAGTTCAGACGGCACGCCGGCAGAGGGCTTTGTCAGTGATGCTGTCATCAAACGTTCAGCGTTACGCGCAATGGGCTGGGGAGGCCGACCCAGCAGCAAATTAAGCTTGTTCTCAGTGGCAGCAATTTCCTGCCTGACCTGATACCGCTCGCTCTTATTCTTATTCACTTCAGCCGCAAAGCGGGTGAGTGGTAAAGACGAAGAGCGGCCATAGTGCTTAAGTTGCTCAAGGGTATTGAGCACATGTTGCTGAATGTCGATATTGGCATCCAGATTCGCAAAATGGTTATCCAGCGCCAGCAACTCGTAGTAAGTGCGGGCCACTTCCGCCACCATTTCAGTGACGAAGAACTTGCGGCTTTCAATACTGGCCAGATATTCCAGTGACGCCACCTTAGAGGCGTCACGGAGTTTATGCCAGACATCCAGCTCCCAGGAAGCATTGAGACCAAGACGGAGGTTCGCCAGCGGATCAGGAAATTCCCTCTCTTCGCGGATAGCCAGTTGCTTTTCCACTGCGCCGTCACGGGTATATTCACCGGCTTTCTCCACGCCGGCTTCAGCACCGGCAGACACCTGAGGCAGGTATTCCCCTTCTCTGGCATACACCTCATTGGCCGCCATATTAATGCGTTGCAGCATCATGGCGACTTCCTGATTGTTTGCCAGCGCAGTGTCTACCAGCGCAATAAGATCCGGGTCGTTAAACCAGTCTTCCCAGTTTATATTCACCGGCGTCTCTGTCGCTTCAGGTGTGAATTGTTCCGGCATCGCCACACTGGCGTCACGGGTTTCGATATCAGGTATTGCACAACCCTGCAGCAGTAAAGCCGCACTTACCGCGACAACAAGCGGTTTCAGACTAAGGGTAAAACAGCGTGATTTAGTCATTGTCACTCTCCTTATCGTTGTAGTGGTAAGTTTCGGTGAAGGGCAGCTGGTCTTCATTTTTGATGAGAGATTTACCGTCGCCCAGTTTGGCGAATAAATAGTAAAGGCCCGGGATCACCAGCACGCCGAAGACTGTGCCTGTTACCATACCGCCCAGCGCAGATGAACCGATTGTACGGTTGCCCACTGCACCGGCACCGGTAGCGATAACCAGCGGGATCAGGCCGGCAACAAAGGCGAAGGAGGTCATCAGAATTGGCCGGAACCGGGCGGTTGCCGCTTCCACTGCCGCCTCTTTAACAGACAAGCCCTGTTCTTTTTTCTGCACGGCGTATTCCACTATCAGTACGGCGTTTTTACCCAGCAGACCTACCAGCATAACTAGACCGAGCTGGGCATACACATCGTTTGCCAGACCCATCATTTTCAGCATGGCCAGCGAGCCGAAGATACCGGTTGGCAAGGCAAGAATAACGGCAAAGGGTAACAGCAGACTCTCGTATTGCGCTGCCAGTACAATGTACACGAACAACAGTACCACCACGAAAATCACCACCGCTTCATTGCCCCGTCTGGCTTCATCAAATGACAAACCTTCCCAGCCAATGTCGTATCCCCGTGGTAGTGTTTCCGCTGCCACTTCTTCCACAGCCTTAATGGCATCTGCAGAAGTGTAACCGGCAGCCGGTTCAGCGCGGATGGCCGATGAGGTATACAGGTTGTAGCGGGTGATCTCGTTAGGACCTTCGGTTTTGATTAATTTCATGAACGCAGAGTAGGGCACCATTTCCCCTTCTTCATTCCGCACGTAGTAATCCAGCAGATCGCTGGGATAACGGCGGTATTCAGGGGCTGCCTGAGTGTACACTTTGAAGAAGTTATTAAAGCGGGTGAAACCCTGCTCATAAGTACTGCCGATCAGGATATCGAGGTTTTCCATTGCCGCTTTAATTGAAACGCCTTTTTGCATGGCGGCCTGGTTGTCGATTTCGATTTTGTACTGGGGATAATCCGCGGCATAGAAAGTAAACAGTCCTTTGAGCTCTTTACGCTTACCCAGTTCAGCAATGAAGTCTTTGTTGATGTCATCGAATTCATGGTAATCCGTGGTGTTAGTCTTATCCAACAGACGGAACGACAGGCCGGATGAGGCACCGTAACCCGGCACAACAGGGGGTTCGAAATACTCAATGACCGCACCGAGGTGGTGGGCCTTCTCTTCCAGTTCCTCAATGATTTCCGGAATAGTCTGCTCACG
Organism: Alteromonas sp. ABV2_168; assembly: GCF_056161165.1. NCBI lineage: Bacteria > Pseudomonadati > Pseudomonadota > Gammaproteobacteria > Alteromonadales > Alteromonadaceae > Alteromonas > Alteromonas sp. ABV2_168. Next base: position 102,998 of record NZ_JBSWYQ010000008.1, on the reverse strand, counting down.
GTCTGCCCAGTCCTTAAGGTTAATCAGACAGGTACCGGCGTTGGACCCCCGTCCTTCTGTCAGGATTTCATAGCCCGCCAGCGAAGATACCGAAGACACGCCTTCAATTTCCAGCGCCATTTCCTGCAATTCTCTGGCAACTTTGTTGGTTGCTTCCAGTGTACTGCCGGGGGGCGTCTGGATAATGGCGTAGATTTGTCCCTGATCTTCACCGGGAATAAAACCTGCCGGTAAGTTAGCGTTTACTCCCACGGTACCGGCAACAAAGGCTACCAGTAAAACGGCGGTTACCGTGCGACGGGTAACCACAGCCCGTACCAGACCCGTGTAGCGACCGGTAACTTTATCAAACACGCGGTTGAAGCTGTTGATGAACATACTTACCTGCGTGCGTTTCTGTGGCTGACCGTGATGATTCTTCAGCAACATGGCGCACAATACCGGTGTCAGTGACAGCGCCACAATACAGGAAATGATAATGGCAGATGCCATGGTAATGGAGAACTGACGGTAGAAAACGCCCACCGGACCGGTCATGAAGATAAGCGGAATAAACACCGCCACCATCACCAGGGTAATAGCAATAATCGCACCGCCCATTTCGCCCAGAACCTGCCGGGTGGCGTTGTAGGGCGTGATGGCTGCATCATTTTCCATTTTTGCATGCACGGCTTCCACCACCACAATGGCGTTATCCACCACAATCCCGATAGCCAGAACCATCGCAAACAGGGTGATAAGGTTGATATTGACGTCGAAGGCCTGCATACAGAAAAAGGTACCAATCAGCGATACCGGTACGGCGATGATGGGAATGAGGGTAGAGCGCCAGTCACCGAGGAAAATAAACACCACCAGAGACACCAGCACGAATGCTTCGGCCAGTGTATGCAGTACCTGCTCAACAGACGCATCAAGGAATTTGGATACATCGTAGTTGATTTCGTATTCCATGCCCGGCGGGAAGGTATCCTGCAGCTCTTCCATTTTGGCTTTCACCTGCTCAATCACGTCACTGGCGCTGCTGCCGTAACTTTGTTTAAGCACAATGGCTGCTGAGGGATAGCCGTCTTTGTTGGAGTAAATATCAAAGAATTCACTGCCCAGTTCCACGTCGGCCACATCACCCAGTTTCAGCAATTTACCGTCGGAGTCTGCGCGGATAATGATATTCTTGTATTCTTCCGGTTTGTTGTACCGGCCTTCATACACCAGTACATATTCCTTGGACTGGGCACTTAAACCTGAGCTTCGTCCCAGACGGCCCGGCCGTCCTATCAGGCTCTGCTCGTCCATGGCCTCCATAATTTCCTCAGTGGAAATATTGTAGGCCCGCATGCGGTCAGGTTTCAGCCACACTCGCATGGCGTACTGACGGCTACCCAGAATTTTAGCGCTGGCGATACCGTTCACACGCTGAATTTCAGGAATGATATTGATGTTGGAATAGTTATAGAGAAACTTTTCATCCGCATCTTTATCCGTGCTGAACACGTTGATATACATCAGCATGCTGGGTTGCACGCGGTTTACCACCACCCCCTCAAGCTGAACGAGTTGCGGCAGACGGTTTTTGATCTGATCAAGCCGGTTCTTCACGTTCATCAGTGCCTGATTAGGATCTACACCCAGCTCGAAAATTACCTGAATCGTGGCTTCACCGGCGCTGGTGGCGTCAGACACAATGTACTTCATGCCCGGCACACCGTTAATGGAGCGCTCAATAGTGACCAGAGAGGACTTTACCAGCACATCAGCATTGGAACCCGGGTATGCCAGAGAGATCAGCACCCGTGGCGGGGCAATATCCGGATACTGGGATGTAGGTAAAGAAAAAATCGACAATACGCCCAGAAACACAATCATGAGCGACAGCATAATGGCCATGACAGGCCGCTTTATAAAAACTCCAAACATAATCGCGACCTTTACTCTGCTGCCAGCTCAAGGCTGTCGAAGACTTCTTCAGGAGACACCATGTCTGCTTCGATTTGCTGACCGTCCCTGACCCGGCGTAATCCGTCGATAAGCACGGTGTCACTTTCTTCAAGTCCGCTTGCCACAATGAAAACATGGGGTAGTTCTGCGGCAATCTGTATGTGTCTGGTGTGCAGGGTATTATTGCCGTCAACGACATAAACATAGGTCTGATCGAGTATGTCGAATGTGGCCTTTTGCGGGATCAGCACGCTGTCAGGATAGTCAACGTCCATCAGTACGTTACCTGTTTGTCCGTGACGCAGCAGGCCATTGGGATTCGGGAACGAAGCCCGCATTTCAATGGTACCTGTGGTGTTATCAAAGTCAGCTTCAATGGTATCGATATGGCCGGGTTGTTCATACACCGAGCCGTTAGCCAGCTTCAGCCGCACAGTGGTTTCAGTGATATCCTGTCCGCGCTGAACATAATCCAGATACTGAGATTCCGGCATATTAAAATACACCCACATGGTGCTGAGATCAGATAAGGTGGTGAGCAATTCACCTTCATCCAGCAGGCTGCCGGTTCGCGCTTCAAGGTGGTCCATTTTGCCGGTGAACGGCGCGCGGATGTCGGTAAAATCCAGGTGGGTTTGTGCCAGCGCTACCTCTGCCAGGGCTTTGTCATAACCGGCTTTGACGACGGCCAGTTCAGTATCAGACACAATATCCTGCGATTGCAGCGAACGGGTATTTTCGTATTCCACTCTGGCGGCTTCTGCCTCTGCCTGTGCTTTATGAAGTTCGGCTTCATAAACAGCCGGCATAATTTTGAACATAGGCTGACCGGCTTTTACCGTTTGCCCTTCATCCACAAAGGTGTTTTGCAGATAGCCTTTTTCCATGGCACGCACTTCGATGTGCTGAATGGCCCGGATTTGGCTGACATACTCTTTCACGGTTGTGTTGTTCTGACGCAGAGGATGGGTGACATCAAACTCTACAGTTTGTTCATGGCCAGCGGTTTCATCGTGACCGCAACCGCCAAGCAGCGCCGTCACTACACTTAAAGTCAGGATTGTTCTCGTTTTCATAGATCACTATTTTTATGGTTATTGTGCCTGCGCAGGGACATGCGCAGGCACGACGCGGCCCCGTCACACACTCAGAGTGTGTGGCGAAGAAAAGGCCGCAGAAATCCATCCGGTCAGAAATGGGATCTGTCCGGACTTGCCTGTGAGAAAAATATTGTTGAAGTGTCCCCGGAGCAGTGCGCAGGCACTATTCCGGAATGATTACGCGTAGGGCGGCGCCCGGGGCGGAGGTAACTTGTAGCGGCAGGTGGACGGGGTGGTGAAGTGAGAGGGCCTGACGGAGACAAGCGCCGGAGCGCAGGCAGAAACAGTGAGAACTTCTGTGACCGGCACAGACGGGTCCGGTTGCTCTTCATCTGTATTATCGACTTCAAAACCCAGCGTACACATAGAGGCATCCACATGGGATGTCGTGACGGTGGTGAGGTAAACCTGTTTGTTTTCAATCAGAAATGCGCAGAACACCAGCAGCAGTAAAGCGGGAAGCTTTTGCCGGATAAATTGTTCGCGAAATTGCTGAAAATTTAACATGTTGAGTAGGTTACCACTAAAAAAAAGCGCCGCAAATCCTACGCATTGCTGTACTGGCTGACAAGCAGATGTGAGATAACCTGAGGATTTTGAGGGTTACTTTATCGCAGTAGGAAAAGCTCAACGGGAGTTGTAAATGTAACGCTGCCAGCTTGTTAAAATTTTGGCAGGTTAACAAGCTGGCGGGATTGTACCGTATCCGGCACGGCTCAGTCAGTCAGGTAACCGCCGGCAGCTTAGCCGGCGATTTTCACGGTAATTTGCAGTTTGAGGGGCAAGTCAGACAGCTTTTCGCGGATGGTTTCACGGGTTTGCTCTATATCTTTCACGCGGATAACATCACTGCTATCAGGATAGAAGTCGACATCTACCCACAGTTCGCGACCGACTTTTGCCACACATGATAATTCAATTTCCTGGTCTGACTCTTCAACCGCAGCGGCCACGCTTTCATCAATGGTTTGACGAAGCTCTTCTGCGGGCGCCATTAAGAAGAGCTCGCGCATTGCTGACATCAGCATCGTAAAAGGCACTTTGATGAAGAACGCTGATATAGCTAACATCATCACCGGGTCCGCATACACCGCGAAAGAGGCAAGGGGACTGAGTGACAATAACCAGGCAATCACAAATCCTGCTGTCACGGCTACACTCAATAATGTGTCCATCTGCCACTGACTGGCTTCAGCTTCAATCAGGCCTGATGACACACGTTTATTCTTCGCAGCCACGTACCACCACACAAAGGCACAACCAATTACGTTGACCACACCGAATACGGTAGCGACTGACGCATCGACTTCATGGCCCCCTGTCAGCAGTGAAACAATGGCAGAGTAAAGGGAATAACCGACAACCAGCAGGATCACCGCACCTTTTACAGCTATGACGGCCGGTTCAAAAATGGCACGGCCAAAGGTGAAGCGGTCACAGGACGGGCGCAAAATGAAGCGGGAAGCTGCCAGCGACAATAAAGTTAACAGCAGGCTTACCAGTGAATACACACCGTCGAAAACAATAACCATTGAGTCAACAAACAGTCCGACCATCAGGCCAGCAACGGAAAAAAGGCCGGCAAAAAGGGCTGAAAGTGTCAGTGTTTGCTTTTCGTTATTACGGGTACGGGCACACATGGGAAAGATAACCTCTGAAAAATCTGCGCTGATTTTCGCCCGGTGGCGGTAATTTACAATGACGATTTGGTCGTGTGATAGAGGGCTGAAGGGGGGGGTTGACAATATCTATTTAAAACAATGAGATAAAGATAAAACTTGCTGTCAATAATTTTGACAGCAGCCGCGTGCTTTTACATCAGAAGTCAAAAAGGTAGTCGCTCAGCTTATCGGCAAGCCAGGCCATGGCCGGGTTTTCAGCACTGCCGTTGAGGCTGACCATGCAATAATCTTCCTGAGTAAGGCCATAGGTATGGCGGATAACCGACAGGCGCTGCTCACGCAAATGATGGCGGATGAGTGGTTCAGGCAGCACACCCCAGGCACTTTCAGTCAGAATGGTATTCAGCATAAATTCAAAACTGGAGAACCCGATGTAGTGGCGGGAGAAGGGTTCAAGACTGGAGTTATTCTGCTCGTTCAGATACACCATCGCCGCCTGCATAGCATTGCGGAGATCTTCATCGGTTACCCGTTTCAGGCGGGTCAGCGGGTGGGAAGCACTGCACACCGACATCATGCGAATTTTGCCCAGTGGTTTGTAGCTGATCCTGGCATCATCGAAACGCTCGTAATCCACGCCAAAAGCATAATCCACCTGCTGGGTAGCAACCAGATTGGCAAGGTCACCGCTGGACGCCAGCACGAGGTTGAAGGACGTATTCGGAAACAGTTTATTCAGCGAGTGGATAAAGCCTTGCCAGACAGGGTCTGGCAATGAATCGTCCGGCGCAATCCATACTTCAGCAGCAAATTCACCGGTTACCTGCGCGCAGGTGCCGCGAATACGGGTGGCGGTGATGAGCATACTTTCGCAGTCTTTATAAATGGCTTTACCCACTTCCGACAGTTCGATTTTATTGCCTGTTCGCACAAATAAATCCACACCCAGCTCACTTTCCAGCACTTTAATGGCCATGCTCAGTTTGCTGCGGTTACATTCCAGCTGACGGGCAGCTTCCGATACCGAGCCTGTTTCGGCGATGGCACAGAAAGCTTCAATCTGCGACAGGTTCATAGGGCTCCTGTTGAATGCCGGTGACTCTCTGATGTGTTTGATCTGACCGGTGTGGTTAATCTGTCTGGTAGTGATTGATTGTACGTGTGAAACCGTCCCGCCGGTAGTCAAAGGTCAACGTATTTGATTCATAGTCCGGAGCCACTGCCACAAGTTATCAGGCAGCTATCAGCTGTTGCTCAGCGACAGCTGATACACGCACATGCCTACCGCGCTGGCGAGATTCAGTGATTCAATCTGGCCGTTGCCGGGAATGGTGAAGGCCTCAGCGCCGGCCCGGGTAAGAGCGTCTTCCGGTATACCACGGGCTTCGTTGCCAAACAGATAGCAGGGAAAGTCGTTGAACTGCGGGTCGCTGATGGCTTTACCGTTAAGATCAAGGCAGGCAAAGCGGGTAAAGCGTTGCTGACAATCATCCAGTGTAACATCGGTTTCTACCGGCAGATGGAAAATTGCCCCCATACTCGCACGCACCGCTTTGGAATTAAACGGGTCAACGCTGTTGGGGCTCAGCAGTAACCGGAAGCCTCCGAACCAGGCCAGAGAACGTAAAATAGTGCCCAGGTTTCCGGGATCCTGAATTTCATGTAAATAAATACTTCGCTCACAGGCTGTTTTATTTTCAGGTGCCACAGCATGGGCTGCCAGCGGCACTCTGGCAATCACACCCTGCGGAGTTTTGGTATCGCTGAGTGAAGCCATTTGCCGGTCTGTGACAGTTACCACATCAAAACGGGAGTCCAGCGCAATGCCACGGGAAAGCCAGCTTTCTGTTACGTACAACGTGACAGACTGTGCCATCAATGGCGAGCGTTGCAGTTCCTGAATTAAATGCTCACCTTCAACAAGATAAAAGCCAAACTGCGAACGGTATTTCTTCTGGTGCAGTTTTTTTACGTCGTCTAATTTCATGTGCAGGTAAGTTCCGGAAACAGTGTTGCAAAAAGCGGTAATAAGCTGCGCATTGTAGCCTGTAACCGCAGGGAAGTCAGGCCGGCTATGAAGTTTGTTGGTGCGCTGCATTTGCAAAACCGCTGCGCGTGATTACAATGAACGCCGTTTTCCCTTTAGCTACTGCAGAACTGACTATGGCCCGCTCAAAAACCAGCAAAAAATGGATGGAAGAACACGTTAACGATCCCTACGTAAAAAAAGCGCAGGCTGACGGTTATCGTTCACGGGCAAGTTACAAGCTTCTCGAAATCAATGAAAAAGACAAATTGTTCCGACCCGGCAGCGTGGTCATGGATCTGGGTTCTGCACCCGGTGGCTGGTCCCAAATTGTGGCGCCCATCGTTGGTGACAACGGGCGGGTGATTGCGTCAGATATTCTGCCCATGGACAGTATTATCGGTGTGGATTTTATTCAGGGCGATTTCACTGATGAAGCCGTTTACGATCAGATCCTGAATACCCTCGGGGATGACCGGGTGGATGTTGTGGTGTCTGATATGGCGCCGAACATGAGTGGCGTAAATACCACCGATCAGTATGCGTCTATGTATCTGGTTGAGCTGGCTCTGGATATGGCCAGAAACGTATTACAACCGGGTGGCAGCTTCTGTGCAAAAGTGTTTCAGGGCGTAGGCTACGATGAGTACGTGAAAGATGTACGAACGTCATTTTCAAAAGTGGTGGTAAGAAAACCTGCGGCGTCCCGCCCGCGTTCCAGGGAAGTGTATCTGGTTGCTACGGGTTTTAAAGGCTGAACCGGGTTGTATGCGCCAGCGGCGGCGCATACTGCATGCTAAGCCTGTTTGTCGCTGCTCAGCGTTCCAGCAGCGGCAGTTTGCCCGGCACACCGTTCCAGCTGTCGGCATCCTCCGGCGGCGCAATTACCTCTGTAATATTCGGCCATTGCTGACTCAGTTCCGCATTGATTTCCTGCCAGGGCTTTTGCTCTTCGGTTAAATGGGTATCCTGAATAATCGCTTCGGCGGGGCATTCTGGCACACACAAAGCACAATCAATACAAATGGCCGGATCGATAGCCAGAAAGTTCGGACCTTCAAAAAACGCATCCACCGGACACACGGCGACGCAGTCGGTGTATTTGCACTTCACGCAGTTGTCGGTTACTACAAATGTCATGGTTTATCCGCATGTCTGAAAATTTGGGCGGATTATAAGTGTAAAGCAGAGGGATCAAAAGACAAATACCGGTGAATGTCTACCGGATCGCCAGTATCTGCATTACACTATGCTGGCTCTGACAGACAGGCTGTCCGGCGAACCAGGAAATCCCTCATGTTGCGTTTAACCGATATAAAACTTCCCCTTGATCATAACGACGAAGCCTTGCCGCAGGCCATCATCAGTAAGCTTGGTATTGCTGCCAGTGATTTGCTTGAAACCAGTGTGTTTAAGCGCGGTTATGACGCCCGCAACAATAAAGATATTCAGCTGATTTACACCGTGGATGTGTCGGTAAACCATGAGGAAAAATTGCTGGAAAAATTCAGCGCTGATCAGCAGGTCAGAGTTACGCCGGATATGTCGTATAAGTTTGTTGCGCAGGCGCCGGAAAATCTGAATAGTCGCCCGGTGGTGGTGGGACTCGGCCCCTGCGGTATTTTCGCTGCGTTAATCCTCGCCCAGATGGGCTTTAAACCCATTGTGCTTGAACGGGGTAAAGCAGTGCGTGAACGTACTAAAGATACCTTCGGTTTCTGGCGCAAACAGCCTTTAAATCCCGAATCCAATGTGCAGTTCGGGGAGGGCGGTGCCGGTACATTCTCTGACGGCAAGCTGTACAGTCAGGTAAAAGATCGTAAACACTACGGACGCAAAGTGCTGCATGAATTTGTGGAAGCCGGTGCGCCGGAAGAAATTCTGTATGTGAGTAAGCCCCACATCGGTACATTCAAACTGGTGAGCATGGTTGAGAAAATGCGTCAGCAAATTATCGACCTTGGCGGTGAAATCCGTTTCTCCACGCGGGTAGAAAAGCTCGATATGGATGAAAAAGACGGCGAATATGCGGTGAAAGGCCTGCATTTGTCTGACGGCGGCTATCTGGCCTGTAAGCAGGTAATTCTGGCGTTGGGTCACAGCGCCCGGGACACCTTCCAAAACCTGTACGACCAGGGCGTATACATTGAAGCCAAACCTTTCTCTATCGGTTTTCGCATTGAACACGAACAGAGCATGATTGATAAATGCCGCTTTGGTGATAACGCCGGAAACCCCATCCTGGGTGCTGCCGATTACAAGCTGGTGCATCATTGTAAAAATGGCCGCACGGTGTACAGTTTCTGTATGTGTCCGGGCGGTACCGTGGTCGCGGCGGCCTCTGAACCGGGTCGTGTGGTCACCAACGGCATGAGCCAATACTCGCGTCATGAACGCAATGCGAACAGTGCCATTGTGGTAGGCATCACGCCGGAAGAAGATTATCCCGGTCACCCGCTGGCGGGGATTGAATTACAGCGCAGGCTGGAGGAAATGGCCTTTAAAGCCGGTGGCGAAAACTACCATGCGCCGGGCCAGCTTATCGGCGATTTTCTTGCCGGTAAGCCAAGCGCAGAATTGGGAGACGTCACGCCGTCTTATACGCCGGGCGTTACCCTGACAGATTTAAGCAAAGTGGTGCCGGGCTATGTCACTGAAGCTATCCGTGAAGCCATTCCTGCGTTCGACCGCCAGATAAAAGGCTTTGCCAAAGCTGATGGCACGCTGACCGGTGTGGAAACCCGTACCTCGTCTCCGGTTTGTATTAAGCGTGGTAAGGATTACCAGAGCGTGAACGTAAAGGGTTTGTACCCGGCCGGTGAGGGCGCAGGTTATGCCGGCGGGATCTGGTCTGCGGGCATTGACGGCATCCGCGTGGCAGAAGCGCTGGCTATGGCATTTACTAACCAGGTTGACTCACAGAGCTGACGATTTGCCGGTTGACGGGGATGGTGAGTAAATTAGCGTAGCTGGTAATCAGCGGTTTTTCTTCCGTAAATATAAGTCTAGTCTACTGTATAGCTTACCGGCCTCAACGGGTTTAGCGAGATGTTCATTAAAACCTCCATCAAGGTAGGTTTTGATGTCCTCTAACATCACGTTAGCAGTAAGTGCGAGTATGGGAATAGTGCTATTATCGCGGCGAATCTGTTTACAGGCTTCAAGGCCGTCTAATTCAGGCATCTGAATGTCCATCAAAATTAAATCAGGTTTAAATATTTGAGTTAGTTCAACGGCCTCATGTCCATTCTCCGCTACTCTGACTTCGGCATTGGTTTTCTCCAGCATTGATGTAATGATAACCTGATTAATATCATTATCTTCGGCAACGAGAATTTTTTTACCGGTGAGGTCAGGGGCATTGGCGTTTGATATTTTTATTGGCTCTGCCTTTTCGGCTTTTCCCAGAGGTAAAGTAACGGAAAAAGTAGTCCCTTTATCCTTCTGACTGGTCACCGTCAGTGTGCCATTCATCAGTTCTACAAGGCTTTTTGTTATGGCCATTCCCAAACCAGTACCGCCATATTTGCGGGTGGTTGAAGTATCTGCTTGTGTAAACCTCTCAAATAATCCGTCTATTACTTTTTGTTCCATACCAATACCTGTGTCGATAACCTGAATCGTCAACGCTGACGAGGCCGTGGTTTGCTCAGAGTACATTGCAACTGTGACGCTACCGGTATCTGTGAACTTTACTGCGTTAGAAATGAGGTTCGTGATAATTTGCTTTACTCTTACCGGGTCTCCCAACCAAACATCGTGTAGATTCTTTTGCAGGGAGCTTCGGAATACAATGTTTTTTGCCTTTGCACGGGGAACAAAATTGGAAGCGACCTCGTTTAACAGTTGTCTGATAGAAAATGCTATTTTTTCGAGGGATAACATCTCTGCTTCAATTTTTGAGAAATCCAGAATGTCATTAACAATTTTAAGCAGGTAGTAAGATGAAGTAAGCGCATTGCTTAAAAGTTTTCTGTCAGAAGACTTAGTCAATTCGTCTTCGAGTAACTGAAGGGTACCCAAAATACCATTCATAGGTGTACGAATCTCATGGCTCATTGAGGCCAGAAAGCGACTTTTGGCAATATTCGCAACTTCGGCCTTTCTTTTTGCTGCTTCCAGCTCCAGAGATTTTTTAACCCGATCAGTTACATCCTGAAATGTACCGAAAATAGAACTAATACTTCCTGTCGCGTCATGTTCTACCATCCCCTTACTATGCACATGTCGTATTTCACCGGACGGACGGACAATTCTTAATTTTACTTCCCAACCTTCTCCTTTTTCGACTGCCTCATTAACGTGATTCTGGACGATAGAAATATCGTCCGGATGGTAAAAATCGATGGCAGATTGCAGCGATGGTTCATAATCACTTTTACTAACGCCGTGAATGCGGTATATCTCATCGGACCAAAATACCTTTTCATTTACAACGTCAACACTCCAGTGTCCTAAGGAAGCAATCAACTCAGCTTGTTGCAACAAAGCTTTTTGTTTTCTGTCTGCTTCTTCTAATACCACCTTCCCGGTGATAATAGTCGCTGATGCGACTATTTCGGTATCTGAGGTGGCTTTTGCAAACCACTCAAGCCAGACATCTTCACCTGAGATACTTTTGTAGCGGTTCCGAAAACCCTCAACAGTGCGTTTACTATTGAAAAGTGCCGCCATCGTGGCGCTGGTGTCAGCCCGATCCTCAGGGTGTACGTAGGATAAAAAGGGCTGGTTCTTCAGTGCATCGAGACTCCAGCCTAAACTGACGACCCAATAGTTATTCAGATAAGTATAATATCCGTCCTTGTTCGCTTTACAGACAAGCGTATTGAGGGAATCTAACAGGGACTCAGTATCAGACATTATAGCACCTCTTCATTTCCTTTAATGGTGACGGGTAATACGTCTAAACTACAGACGAACATCGTGAACATCATTATCCCTTTAAATACAAATAAAAGAAAAAATAAATATTCCAGAATCTGCATTGAGGGGCTTATGTCATTGTAGCGCCAGATTTTGAAATCCCGCTAAGGTAAATTAAGTGAGCTTAACATTAAGGTAACATCGCCTTCTGGAGAACGCGTTCTTACACTATTTTTGTTCTTGCAACCATTTGGTTCAAATAGATAATTTATAGTGGTGATGGCTGTGATAGGAAAAATAGTGTTGTGAAGTTTATGTTATTCATTACCTCGTTGTCTTTTTATCGTTTTCGCAGCCGTTGATATTGCCGTTAATTTACTCTCCCTGCATTATCGGGCTATGCACTTTTCATCACTAACAGGGAGCGTAATATGACGTTTCAACCTAAACTCTCTTTAACCTTTTCAGCGATCCTGTCTGCACTCGTTCTGACAGCGTGTCAGCCACAACAACAAGATGTTGAAGACAAAGATATTCCGGTTCAAAAACATTCCGGAGATAAAAACTCAGTAAAAAGTGGATTAAGCGATCCTCTTGTTGAACATATTTATACCGCAGATCCTTCTGCACATGTTTTCAACGGACGCCTGTACATTTACCCGTCACACGATGTGGAATCAGGGATTCCCCAAAATGACAATGGTGATCATTTTGACATGCGTGATTATCATATACTCAGTATGGATGAAGTCGGCGGTGAAGTGACAGATCACGGTGTGGCTTTATCTGTGAAGGATATTCCCTGGGCCGGTCGACAATTGTGGGCTCCGGATGCAGCTTATAAGGACGGGACTTATTACCTCTACTTCCCCCTTAAAGACAAAAACGATGTTTTTAATATCGGTGCTGCCACAAGTGACAAACCTGAAGGCCCCTTCGTGCCAGAGGCTGAACCCATTGAGGGAAGCTACAGCATGGACCCTGCCGTATTTAAGGACGATGACGGGGCTTATTACATGTACTTCGGAGGCATATGGGGAGGACAACTACAACGCTATGAAGGCGGTTCCTATAATGCTGAAGATGTCTATCCCGCAGATAATGCACCAGCGGTAAAACCTCGTATAGCGAAAATGGCCGCTGATATGCTGTCCTACGCAGAAACACCTAAAGAAATTGAGTTGCTGGATAAAGAAGGTAACCCAATTTTGCAAGGAGATAACGATCGCCGTTTCTTTGAAGCAGCCTGGATGCACAAATATAAGGGTAAATATTATCTCTCTTACTCTACAGGTGATACACATAAAATTGTTTATGCGACGGGTGACAATCCGTATGGCCCGTTTACTTATCAGGGGGTGATTCTGCAGCCTGTTCTAGGATGGACCAATCATCATTCAATCGCTGAGTTCAAAGGAAAGTGGTACCTGTTCTATCACGATAGCTCATTATCAGATGGTCAAACTCACCTGCGAAGTGTGAAAATGACAGAGCTTACCTATAATCCGGACGGCTCTATCGTAACCATTGATCCTTACTTAGGGCAGAAGTGATGTTGGAATCAACTGCTCAGACGGCAAGTATGGATAAAGCCACGGAAGACAATATTAGTTTTGTTGTGTTTATTAGTATTGTTGCAACCATCGGTGGTTTTCTCTTCGGATTTGACAGTGGTGTCATTAATGGCACAGTTGACGGGCTGCAAAAGGCATTTAACTCACAAAGCGCCGGAACCGGGTTTAATGTATCCAGCATGTTACTAGGATGCGCAGCCGGCGCTTTCTTTGCTGGTCGTTTTGCTGACAAATATGGCCGCAGAACTTTACTGATTATCTCTTCGGTATTGTTCATTGTGAGTGCCTGGGGCTCAGGTGTTGCTACATCCTCTTTTGAGTTTGTAATTTATCGTGTAGCAGGCGGCCTTGCTGTCGGGGCTGCTTCGGTAATGGCACCAGCTTATATCTCGGAGGTCTCTCCTGCCCGGTACCGGGGAATGCTGACGAGTATTCAGCAAATTGCTATTCTGAGTGGTTTGTTCTCTGCATTTTTAAGTAACTACATTCTTGCCGGCGAAGCGGCAGGCTCGACAAATAAATTGTGGTTAAATTTTGAAGCATGGCGTTGGATGTTCTGGATAGAGCTGATTCCGGCTACTTTGTTTTTCGTAATGCTATGGTTTATTCCTGAGAGTCCAAGGTTTCTTGTTTCGGGTAATCAGCCAGAACGCGCCCGAAAAGTGCTCAGGAAGCTGCTTGGTGAAGATGCTGCACAAGAAAAGTTCATTGAAATAAAAAAATCACTTTCTCACGACCATCGTCCACAACTAAAGGATTTGTTTGATAAAACAGCCGGCAGAGTGCGCCCGGTTGTGTGGGTGGGTCTGGGTCTGGCTGCATTCCAGCAACTTGTGGGTATTAACGTAGTTTTTTACTATGGAGCAGTACTATGGCAGGCCGTTGGCTTTTCTGAGTCTGACGCGTTACTTATCAACGTTCTAAGCGGAGCTATCAGTATTTCAGCTTGTGTGTTGACCCTCCTGGTCATTGATAAAATTGGACGCAAACCCTTGCTGAAGTGGGGATCGATAGGCATGACTCTGACTCTCGGTGTGCTGGTAGTCGCTTTTATGAATGCCTCTCAGGGGGCCGGCGGCAAACTCATACTTGGAGAGTGGGGTTCATTAGCCCTGGTTTCTGCGAACCTGTATGTCTTCTTCTTTAATATGTCCTTGGGACCGGTTATGTGGGTTATGCTGGGTGAAATGTTTCCGAATCAGATACGAGGTTCCGGCCTGGCTGTCAGCGGTCTTGTGCAATGGACGTGTAACTTTATGATTACTATTTCCTTTCCAGTATTGTTGGCAGGGACCGGCCTGGCCGGCGCATACGGGCTGTATACATTTTTCGCATTGCTTTCAGTCATATTTGTCATTCGTTTCATACACGAGACGAAGGGCAGAGAGCTCGAAAATATGGAGGGGTAATCTGTTTCTTCAGATAAACCATTGAATGCAAGTTCCCATTTTGCCAGCGCATGTCGCTGGCTTTTTTTTGGTAAAGATTCAGACTTTTGAAGCAACGTGAGTGGGATAACTCAAAAAAACACAAAGGCAATAAACATTTTTCATAAAAAAAGTATGAGGTAGTTACCTTATTATTAACAATGAATTTATATGAGGTTAACTCTTGGTTTTCATGAAATAAGGTTAGTTATGCTGCTGCTCAGGATGCCTTATTGTTGCCGGATTAATATTACGCGTAAAATATTTTAAGGACGTTATGAAGTATCTGATCGTTTTTTTCCTGCTAGTGTCACAATGCGGATTTGCTTCAAATTTGTTCCACGGAGAAGATGGATACCGTCTCTGGCTCAAATACGATGCTATACAGCAATCTGAGCTGGTAAAAAGTTATACTGCATTGCTAGGAAATTACCATGTCTACGGTGATTCAGACACCATGCAGGTCGCCAGAGAAGAACTACAATTCGCTCTTGGTAACATGATAAATCGTTCCCGCCATGTGGGTGCGGACGAGGCCACTTTACTCGTGGCCAGTGGTGAAAATGCAACTCAACTCGCTGAGCGGTATTCCGTCAATATTGGCCGGGCAGAAGGGGAAGGTTACATTGTTAAACAAGTTACGGATAACAATGAAACAAAAATAGTGGTGCTGGCTAACACTGATGCCGGGGCGCTTTACGGGGTATTCAGACTTCTGAAAGAGGTACAGTTACACAAGCCTTTGCATGCACTTAATATCATATCGGCCCCAAAAATTTCCTTAAGAGTGCTCAATCATTGGGATGATCTTGATCGCCATGTAGAGCGTGGATATGCGGGGCAGTCTATTTGGGATTGGCACAAATTACCTGAATACCGGTATCAGCGGTATGTTGATTATGCCAGAGCCAACGCGTCAGTTGGTATCAACGGCACAGTACTTAATAATGTCAATGCGGACCCTCTCATATTGACTCCCCATTATCTTGAGAAGGTGAAAGTACTGGCTGATCTGTTCAGACCTTATGGAATTAAGGTTTATCTATCTGTGAAATTCAGTTCGCCGCAACTCATTGGTAATTTGTCCACATCAGATCCAATGGATCCCGAAGTTCAGCAGTGGTGGAAGGATAAAGTGGCAGAGATTTATGCTGATATACCCGACTTCGGTGGATTCCTGGTAAAGGCGAATTCTGAGGGACAACCCGGGCCGGGGGATTTTGGCCGTACTCATGCACAAGGTGCGAATATGCTTGCGAAGGCACTGGCTCCGTTTGCTGGAAATGTTATGTGGAGAGCTTTTGTCTACGCCAATGAGAAAGGCGAAGAGCGCTCCAAACAAGCGTATTCAGAGTTCACACCTCTTGACGGAAAGTTTGATGAAAACGTATTGGTTCAGGTAAAAAACGGCCCGATTGATTTTCAACCCAGGGAACCCTTTAGTCCTTTATTCGGTGCTATGCCAGAAACACCACTGATGATGGAGTTCCAAATTACTATGGAATATTTGGGATTCAGTACACATTTTGTTTATCTGGGCCCAATGTATGAGGAGGTTCTGCAGTCTGATACATATGCAAAGGGTGAAGGGAGTACGGTTGCTAAAGTTATCGATGGTGAACTGTTTGACCATAGGATTAGCGGCATGGCGGGCGTGTCGAATATCGGCACTGACCGCAACTGGACAGGGCATATCATACTGCAGTCGAACTGGTATGTGTTTGGTCGCATGGCCTGGGATCCTGAAAGCAAAGCGTCAGAGGTCGCAGAAGATTGGGTGCGTATGACACTCAGCAATGAAAAGAATGCAGTGGCAGCTATCACGAATATGATGATGACCAGCCATCAAACCGTGGTAGATGTCATGACACCGTTAGGCTTACATCACATCATGGGAGCTGGCCATCATTACGGACCAGGTCCCTGGGTTGATAGTCTCGGACGGGATGACTGGAATTCGACTTACTATCATCGTGCGGCGAAAGACGGTATCGGGTTTGACCGTACACCCGAGGGCGTGAATGCCACAGAACAATATTTTTCACCTTTAAAGGAGCTGTGGTCAAATCCCCAAAGTACACCCGAAAAATATCTGCTCTGGTTTCACCACTTGCCCTGGGATTTTGAGGTTGAATCCAGCGGCCGTCCATTGTGGGATGAGTTGGTTTACCGCTATTTTCAGGGCGCAGAACAAGTTAGTGAAATGGCCGCTAAATGGGATGATTTAGAAGGACAGATTGACCCTCTGCAATTCCGTCAGGTACAGATGGCGCTGGATATTCAGGAGAAAGAAGCAATTTGGTGGCGTGATGCATGTGTGCTGTATTTTCAACAATTTTCTGAGCGTCCCATACCGGCAAAGTGGTTTACACCAAAACACTCACTTGCCGAATTGAAAGCAAGATCTTTTCCCCATGCTCCGGGTCAGGGCTGACATGGTCTCAATAATGTTCACTGTATATTATTTTTTTTAAGGAGTCAGTCGATGAAAATTATCGACGCTAAGGTCATTGTGTGTTCGCCCGGCCGCAATTTTGTAACGTTGAAAGTGATGACTGATGAGGGGGTGTATGGCGTCGGAGACGCAACACTTAACGGTAGAGAATTGTCCGTTGTCAGCTATCTTGAAGATCATATTATTCCTACTCTTATCGGAAAAGATCCGCAACGTATAGAAGATCTCTGGCAGTTTTTGTATCGCGGCGCTTACTGGCGGCGTGGCCCCGTGGGAATGACTGCCCTTGCTGCCGTCGACATTGCGTTATGGGACATTAAGGCCAAAATAGCCAACCTGCCTCTCTATCAATTATTGGGCGGGCGTAGTCGCGACAGGATCATGACTTATACCCATGCTGACGGCGTATGTATCGAGTCGACCCTGGATGCCGTTGGTAAAGCCATTGACGCAGGGTATCAGGCAGTACGGGTGCAGTCAGGGATCCCGGGTCTGGCAAGTACTTACGGTGTTGCCAAAGATGGCAGAAAATATGAACCGGCAGACGCTGACCTTCCATCAGAAAGTGTATGGAGTACGCATAAATATCTGAATTTTATGCCTAAACTTTTCGACGCCGTCCGCAGCCAGTATGGCGACGACATTCACTTGTTACATGATGTACATCACCGCTTAACGCCTATTGAAGCGGCCCGGCTTGGTAAGGAACTGGAGCCGTACCATCTGTTCTGGATGGAAGATGCCGTTGTTGCAGAAAATCAGGAGAGCTTTCGCTTAATTCGTGAGCATACGACTACACCTCTGGCAGTAGGAGAGGTATTTAATTCCATTCACGATTGCCGCTCTTTAATACAAGAGCAATATATCGATTATATCCGTTCGACGCTGGTGCATGCGGGTGGCATTACTCAAATGCGAAGATTAGCCGACTTTGCGAGTCTGTATCACGTTAAAACAGGGTTTCATGGCGCAACGGATTTGTCGCCTGTGTGTATGGGCGCGGCATTGCATTTTGATTACTGGGTACCAAATTTTGGTATTCAGGAGCATATGCCATATACGCGAGAGATGGAGTCAGTATTCACTTTCGATTATAAATTTGAAAGAGGTTTTTTCACTCCCGGAGAGTCAGCGGGCCATGGTGTGGATATTGACGAATCGCTTGCGAAAAAATATCCCTATAAGCGGGCAATGCTGCCTGTGAATCGTTTGGAGGATGGCACTTTGTGGAACTGGTAGAAATCCTTCAGCGGGACTTCATCTCAATTTTATTCGTGCTCTGATGGCGTTTTTTACATCTTATTTACGTTTTGAAGTGGTCCGCTTGTTCACGAATAGTGTTGGGGTATCGTGTTCTCATCGTTTACAAATGTGAGAAAATCATGAGTTACATGGAAGACGTCAAACCTGCTGTCAGTTCTTTTAAAAAGCGATTTGCACTGGCATTAATTCCCCTTGCCTTAACATTGGCATCCTGCACTAAAGTTCACTCTCAGCAAGTTGTGCGTGCTGAGTCAACGGGTCACAATCAGCCGGATTATCTGAATACGGCACTTCCACTTGATAGCCGGGTTAAGGCACTGGTAGAAAGTATGACGCTGGAGGAAAAAGTTGCACAGATGTACAACGATGCCCCCGCCATCACGCGGCTGGGAGTACCGGCGTATGACTATTGGAATGAAGCGTTACATGGTGTTGCCAGAGCCGGAGAAGCAACAGTGTTTCCACAGGCAATCGGGTTGGCGGCGATGTGGGACAGGGCGTTTTTGAATCAGGTCGCTACGGTGATTTCCGACGAAGGTAGAGCGAAGCACCACGAATTTAAACAGGACGGACTTAGTTATCGTTACACCGGTCTGACTTACTGGTCCCCGAATATAAATATTTTTCGCGATCCGCGGTGGGGTAGAGGTCAGGAGACCTACGGCGAAGATCCCTATCTCACAGGAGAACTTGGCGTTTCTTTTATCACTGGTCTGCAAGGCAATGATGATAAGTATTTAAAAACTGCAGCAACAGCTAAACACTTTGCTGTTCACAACGGCCCTGAGATTTCCCGCCATTCTGACAATTATGTTGTTTCAGATAAAGACCTTTACGAGACTTACCTGCCAGCTTTTGAAAAGGCTGTTACAGAGGCAAATGTCGAAGCAGTTATGTGCGCTTACAATCGTGTGAATGATGCGCCTGCTTGTGGTTCCGATATGCTTCTGAAAGAAATTCTGAGAGGTAAATACGGATTCGATGGTCATGTAATGTCAGACTGCGGTGCTATAGCTGATTTTTACGATCCTAAGGCACACAACGTCACTGCATCTCCTGCAGCTGCAGCTGCCTGGGCAGTAACCAGCGGAACCGATCTGAATTGCGGCACTGGGCGGTTAAGCAGTTTTGCTAACCTCATCTTTGCGGTACAGAAAGGTTTAATTGATGAGTCGTTAATAGACCAGGCGGTAAGCAGGCTATTTAAAACCCGCTTTAAACTCGGCATGTTTGATCCCGATGAAGATGTGCCCTTTGCATCAATACCTTCTGAATCTGTTGGTTCAGAGTCTCATCTTTCAAAAGCCTTACAAGCTGCTGAGAAATCTCTGGTAATGCTCAAAAACGACGGGATTCTGCCTCTGAAAAAAGGACTTAAAGTCGCAGTTATTGGCCCTAATGCAGACAATCCTGATGTATTGGTGGGGAACTACAACGGATTACCGGTAAACCCGGTGACTGCTCTGGAGGGGATCAGAAATTATGCCGGCGTGGATAATGTGGCCTATTCAGCGGGCAGCGCATTAATTGCTGACGTATACGGGCATTGGCAGGTTCTGGATAACACTGTTTTATATCATAACGACAAAGATGGACGATTAGTACCCGGTGCTCAAGCTGAATATTTCGAAGTTACGCAGGGTAAAATGTCTGACTTTTCCCGTCCGCATTTCCCTGTCGAAATGTCCGGCGGGCCCGTTAGTAGTGAAGTATTAGACTCTCTCTCGTTTCGCAAAACCCATTCTCCTGTGACCAACAAAATAGCTGAAGACTATGGCATGGTGTTGAAAGCAGTTCTGATCCCGGAGAAATCCGGAGAATATCGCTTTGACGGCGCCGGTGAGATATCCATCGAAGGACGCCGTATAAACGGAAGTGTTGAACTGGAGGCGGGCGTGTCTTACGACCTGGAAATCCGGCATATATTTTCTGTGAACACTATAGCGAATACGGCTTATAGTCATTTACGCGACTGGCAAATGCGCTGGGTGAACGTTTCCACCGATTTGTTGGCTGAGTCTGAAAGCGTTGCTCAACAGGCAGATGTAATTGTGATGGCGGTAGGTATATCTCCCCGTATTGAAGGCGAAGAGATGCCGGTTAAGCTGGACGGCTTCAACTATGGCGATCGCTCACGGATTGATTTGCCGGCGGAGCAGCAGGCGTTAATTAAAGCTATACATAAAATCGGAAAGCCGGTAGTGGTCGTTAATTTTAGTGGCAGTGCGATGGCCTTAAACTGGGAAGATGAACACGCTGATGCGATTATCCAGGCATTTTATCCGGGTGAAGCAGCTGGTACAGCGCTTGCCAAAATTTTGTGGGGTGAAGTAAATCCGTCAGGAAGATTACCGGTGACCTTCTATAAAAATCTCGATGGTTTTGCAGAGTTTGATGATTATTCAATGACTAACCGTACCTATCGCTACTTCGAAGGCGAGGTCTTATACCCGTTCGGGCATGGACTGGGCTATAGTGAAATCCAATACAGTGACTTGAAAACCCCTGCGAATTTGAATTCCGGAAGTGATCTGGAAATTACAGTTAGTCTGCAAAATATAGGGCCGTACGATGCAGAGCAGGTGACACAGTTGTATGTGCAGATGCCGGATGCGCCTGCAGGTACTCCACGTATAAGCTTAAAAGGATTCACCCGTACATTTTTGGAAAATCAGACCAAAGCATCCGTATCATTAACCGTACCAGCCTCAGAGCTGACATACATAAACGATAAAGGTAGCAGGGTCGCTTATAAGGGAAAATTAAATATATTCGCCGGTGATGGTCAGCCGGGCTATGTCGATGAAACACGCATCGCGCAGGCAAGTATCAACATCAATTAAGGCGGACAACATTTTGGAAAAAGCGAAAGTCATATTGGTAATGTTATGCGGAGTGATTACCGCGAGTCCGTCAATTTGTGCACAAGAACTGGCTGAAGCCTACCATGATCAATTTCTCACAGGCACAGCCATCAGTAACGATACTTTGAGTAAAGCGTTACCCGCTACAGATACACCGGTTTGTAAGGAATTCAATGCCTTCACTGCAGAAAATGCTATGAAGTGGCAGTCCTTGCAGCCCCGTGAAGGGGAATTCGATTTCACCCTGTCAGATAAGCTTTTCGAGCTGGCAGACAGATGCGGAGCTTCAGTCATTGGCCATACGTTGATCTGGCATCAGCAAACACCAGAGTGGGTTTTTAAAGATGAAAAAGGCGCTGAGATCAGCAGAAAGCATTTACTGGAGCGCATGAAAGAACACATTTATACCGTTGCAGGTCGCTATAAAGGGAGAGTACTGGGATGGGATGTGGTGAATGAGGCTTTAAACGACGATGGAAGTTTACGTGATACTCCCTGGAGAAGAATTATTGGCGATGACTACCTGATTCAGGCTTTTCGTTTTGCCAGGGAAGCAGATCCTGATGCTCAGTTGTACTATAACGATTTTAATTTATATAAGCCCGAAAAAGTGGCAGGTGCAGTCAGGCTGATACACCAGCTTACCGACGCCGGAATCGATATTTTCGCAGTGGGGATGCAGGGCCACTACTCATTATTTTATCCGGAGCTGAGCGCTGTTGAAGAGAGCATCAAGACTCTTATCAGTGCGGGAACTAAGGTTTCTCTGACAGAACTGGACGTGTCAGTGTTACCCGTCCCAGAGGAATCTTTTGATGGTGCAAACGTAAATCAACGGTATGTGGCTGATCCATTGTACGACCCCTACAGAAACGGATTGCCAGAGTCAGAGCAGAAGAGATTAGCTGATGTCTATGAAGGTCTTTTCTCCTTGTTTGTGAAATATGCTGCACATATTGACAGGGTGACGCTTTGGGGAACGTCTGATGATGAATCCTGGCGAAATAACTGGCCTGTCCGTGGACGGGTGGATTATCCGTTACTATTTGACCGGAATGGCCAACCAAAGCTGGCCTACAAAGTAATAGTAAAAAAAGCACCATAGGTGCTTTTTTTGTATTTGCGAATGTCACTGTGAATGTAAGCGTTCTAATGCTTCACTGACGCACAATACTGACTGACAAATATCTCGTGCCCGGGTAACTGTGCTACCCGTTGTTTAATTTCCTGTTTGCCTTTTTCCATAGCTGCGCTAAGTTGCCCGCTACTCATCATTTTTGCTGCGGGATGCCAGGAGCCCGGCAAAATTCCTTGTCCGAGCATTACCTGAGTCCAGGAATCAACGCGAAACAACTCACCGTTTTTCTGAAAAGCATGACCATGTTCTTTAAATAATTCAATACGTTCAGCCAGACTGTCCGGAATGTTCATTTTTTTGCACATTTTCCAGAATTCAGAATC
This sequence comes from Alteromonas sp. ABV2_168, assembly GCF_056161165.1. Lineage (NCBI taxonomy): Bacteria > Pseudomonadati > Pseudomonadota > Gammaproteobacteria > Alteromonadales > Alteromonadaceae > Alteromonas > Alteromonas sp. ABV2_168. The sequence goes on along the minus strand of NZ_JBSWYQ010000008.1, from coordinate 80,405 downwards.
GTCCCGTTCTGTTACATGATAATGCAATATAATGAAATCACGTATCTTCTCTATTTCGGCCCGCGTTTGATTGTTATATTCATTACGCAGGCGGGTAGCATCTCCCCTGTAAGGAAACAGCTGCATAAGCCGCGTTATACCCGTTACTATTAAATGAATACTGGTAGACTCCATGGGCTCAACGAAACCCGCAGAAAGCCCGATAGCAACACAATTGTGTTGCCAGGCATGGTCACGTCTGCCAGTTTTAAATTCTATGCGACGAATTGTTTGCAGTGGGGCAGAATTCAGCGTCTTCTGAAATTGCAATTCAGCCTGTTCATCTGTGAGGAATTGACTGCTGTAAACGAATCCGTTGCCCATTCTGTGTTGTAAAGGTATTTCCCAGCGCCACCCTGCTTCATGAGCAGAAGCTACTGTATAGGGCTTTAATGGCGGAGCCAATTCAGTTTGTACGGCCAGAGCCCGGTTACAGAAAAGCCAGTGAGACCAGTCTTCATATCCGGTGTTAAGGGCTTCACCAATCAGCAGAGCTTTAAACCCTGTACAGTCAATAAAGAGATCACCCGTTAACAACCCCTGCTGCCGGAGTAAAAGCGCATAAATATCTCCAGACGGGGCACGGTTGACCGCTTCAATGTTATCAACAATATGAGTGATGCCAGAGTTAACGGCTATTTTTTTCAAATAGGCAGCGTAAGCTCCGGCATCAAGATGATAGGCGTAGTTGAGAGGAGAATTTTGCGTTGAGGTGAAGAATTTATTAGCTTTGGCCGCTTCCAGCTCCAGACAGTATTCTCCGTATTCTCCGGGTATGCCTCTTTCGTGAGCCTCTCTCCAGAAATGGAAAAATTCAGCCAGCCAGCCTGATTGCCCTGTTTGCCCGAAAGAGTGAATATACTCAGTTTGTTTATCGCCGAAATCAGTGAACTGAATGCCCAGTTTAAAGGTCGCGGAGGTCGCCCGCATAAATTCAGCTTCATTAATTCCCAGCAACTGGTGAAAAACGCGAAGAGGGGGGATAGTCGCCTCACCAACCCCAATAGTCGAAATATCAGAAGATTCAACCAGTGTTATGTCCACTAACGGACCCAGCTTTTTTGCAAGTGCAGCGGCAGTCAACCAGCCTGCAGTACCACCACCGGCAATGACAACGCGGGTTTTCTCTGATTGGGTGTTTGAATCCATTGGCGAAACCTATTGATTTAACTGTCGTATTAATATGGCTCTGAGTTGCCTTGCTGTATTCTCATCCAGTGTAGCGAGGGGACCTTTTGCCTCTTCGGGAATATGGTCCGTATTACTCTCACTGGCGGAGAAAATGTAATAATCGAATATGGCTTTCCAGGCCTTTTTTTCGTGAACCGGTTTATCTCTGATGGCCAGTATACTGTGCAGCAGAGCACTCATGCCTCCTGCAAGGTAGTCCGGTGCCATACTCCACCAGTAGTTGATCATAATGTTGAAAGCATGCAGACCTTCTACCTGATGCCACCACATGGACGGGATATAGATAGCATCGCCGGGCTTGAGAGTAACTTCATAGCCATGTTCCCGCGCGCGGGCAAACTCAGGAAATTTTTGTAAATCGGGGTTGTGTATATCTACCAGCGTCACAGGCTGTCCCCCCGGGGTAATATGAAGCGGACCGGGATAAAGATGCTTAATCTGCTCAGGGGGGAAAAGATTAAAGCGCCTTTCTCCGGCTACACAACAGGCAATATTTTCCAGCGCGTCGAAATGGGCGCAGGCGATGGAATGATTCCCCATCCAGATACTTGCTAAGGGCGGAGCAGCTTCCGGGTGGGTAATTGCCGGTGGTAACCTTAGTGAATGTTCACATAACAGTCCGGGAAAGTGGGTTTGAAGTTGGTTCGAAGCAACATAGCGGGAAGGTGGATTAGCCTCGTTCAACGTTTCTGTAATTTCATCAAGCATAGTTGAAACGCTGCCGTATACACTTTCGTAGTTTAAGTGCGTCAAATCAGGGCCGTAGGCGAACCGGCCGGAAACGCCGGGCGGAGCCTGGTATATCATTGCCGGCCTGCCATTATATGCCTGCTTGATTCTCTTTATCAGACGGGGCACATCGCCGGAATCCTTCACTGCAGGCCATGACTGAACTAAACCACGCATAACCAGTGGTTTATGTCTTAAAATCAGGTCTGATGGGATTGACGTCGGGGTTAAATGCGCTGTCTCCTCGACAGGAAGCCACTGTCGCTCGTTCACGTCCTGACAATCTCCATTGCATTTTTCATTTCAATGAGCCAATTCATATTTGCCAGCGAGGACTGAAGAAAAATTATATAATTCAACCAGCCTTTCCGGTGCAGTTCTGACAGTGAATGTGAAGGTAAAGATGCGAACGTTTCACTGCAAATAGTCTCATGACCCTCAACGGAGATTTTCTCTCCTGAATTCAATGTAAGAGTAAAGTTAACGGGCACAAGTAGATTCAGGTGATCCATTTCCCGGTAGAATAAATCCGCTTCTTTTTGACCTGTATCCAGCCGCTGAAGTGTTGAAGCTATTTTTTGCAAATAACCACTCTGGCCGCCCTTGGGTAAGAATACAGCAGTGCCTCCGGCTGCATCATGTGAGATTCTGGGATGGTCCATATCAACATGTATAACCGGCTCAGATTGGCCGTCTTGTTGCTGATATCCAATCATAAACGGGCCTTTTACAATCATTACCGGCACATAGCGGGCCATCCAGCTGCCTGCTGACGGTGGTGAAGGGTAGAGTTCATTCAGAAAAAGATTTTCCTGTGCAGAAAAACCGAGTAACGCTACTGATTGCAGACCGTGTGTGGGATGTCTGCGCAGTAAAACAGGGTATTCTTTGTGCAGATCGTCATACTCGACAGGAAAAGTAAGTACGGAGCCAACGTTATCGCCATATTGCGCCCCGTAACGGGTAAAAACCCGTAAATCTTTATGGCTAAGGTTATTGAGTAATTGTAGTTTTGCCACAGGACTTCCATTTATTCAGATATACAGCCGCAACCGGCGTCTCTTCCGGCCGCGGCTAGCTATTATTGTCAGAAGTTATAACGGGCGCCTAGCTGATAGCGGGCTCCCAGATCTTCCAGATACCACAACTGGTTTTCAGTACGCCCATGCTCGCGACGGTTCTCTCCGGTAATATTAATACCTTCAACAAACACTGTGAGTTGTTCATTAATGGCGTAACTCACGTTAGCATCTATCTGCGCATAACTTTCAACGTAAGTGGGATTATTTGAGCCGCGATAGTTTATGCGGTTCAGATATTCATCACGCCAGTTATAAGCTACCCGCGCTGTCAGACCGTCTTTGTCGTAAATAAAAACAAAGTTGGCAGTGTCACTCAGGCCGGCAAGAGCAAACTGTGACACATCCGGGCTTCCGTTGTTATCAAATCCGATGTCACCCCGAACCAGGGTATAGTTCGCCTGGAAACCGAAGCCGGACTCTCCGAAGAAGTGTTGGACAGCAAGTTCTGCTCCGTAAAGTTTGGCTTCACGGTTATTTTGAGGCAAGCTGGTTCTGAACACCATTTCAGGATCGCCTTCTTCAGGCACGATATCCCATCCCGGTGTTTCCCCCAGTTGTAATAACTGTTCTGATGAACCGGTGTAGTCATCCGCGCCGTTGGGGAATGCTTCGGGATGTTCGAGCAGAACCATCATGGCAAAAAGTGAGGTATCATCCACTGCATAACCGCGGTCTCTGAGCGCTTCCGCAGCCGCCAATGCCCGTGGTCCGTTAGTCTGATCGAGGATGTCAAAAAATGTGCGATCTTCCTGGCCTGTCCCGATAAAGTTAGCCACACGTTTTTCGAAGAAGCCTATTGAAGCGTAACTGTTTTCCTCAAAATACCACTCCGCTGAAACATCAAAATTATCTGACTCAAGAGGGAGTAGTGCAGGGTTAGATGAACTGGCCGTGGGTCTGGTGCCGTTAAGTGTCGAGCCTGATGTACCGAAACCGCTGGGCGATACCCGCAAATCACCATAACCTGCTCTGGCGATAGTTTTGCTATAAGAGAATCTGGCTTTCACCTCATCTGTTAGCATAACATCGAAGTCAAAGCTGGGGAGCACGTGATCATAATCAGCGTCCACAGACAGCGGAATTGTATCTGTATCAGGATCGGTATAGAGACTGAAGTCGTTGTTGTTTTCCCAAATCAGATAACTGGGTGGCGTGACCAGAGATGTTGAAGTGACGTCGGTTTTTTCGTAACGGACTCCGGCCAAAAAGTTAACTGGCATATTGCCAAGTTCGCCGCTCAGTGCAACCTGAAAATATGCGGCCATAGTGTCTTCTTTAACCACATCGTTGGTTGAGAAAATATTGCTGACACCGAAATAATTAGCATCTGAAGGGTAGAGTGCTAACCCCTCACGGGCTAAGGCTACAGGATCAGCGACAAAACCCATTCCCTGACTTTGCCCGGTGTCAAAGTCATCAAACAGACCGGCTACATCGAGAGGTTGAAGGAGTCCTTCGGAAAATTCTCCCGGATTCGCTATGCCCCAGTTGCCTAGTGTCATATTGTCGCCGGCCGTCTGCCGCGCAATCATTTCCATAGCTCTGGTTTCAACACCAAAATCAAATTCCCCGCTGTCAAACATCCATTTACCGTCAAGTTTTAATTGACTTATTTCTGTTTCCTGAGAAGCGTGTCTGAAGCGTAAAATCGATGAACCAACATCTCCGGCGTCAACTACACCGTTCCCGTTTCCTCTTGCACTATCATCGTAAACATTCCGGTATGTCGGCAGTTCCGTATCGAACCACCACTCGCGGGAAGTAACAGTAGGGGAGCCTATACCAACAGCAATCTCACCTGAGGCAGCATTTTCACTGGGACCTGTAGGCAAACTTTCCATTTTGGAATTATGAGCATCAAGCGACAGCAGAAGATTGTCAGAGGCGAAATATTCAAGATTAATACCTACAGAATTGAGTGTATTAGTTTGTTCGCGCCATTGTTGTTCATAACCTTCGTCCACGGTACCGGGATAAGACTCTGCAATGTAGATAGGTGTTGCAATGGGACCGTCATCAAATACCACAGCAGTTACGTTGGAGCCGTTTTGCACCCAGTTGCCTATTTCACCACGATGCTCCTGTATATCATTCTCTGCATAAAGATAATCCAGGGTCGCAACAAGGTTATCTGAGGCAGCGTATTGCAGAGTTAACTGTGCGTTGGTACGCGTTCTTTCTGTATCCGAAAATGCATAGCGCAAATCGTTGGGACGGGCATAAAGCTGACCCACTTCAGGTGCGTTTTCATATATATCCCCGCTGTTGTTAAACAGGGTGTCCGGATCGTTAGGGTCGCCCCAGGTTCCGATGTTCCAGTCGTTAACTGTTGCGCCAACATATCCTGAATGACGTTCCTGTACACTTCCCGTTAAAGACACGCCAAATTTTGCGTCATCATCAGTCCAGCTGATTAAACCGGAGAGCTCTGGTGTAACATCATCACCTGCACGGTTAGTGGTATCATGCACTGCTTTTGCACCTATGGTGGAGCGAAAGCCGGGGGCATCAAGAGGGCGTGCCGTTTTGATATTCACAGTTGCACCAATGCCACCAGTAGCGATATTTGCTTTGCTGGTTTTATATACCTCAACGCCCCGTATGCCTTCAGATGCCAGGTTAGCGAAATCAAAAGCGCGGGTACTACCTCCACGGGTCGTACCGTCTGCTCCGCTACCACCGCCATAGGTTTGTGCTGCAGGCATCATCCGACCATTCAGGGTAATCATGTTGTTGCCGCCGCCAAAGCCCCTCACGGTGATTTCGTTACCTTCGCCGTTTGTACGGCTGATGGAAACACCGGTTATCCGTTGTAAGGATTCTGCAAGGTTTGTATCCGGAAATTTCCCGATGTCTTCAGCTGAAATTGCGTCTACAACCCCTACAGAATTTCTTTTTATCGAAGCCGCTTCAGCCAGGCTGGAGCGTAAACCGGTAACTTCTATAACTTCGACCGGATCTTCCGTTTGTGCTGTCGCCGGTAAAATGACTACCGTCCCAAGTATTACTGATACAGCTTTATTTACTATTGATTGTCTGAACGTGTGCTGTTTGTTCATTACATTAGTCCTGTTGAGATGTGCCCGGGCTATGTACACATAGCCCAACCTTTTCCCGTCAGCATCTGGTCTATTTAGAGATTTCACGCTGTCGCTTAAGCGCCAATTACGTGACCATGGTGTTAACGATGTGTAAATACTTTCACTTTACAACATGCAACAGGTATTATTTTTTTTTACTTCAATGTGTTTTTTTTGCGCGGTATACCCGCGCAGAAATGTCTCTGAGAGGTATTATGGTGACACACTCATTTCGAAAGGCGCTGCGGGCAAACCGCTCAGGTCATAAACAGATACAGCAGGATTATCGGCCCATGCATAACGCACTTTTTCAGGTTTACTGATTGCAGGATGGGACAGAATTACCTTATTACCCTGAAGGGTCGACTTTGCCCATTTGTAATTACCATCTGCGCCGGCCATGGCAAAGCTGGCCGGGGTATCGTTAAAACGTTCATGGTCCAGTGGCGAGTCGAAAGTAAGCTCAACTTGCTTACCTGAAGATTTTACTGATTTAACTATTGGTCCGTTAAAGTCCACGTTTTTCCGGTAAACCATGTTTTCTGCGGCAAGTGCCACTCTGTGGCCAACTTCACGCTTATTTACAGGGTGAATATCGTTCCATTCACCTATGTCGATTGTAACAATAAGGGCGGTCGCGGGGTCGGCTGCTGCTTTGGCTTGTTCACCACGAAGTTCTGCCCAGCTACTTTCGCCCGGCTCAGGTTTCCGTTCCATAAAATTTGTCAACTGTATGATGAAGAAAGGCAAATCGGGTGCCTCCCAGCGGCTACGCCAGTTAGCCATCATGGCTATTAATTTATCGCTGTATCCGGAAGGACGGGAAGCGTTAGACTCCCCCTGATACCACAATACTCCCGATAACGGATAGCCTGCAGCCGGCGCTATCATCGCATTGAATAAACCCATGGGTTTCCAGCGAATAAACGTGGTGGCCGGGGTCTCAGTTGTGCGGTATGACACTTTATACTTCCAGTCACCGTCCAGAGAAATGCTGCTACCTTCAGAAGCGCCTAAAAAGTATGGTTTGTCTGTTACAAAACCTGTTGCGCCGCCATTGGAGGTTACTCTGACGGTGATCACATTGTCCCCTTTTTTTAATGCCGATGCCGGTACAGTGTAGCGTCGGGGCGGATACTGATAGGTGGTGTTACCAACTTTTACTCCGTTTACCCATGCTTCATCAGCATCAACAATGCGACCTAATCGCAGAATAAAAGATTGGTCGGGCACGCTGTCAAGATGAACATGTTTTCTTAACCACCAAACCCCGGCAAATCCCTCATCATAACCTTTTAGATCTCCCGGCATCGCAATTGACTGCCACTGACTATCATCCAATTCAGGTGTATACCAGGGCGTTTCCTGCATGCCTTTGTCCTTATCATTCAGCGTCTTATACCAGTTATCAACTGCTTCCCGTTCTTGTTCCTGTGTTCTGATAATATTTTCTTGTTTTGCGAAAAAGTCACCTGCCGCTATTTCATCAGGATAAGGTGCCAGCGTTTCTCTGGCCATCCAGGCTTCGATGGGAGAGCCTCCTAAGGCAGCGTTTATTATGCCTACCGGCACATTCTGAGAGTTATGGATTTTGTTGGCAAAGTAATAACCTACAGCCGAAAGTTGTCTGATATTTTGCGGGGTAGCAGTGAGCCATTTGCCAGCTTCATAATTTTTGTTTTCAGCATCAAAACGATATTTATCCGGAACTGTAAATTCACGGATGAGAGGGAAATCAGCCTGACTGACATCTTCAGGGTAGGCTTCTTCAACCCTGGCCATGGTAAGCTCCATGTTTGATTGCCCTGAAGCCAGAAATACATCTCCGAAATATATATCGGAGAATGTCAGTTCGCTGTCACCTTTAATCTTCAGTGTGAAAGGTCCTCCGGCTTCTCTGGCTGGTAAGTTTATTTCCCACTGGCCGCTGGTCACCTTGGCTTTTCCGGTGAGTGTGTCGTTCAGCCAGATTGAAACCGTTTCACTTTCTGACGTTCCCTTTACCGGAATAGTGTGATTACGTTGTAGTACCGCACTATCGGAAATAAGGCGGTGCACAGTCAATGCCTGGACCGGACAGCACAGAAGAATAAACATACTGATAATTAAACGGGTCATGAACACTCCTGAAATGTTTCGATACAGACATGCAGACCCGGTGCCTGCACATCTGTCATATGATTAAATTGACTTAAGTAATATCGTCGAGGTGCCAAGTTCCGGATTCGTTGCGGAAAGCGTGATATCGCCTGCTTCACCTCTGTTACTCTGCACTATTACAAGTAGTTTTCCGCTGAAAGCGTGCCTTTTTTGTGAAGCGAATGAAGTAAAATCAGTGGAGTCTCCATTATCCGTGGCGATGATGCGGCCCGGTCCGTCTAAGGTAAAAGATATTTCGTTCACAGCATCTGGTACGAAGACGCCATTTTCATCCACAATATCGACGGTGATAAAAGAGAGATCTTTGCCATCTGCATCAATTGTTTTCCTGTCTGCTTGCAACTTCATTCCGTGAGGAGCACCTGAAGTGGTTACCTTGTCTGTTGCCCATGGTTTTCCATCCTTGTAGGCAATGACCTCTACCGTGCCGGGTGTATAGCGGACGTCATCAAAACGCAGGCGGTATTCAAGATCGCCTTTCTTTTTTCGTCCCTGTGATTTTCCATTTATGAAAAGTTCAGCTTCATCACCGGAAGTGAAAATATGTACCGGTGTAATTTCCCCTTCACGTCCCGGCCAATTCCAGTGAGGCAGAATATGAGCCATCGGATAATCCGGTCTCCACTCGCTTTGATAAAGATAGAAACGATCTTTTTTAAATCCTGCCAGGTCTATCATGCCCGAATAAGAACTGCGGGCAGCGTAATACGGTGTTGGCTCACCGAGATAATCAAAACCATTCCATACAAACTGTCCGGCGACAAAGGGATAGGTCTCCATATATCTGAATACTTTATCTGCAGATGAGCCAAAGTCGACGGCGTGCAACTCATAACTGCTGACCTGATGAATCTTTGAATTACCTCCCAGACCGTCCCGAACAGGAGCACTTTCCTTTTTTGTCACAGGAAAGAAATAGATTCCTCTGGAACTGAACGCCGAGGCAGTTTCACTGGACAAAACAACCTTATCAGGATGAGCCTCATGAAAGGCTGGATAAGATGGCGGGGTGCGAATGCGTTCTGTACCTTCAAACTCCGCTGCCTGACGAATGCCTTCCCCCTGGTAATTCAGACTAATCAAATCCATGGCTGCGCTGAAAGGGAAGTCTGCTTTTGCCCAATTCATGGAAGAGGTTACCGGGCGGGTAGGGTCTTCATCTTTAACGATAGCTTTCAGAGTCTGTGCAATATCGGCACCTGATTGACCTGTGTATTGTTCACCCACCTCGTTTCCTATGTACCACATAATCACTGAAGGATGGTTTTTGTCTCTTCGTACAAGGGCCCTGAGATCCTGTTCATGCCAGTCAGCAAAAATCAGATGAAAATCTAACGGGGTCTTCTTTTTATACCAACTGTCAAAAGACTCATTTAATACCAGTATCCCCATTTTATCCGTTAGCGTAAGCAGTTCCGGAGCCGGCGGATTATGTGCCATGCGAATTGCATTTACTCCCATCTCCTGAAGTAATTCCAACTGCCTGCGAGCTGCGCGAAGATTAAATGCCGCTCCCAGTGCGCCTAAATCATGATGCTGATTAACACCTTTCAGAGGTATGTGCTGGTCGTTTACCAGCACTCCGACATCGGGATCGAACGTCAATTTTCTTATCCCGAATGGAGTAATGTACTGGTCTATTTCTTTTCCCTTGTATATCACGGATGTGACAAGTGCGTATCGGTTAGGTGTCTGGTAAGGAGCCGGGCCCCAAAGCTTTGGCTTATCAAGAATTGTTGAAGCTTTTGTTTTATGCTGTTGTCCCGCAGAGAGTTTAACTTTCTGTTCAGGAAGCTCCTTTACCGGGCTGTCACCCGGAAGATCTTGCCCGGTAAGTTCGTGAATACTTTGCTTCAGCGTGACTTCACTGCTTTCGGAGAGGTGATTCACCAGCGTTGTTGCAATGGAAATGGTGGCTCTATCTGCGGAAACTGACGGGGTAATGATTTGTGTGCCCCAGTGACTGACATGTATTTGCGCAGTTTTTTCCAACCAGACATTGCGATAAATTCCTCCCCCCGGATACCAGCGGGAGGATTTCGGTGGGTTATCGAGTCTGATAGCTAATTGATTCTTGCCATTTTTCGCAAGGTAAGGTGTCAGGTCAAGGCGATAAGAACTGTAGCCATACGGCCAGCCTCCCACAAGATTGCCATTGAGCCATACCATCGAATAAGACATGGCACCGTCGATGTGAAGGTAAACTCTATTGTCTGCGTCATTTGCACCGGTAGAAAATTGCTTTCTGTACCATGCTACGCCGTGAGAAGGGAGGCGGCCCATGCCTCCCCCGACCTTGGGATTCTCGCCGCTATAAAACGGACCAGCGATGGCCCAGTCATGAGGTAAATCAACTTTTTGCCAGCTACTGTCGTCAAAGCCTTCCTGAACGAAAGGAAAATTACTCCCCGGTTTTCCCTCTGGCCTTTCATAACGCTTTTCAGAAGCCCCCAAAAAGTTGTTTCCAGAAGGAAGAATCCAGGGCTTCAATGCATTGTTGCCACTTTCAGTAACTACGGCATCAGTAGGTTTGGTGTCCGCGGCCTGGCTGTCATTGTACTGCCCTGTGGATGGACGATTATCATATATTAGAGAATCAGGAATCTCACTGTCAGCATAGCGATAAAAGCGCCAGTCGCTGGTAAGGTCTATTCTCTCGCGCTGATTAGCTGATGTGGCAGAAGCCAACAACATTGTTGTCAACAACGCCAGGCACTTCAAATACTTAGGCGATAACATACTCTTCTCTGTTAATAAAATGTGACTAACTGAATTCTTCAATAAGATATACAGAGAAGTTGGGTGTTTAAAAGCCAAAGAAAAAATAAGTAAACAGTTTACGAAATTTCTCAAGCCCTTTATTAAAGACGAGGAGAGGGAAAATCAGAAAATAAAAAAACGTAATGCATACTTGTATACTAGTAATTGTTTGTTAATTTTGCTTTGTTTACATTTCGTATACAAAAATCAGACGTGAGTATGTTTTATATGAGATCGACAATTAAATCTGTATCACTTATGTGTGCACTGTTTTCAACAGGTGTTTTTGCATGTGACGAACCCGCTTCCGTTTGTTTTAAGGATAACGGGGGAATCCCACTCATTAAAAATAATCAGCCTCTTCCGGTTATAATCTCTCCCGGGGCTAATGCTGCCGTGAAGAGAGTCGCAAAATCTTTTTCGGAAGATTTAACAAGGGTTGGAGGGGGCAAATCTGAGCTCACTGAATCGCAGATGCTGAATAAAGCAGCGATAATCATCGGAGTCCCCGGGGAAGATGCTTTAATCGATTCTCTTGTAAAAGAGGGAAAACTTGATATCTCGGGCATCCGAAATAAATGGGAAGCATATCAGATAACGGTGGTCGACGATCCTGCTCCGGGGGTAGGTCGGGCGTTAGTTGTTGTCGGGTCAGACAGACGGGGAGCTATTTTTGGTACCTTTGATATTTCTGAACGAATGGGCGTTTCTCCCTGGCACTGGTTTGCTGATGTCCCGGTTGAACAGCATGCAAATGTTTTTATTACAGCGGGAACCAGAAGTGATCATCCAAAAGTACGTTATCGCGGCATTTTTATTAATGATGAAGATCCAGCATTGAAAGGTTGGGCACAAAAAACGTTTGGTGGTGTGAATTCCGGCATGTATGAACATGTTTTTGATTTGATTTTGCGACTTAAAGGGAATTACATCTGGCCTGCCATGTGGGGGAAAGCTTTTCATCTTGATGACCCCAAAAATACCTCGCTGGCAGATGATATGGGTATCGTTATGGGCACCTCGCATCATGAACCAATGACTCGGGCACATGCAGAGTGGCATCGCAAGTCTGAAAACCCGTCGGGTGGTGGTGCGTGGAATTATGAGACTAACCGCGAGGCCATACAACAATTCTGGCGAGGTGGCATAGAGCGGATGATGTCAAAGGGAGATGGAGAACCTTATGAATCGCTTGTCACAGTGGGCATGCGTGGTGACGGGGATGAGCCAATGTCAGAAGGGACTGCAATTGAGCTACTTGAAACCGTTGTGGATGATCAGCGAAAAATCATCGAAGACGTAACGGGCGAACCTGCTGAAAAAACCCCACAGGTCTGGGCCCTCTATAAAGAGGTGCAGGACTATTACGATAAAGGTATGACCGTACCTGATGACGTTACTCTATTATTTGCAGACGATAACTGGGGCCAGGTTCGGCGGTTGCCAGTGAAAGATGTAGAGCGTGAAGGTGGTTTTGGCGTTTACTATCATTTCGATTACGTCGGCGTGCCGCGGAATTATAAATGGACGAACACTGTGCAGGTGGGCAAGGTCTGGCAACAAATGAACCTTTCTTATGAGCGTGGTGCAAGAGATCTGTGGGTTGTCAATGTGGGTGATCTCAAGCCTGTTGAGTACCCTATAGATTTCTTTCTGACAATGGCATGGAATCCTGAAGAAATGGGGCCGGAGGAGCTTCAGGCGTATGCCATGCAATTTGCTGAACAGTCTTTTACTGCAGATTTGGCAAAAGATATTGCCAGTTTGCTGGAACGCTACGGTACCTTTGCTGCGATGCGGAAGCCTGAATTACTTAATCAGGATACTTTTGAAGTAGGTGAGCCCACAGTACCTGATTTACAAGCCGGAGAGTTTTATCAGCACTACAGCAAGTGGAAACAGCTTGAGACTGATATGAAAGAAGTGAAAGAGAAAATTGACGAGGAGCATTATCCGGCATTCTTTCAGTTAGTTGAATGGCCTGTTGCGTCTTTGAGCAATCTTTATGAAATGTATTTTGCTGCAGCCTGGAATAAGAAGCTTGTAGATGCAGGTGATTCCAGGGCTAACTATTTTAAAAGTATAGTCGAGACGAGTTTTGCTGAAGATAAAGCATTAACTGAAAAATATCATTCCATACTAAATGGTAAATGGGACGGTATGATAAACCAGGTTCATATGAATTATGTAACATGGAATGACCCTGAACAACAGACTATGCCCGCTGTATCCAGCATCTACGGTGGTAAAAATAATATTGAAGTTTCGTTTCATGAACCGCAACTTTTACAAGATGAGCAACTGATTGAAGCTAAAGATTATGTGAAGATTAGCGGCACCAAAGAGGCCAGCTGGACTGCTGTGGAAAACCTTGGGCAGTCTGAGGCAGCTATGATGGTACTGCCTCAGGGACTGACTACAACCACATTAGATGACAACCTCTCGATTACCTATAGTATCGAGCAACCTTATTATGGTGATGCGTCTGTAGAACTTGAGTTAAGTCCCACTCTTGACACATACGGTCGTGGAGGTATCCGTCTCGGGATAGCTGTAGATGACAAGCCTGCAGAAATTGTTAGTTTTGATTTACACGCTACAGGCGGTGCTCAACGTACTCCTGAAGAAAAAGCATGGGCTAATGCTGTTATAAATAATAAGTATACACTTAAATGGGTGGCGGAAAATCTGACACCAGGCACTCATGAGTTAACGATATATCGAATTGACGACAATATTGTATTGGAAAAACTTCATATTCGATATTCTCAGAAAACGAAACCTGACACTAAGTCGGCTGTCAGCCGCTTTTTCGATAAATTGTTTGGTGACGTATAAGTGATAACCAGGAGCGTGAGAGACGTGAAAGTAACTACGCTCCTGTGTCTGTCATAAATGGTAAAATAGGCTTGTCGCTTCAATAAATAATGTGAAGGTTGGTTTACATCCGATACACTGATACTGGTAAACCAGTAAAGTATGAGGTACACGGTTTTGAGTAATAAATCTGTTCTTTTTTTGGAGCAAGCGGCTGAATATGCTAAACAAATTGATTATAGTCGCCCTGCCGGAAGTCAGGTTTACGGTTTCATACGTGACGCAATAGTCAGTATGCAACTGGAACCGGGTCAACTTATCTCCGAAACTGCGCTTGCTAATCAGTTCGGCGTCAGCCGCACACCTGTCAGAGAAGCCTTAATCAAATTGGCTAATTTAGGCTTTGTAGAGGTTCGGCCGCAAAGAGGAACGTATGTATCCCGCCTCAGCCGCGAAGCTATATTAGAGGCGCGTTTTATCCGTGAAGCGCTTGAGGTATCTGTGGTTAGCTATCTTGCAGAACATACTGAATCCCGTTTATTCAATGAGGCTGAATCAATTATCGCCCGGCAGGAGGATGCCGCAGCTATTGATGATGCCCTCCTGTTCCAGTCACTTGATGATGACTTTCATCAGTTGCTATCGGGCAACACCGGCTTTGACCGTGTTAGCAATATGATAGAGCAGGAAAAGGCACATATGGACCGTTTGCGAAACCTTAGTCTGCATATGAGCGGGCAATATGCGAGAGTCATCCAACAGCATCGTGCAATTGTAACTGCACTGCGTTCTGGCAACAGGCAAGAAGCAGTCTCTGCTATGACTTTGCATTTGCGTGAGGTATACAACGTGCTGGATCGATTGCCTGTCGACCATCCTGAATATTTTGTCTAGTCCACTCCTTCAGGGAAGGGACTTTACGTATGTTAACTTTTCATTTTTTCACCGCCTGCCTCCGGATTAGTTTAATTTCAAAAGGTTAAACTCCGGCTGCATCAAATTTAAAAGCTTCAAATCCGATAAATTTTCAAACAAAAGTAACCTCATTGTTAATAAAAATAAATTATTTGTTAACTTTTTGGGTTGATAATGCTCGTGTCCAGTTAAGTTGTATACAAGTATGTTTGTCTGAAACTCAGTATGGAACACGTTGACAGGTTGGGGCCTGCCATCAAACAAATCGGAGGGCTGCAAATGCCTAGCTTTAAAAAAACAAAATTTCACCCCGTGATTGCACAGGAAAACAAGAAACGTAAATTACCTTCTTTTAAATTGTCGCTACTATCGTTAGCCGTTATGTCATGCACAACAAGCGTAATGGCCCAAAGTAATGATGACGAAGATGCCAAACCGGTTGAAAGAACCGTCCAGCAATCTTTACCGGCTAATAAACAGAGTGACGGTAATACGTCTGATGACGATGTCGAATATATTTCTGTTACCGGCCAGCGTCAGTCTTTACAGGATGCGATTGACCTGAAGCGCGCCGGCGATACTATCGGTGATTCGATAGTGTTAGACGAGGCAGGCAAGGTGCCCAGCACCTCCTTACTTGAAATTCTCGAACGTACGCCGGGTGTAACTATGAACCGGATTCGTGCCGGGGCCGAAGGTTCACCGGATGGTTACGCTTTCGAAGGTTCCGGTGTGCAGGTACGGGGACTGAATAAAACTAAAACGTTAATAAATGGCCGTGAAGTGTTTTCTGCTAACGGTGGCTCCGGACTAAATTGGGCTGATGTGGGCCCTGAACTCCTTAAAGCTGTCACTGTTTATAAAGCCAGCCGTGCAGATCTTATTGAAGGTGGCGTATCCGGTACAGTAGATCTGCAAACACGTATGCCATTTGATTTCGAAGGATTTAAGGCTGATGCTTCGATAACAGCAGATTACGGAGATTTCTCTGAAAAAGTAACGCCAGCGGTTTCAGGTATGGTATCGAACAGAATTGATACCGACCTGGGGGAATTCGGCGTTCTGGTTAACCTTGCGTATTCTAAAATAGCATCCCACGACAGTAACGTCATTTTACCTCCCTATCTGGCGACCTCATATAATGATCAGCGGGTTTACGTACCTGCAGGTATTCGTTATACGCAAGACCAGTTTGAAAGGGTGAGAAACGGATATTATGTAGCTTTACAATGGAAGCCTTCGGATGCGCTCGAGTTCTACCATACCAGCTTTATCTCAGAACGGGACAGTGACCGCCATAGCCAAATACTTTCACTTGAGCCGGGGACCTCAGTAGGGGTATTTGAGGGAGCAGAATTTGATAGTAACGGGGTTTTCCAACAAGGGACAATATCCAGTACAAATCTGACATCCGGCCTTAACGTCTCGCCAAATTCAAGCTTCAGCCCGTCTAACAGTAAAACCGCTGACCACACAGTGGGTTTCAAATATCTGGCGGACTACTGGGATTTGAGCGGTAGCTACCAATATGTTAATGCGGAATCAAGATCCGGAAAGTATAGCCTTGGAAGTACAGTGCTTCCGGTAATCGCCGAAACCTATCTGGATTTGAAAGGGTCAATACCTGTGGCTACATTTGGTGAGGCCTTATCAACTAATCCTGCCGATGCCGGTTTATCAAGGGTCAACTGGTTGAACAGTGCAAATGATGGTGAGGCTCATGCATTTCAACTTGACGGGAGTCTTTTCCTCGAACATGACTTTTTCAGGAAACTCGCTGTTGGTGGCCGTGTTGCAGACAGAAGTGAAAGCGATAACTTTGTAGGCACCTGGTGGTCTGCAACCGGTCGGGGATGGAATGGTGTGCCAAGACCTTTTGTTGATACTGCTCCTGAAGGTGATTTTTATCTGGAAGAATTTTCAGACTTTTTCAAAGGTGATACAGCTGCACCGGGCGCTGTGTGGGTTGGTACTCCTGAACTAAACGATGCCAGCGCTTTTGAAAGGATGTACAACACCTATACTGCTTGTGGTCCGGACTTGTATTATCAATGTGCTGATCCTGCTCAAAGTGCATATGTGTATGGCGAAACGCCAAACCCGAACTTTGACCAGATGCCGTCTTTCTATGAGACAAAGCACAAAACCCAATCACTGTACGCTATGGTCGGCTTCGAAAATATTGGTGATAGTATATGGTCGAACTTTAGCGGTAACGTTGGTCTCCGCTGGGTCAACTATGATATCGAAAGTAAAGGCAATTTTGTATTTAGTGGCGGCGCCCGCTACTACGCAAGTCTTGCAGATGCTGAAGCTTCCATCGAAGCAATGGGAGGGCTTGATAATGTAGCGGCCTGGCAGGAGGCAAACGAAGGTAGTCAGCCGCCATTAACCCGCGAAAGTGCAGGGTATGAAACAGACCGTATGGGAGATTTCTCAAAAAGTTACTGGCTACCGTCTTTCAACATTAAATTTGATTTGTCTGAAGAGTTGGTAGCACGTTACGCATGGACAAAAACACTCACGCCTCCACGTTACCCGGACATCCGTGCGCAAGGAACCGCTACTGTGCAAGTCACTGAAAATCCGGCCAATGAAGAGCTTAATGCATTATATCCTGATCAGGACGTCTCCGTGCCGGGTATTTTTTCAGGTTATACGAATACGTCAGGTAACCCTTTCTTAGAGCCTGAAATAGCATACAACCATGATATTTCACTTGAGTGGTATCCGGAGAAAGGGACTTCGATGCATCTGGCTTTGTTCTACAAAACTATTGAAAATTATATCACTTTTAATAATTTTGCGGCTCCGGCCAGTGACTTTTTCTCAGAAGCAAATTATCCCCAATCAGTGCTTGTCAGTGATGGTCAAGGCGAATTCCTCAATGGGGACGTTTCGAGTCGTACGAACTTTAACGCTGATGAGGATACGATTATCAAAGGTTTCGAATTGGGCGGACGGACTTATTTTGATAATTTGCCGGGATGGATGAGTGGATTTGGTGTCGATGGTAATCTGACATTTATCGATAATGATGCACCTGATGCGTTTGCTCTTGATATCAACGGTGACGCGCTTAGTGTTCCCGTTATCGGGCTGTCTGAGTGGTCATATTCAGCGACGCTGCTGTATGATAAAAATGATATCAGTGCAAGACTGGCTTACAACTGGCGTGATCGATACCTGACCACTACTAATGACTCAGGTACCACTCTTGTCTATGCGGATCCTGCTACCGGTAGTGATACTCAGATTGGTCTTCCTGTATATGCATCGGCTATAGGCCGGTTAGATGCAAGCTTATCGTACCGGATCAGTGATGCGATGAATGTGAAACTGAATGTACAAAACCTGACAGATGAGGAGCAGCGAACCGAGATGGAAATTATGGACGGTGTGTTTGTAGACCGTGCAGTTTTCATTGCTGACCGCCGCATAAGTTTGCATTTAGGTTTTAATTTTTAACCCGGTTTCACAAGTGACAGCACAAAGGTAATTGATATCAGAGGTAACACTATGAGTAAGCGTGTGTTGATCGTCGGCGGGGGGACTGCTGGTTGGATTACTGCGGCCTATATGGCACGTATGTTGGCAGCAGATACACCCGGTGGTGTGTCAATCACGCTTGTCGAGTCGGATGAAATTGGCACCCTCGGCGTTGGTGAGGGAACGTTTCCTATTATTCGCAAAACCATGAAACGTATTGGTATTGACGAGAGCGACTTGATTAAACATGCTGATGCCACATTTAAACAAGGGATCCGATTTAATAATTGGAAGTACAACCCTGCAGATAAACCTGATGACAATTACCTTCATCCTTTCCAGGTAGCCTCACAGCACACAGATATGGATTTACTTCCGTACTGGCTGCTTGGGGTTGCCGGAGATGTACCCTGGGCCAAAGCTTGTTCAGTGCAAAGTACGGTGATTGATGAGAAGCTGGCCCCAAAATTAATTACCCATCCTCAGTTCGATGCGCCGTTAAACTATGCCTATCACTTCGACGCAACTAAACTTGCAGCTTTGGTGAGAAACAAAGCTACGGAAACCGGCGTAAGGAGGCTTGTCGATACTATTGACAACGTTAGTTTAGCCGAAGATGGCAGCATTGCTTCTGTAACAGCAAGAGAGCATGGAGAACTTACTGCCGATTTATATATTGATTGCACAGGATTTCGGGCACGTCTGATTGGCGAGACCCTGGGCATGCCATTTACTTCGTTTAAAAAAGAACTGTTTTGCGACCGCGCAGTAGCCTTGCAGGTGCCTTATGACAACCCGCAAGCCGGCATACCCTCATGTACCTACACCACAGCCAAAGAGGCTGGTTGGATTTGGGATATCGGTTTACATCATCGTCGTGGTGTTGGTTATGTATATGCATCTGAGTACTGTGATGAAGAGACCGCTGTAAAAACGCTCAAAGCCCATATAGGTCCGGCAGCGGGAGATTTGTCGCACCGGCTGTTGAAGTTTGAGCCCGGTTACCGGCAAACTCAGTGGCATAAAAACTGTATTGGTGTTGGATTGTCGGTGGGTTTTATAGAGCCACTTGAAGCAACAGGGATCAGTTTTGCTGAAGTTGCAGCGCTGATGCTGTGCAACTTATTTCCCTGGTCCGGCGATTACGAGGCGTCGGCGAGGCAGTTTAACGAAGCCATGTGCAAGCGATTTGAGCATGTTAAAGATTTTATCAAGGTACATTATTACTTAAGCGAGCGGGACGATACAGCTTTCTGGCGGGACAACAGGGCACCGGATTCTGCTTCAGAATACTTGAAAGGTAAGTTAGCACAATGGCGACACAGGCCGCCATCATTTCTGGATATTGACGCAAGTCACGATATTTTCGACGAAAACAGTTGGCAATACATTTTGTATGGTATGGGGTTTAAGACAGATATATCAGCCCGCGCAGATGCGCTCCGGTTTTACGATGATGCCCGTCGTGAATTCCATAGTATCCAACAGCAAAGCAGAAATGCAATGACGGCAGTGCCTGCTCACCGGCAACTAATCAACGAGGTTGCTTCTGGTGGGTTTCGCCCCCGGGCCGGAGGACGACGGTGAAAAGGGTTGTTATTGTCGGTGGCGGAACATCAGGATGGATGTGCGCTGCGGCGTTAGCGCGAACAGCACAACCTGAAACGCAAGTCACTTTGCTGGAATCCGACCAAATAGGCACCATCGGCGTAGGCGAAGCTACCATTCCTTTGCTGGCAGAGTTCAATGCGTTTCTCGGTATAGACGAACATGACATGCTAAAGGAGTGTGCAGGTACATTTAAATTGGGGATTGAGTTTATTGACTGGTACCGGAAAGGACATGCCTATTTTCATCCCTTCGGCTTTTTTGGTAAAGATACTCCCGAATTCCCTTTTCATCAGTTATGGCTAAAGCTCAATAGCTTAGTACGTAATGGTGAACTACCGGAAGAGCTCTGCGGCAATATCTGCGAATACAATTTGTGCACAGTGGCAGCAAAATCAGGACGATTTTCACAGGCTCAAGGGGGGGCGAATACTATTTTGTCTACCATGCGGCATGCCTGGCACTTCGACTCCGGCGCCTATGGGAAATTGTTGCGCCGGTATGCAGAGCAAAGGGATGTTCAGCGAATTGAAGGCAAGATTGTTGATGTTTCTGTTGAGCCGAAAAGTGGTGATATAACGTCTGTAAGACTTGAAAACGGTCTGGTCGTAGCCGGCGACTTGTTTATCGATTGCAGCGGGTTTCGCGGTTTACTCATCAATGAACATTTGCAGAGTGAATTCAACGACTGGACACATTACCTCCCGTGCGACCGCGCTATTGCAATCCAAACTTATGAGAATATACATGCTCCGCCATACACTCGCGCTTACGCCAAAGAGGCAGGGTGGCGTTGGCAAATTCCGTTGCAAAGCCGTTTTGGGAACGGTTACGTGTATTCTGGCCAGTTTCAGGAGCAGCAGGAAGCTTTGACTTCCCTGTTAAGTGATTTGCATGGGGAGCCGGTTACCGGGCCCAATTTTTTACGTTTTCGTACTGGTCACCGCAGTACATTTTGGAAAAATAATTGTATAGCGATAGGGTTAGCGGGGGGCTTTATAGAGCCGCTGGAGTCAACCAGTATTCATCTGGTGCAGACCGGTATTCAACTGCTTATTAGTTTGTGGCCAGCAAGTGGAAGCAACGATGAATTGCGGTGGCGATACAATAAGATGATGACTGACGAATATGAGGATATCCGGGATTTCATCATATTGCATTACAAAGCAACTCTAAGGGACGATACTGCGTTTTGGCGATTTGTCCGGGACATGTCTGTACCGGACTCGCTATCAGAAAAAATGGAGCAATTTGCCAGAAACGGCAATATAGCTACCCGCCCTGATGCACTTTTTACGTCACACAGTTGGTTGGCGGTCATGCTGGGACAGGGAATTATTCCGATGCACTACGACAGCCGGGTAGACCGCATTCCCGATGATATACTTTTTAAAAATATGCATGGGTTGAGGGAAGCCGTTAAAAGAACCGCAGCATCGTTACCATCTCATCAGCAATATATTAATAAGCATTGTGTTTTTTCTAATACCCACGGGTGAGAGCGAGTGTTCGAATCCCGGCAAGATGCGCTTGCGCATGTATTTGACAATGAGTGATGATAGGCCTTTGATTATAATAGCTTCAAGGTAAGGCAATGAAAAAATTTATTCTGGCGCTTTGTATCACATTGTCATTTCAGGCTGCCGCCACACCGGGCAGTAAGGCCCCTGACAGAAAGGCCGGTGAAGGTATGGATGCATCCCGTCTTATTCTGAGAGGCGGCAACATTATCTCAGGCGAAGGTGCACCCCCTCAGGGTCCTGTGGATATTGTGATTGAGAATGGCAAAATTGCGAAAATTGTATCGGTGGGCCACCCGGGCGTACCTATCAAATACAGCCGTCCTGAGCTGAAAAATGGCGATAAGGAAATCGACATTCAGGGCCAGTATGTATTGCCGGGTTTTATTGATATGCATGGCCACATTGGCGGTTCTGCCGACAATATTCCCGCTGAGTATGTATTTAAGTTGTGGCTGGCTCACGGTATTACCACCATCCGCGAACCCGGCAGTTTCAATGGCGTAGACTGGGTGCTGGAGCATCAGGCGCGCAGTGATAAAAATGAAATTGTTGCTCCGCGAATTGTGCCTTATGTGGGTTTTGGTATGGGCGGCGATCAGCCGGTTTCCACAGAGAAGCAGGCAAGGGCCTGGGTGAAAGACATCGCCCGTAAAGGTGCGAAGGGAATCAAGTTTTTTGGTGCCAGTCCCAAAATTATGGCGGCAGCCTTAGACGAAGCTAAGAAGCAGGGCTTAGGCACCATGATGCACCATGCCCAGCTGAACGTGATGGGCACCAATGCACTGGATTCAGCCCGGTTAGGTTTAACCTCTATGGAACACTGGTACGGACTGCCGGAAGCGCTGTTTGAAGATAAGGTTATTCAGGACTACCCCTCACACTATAATTACAACGACGAGCAGCACCGGTTTTCGGAAGCCGGAAAACTCTGGCTTCAGGCAGCAGCTCCGGATAGTGAGAAGTGGCAGCAGGTAAGAGACGAGCTTATCGACCTGGACTTCACCATCGACCCGACACTGACAATTTATGAAGCCAGCCGGGATCTTATGCGTGAGCGTGAGGCCGTATGGCATGACGATTACACATTACCCGTGCTTTGGGAGTTCTTTGAACCCAGCCGGTATGCCCACGGCAGCTACTGGTTCAACTGGACCACGCAGGATGAAATCAACTGGCGCAACAACTACCGCCGCTGGATGACATTTCTTAATGACTATAAAAACCATGGTGGCCGGGTGACCACCGGTTCCGACGCCGGTTACATCTATAAAATCTACGGTTTTGCTTACATCCGTGAACTGGAATTACTACAGGAAGCCGGTTTCCATCCGCTGGAAGTCATTCAGGCAGCCACATTAAATGGCGCAGAAGCTTTGGGTCTCGACGATAAAATTGGCAGTCTTGCCGTGGGTAAAAATGCCGACATGGTTATTGTGGATGGTAATCCGCTGGAAAACTTCAAGTTACTTTATGGCACCGGCCACTTCCAGCTGGATGAGAACAACGAGCCCGTTCGAAAAAAAGCAGTGCGTTACACCATCAAAGACGGCATCGTGTACGATGCCCGGCAGTTGCTGGAAGATGTTCGCGGACTGGTGAAGGAAGCGAAGGCGGAATTGTAGTCGCCTTCGCTGATAGCCCCGCTAACGTGCTGGCTCTGTAAACGGCGCCAGCATGTTTCTTATTTTTTGCTGTTCCGCTGAAGGGGCAACAGGGGCGCTGTCGCCTATGTTTTGGGCGTAGTCAAAGAATGGCATGAACATGAACTTTCCGTCTGCCTGCTTGTTGATTTCAATGGACGTATTGTCAGCAATCAGTGAGGACCACACCTCACGTACGTTCCTCCAGAATGATGATGTTGCTTCCCAGTATGCTTCGCCGGGCGTAAAGTCGTGGTCTTTGATGCGCTCGTAACGGGCAATCCCCAGTTCTTTTGCAAGGTACGGAGCCGGTGAGGCCGGTTTGCCGGTATTATTTATTACCAGCTTGTAGTTTTCTTCTTCCTGTACCCAGCCATCGGGTAAAATAATGTGTTTATTTATCCCTTCAAGGATCTGGTAATCCTGTCTCACACTGCTTTCCCGCCGGGGAAGTGGCCGCCAGGTTAACTCGCTTATCCACTCTGAGCGGTTTCCTTTGTGCTGCCATTTACCGTGAGACTCATATCGTGGCGAGTCGTCTACCTGGTAAACCGACTGAGACCAGGTGCCTTCAATATCCTGGCCGTTGAGCTCGTGCTTTCGCCATACATTATTGCCGGTATACACAAACTCTGAAGGCTTCTCGTATTCCCAGTCCTGTCGCCAGTGTTTCATCACCATTGGCTCACTAATCTTGCCGTCTTCACCAACAAAATACATCACCATAATGTGCTGAAGGCTGATAAATTCAGGTTTATTGTCGACAACAATCACCATTTCCGTGCCCCAGGAACGATAGGGGGCCGCAGGCGTGTAATTTTCAGTGAACCCCATGGTTTCTATAAAATCGAAGCCCACGCGGAAATACCCCGACATCGCCAGTATGGCCTGCCGGTCCCGCTCAAATTTATCCATGTCTTCCGTTTGTAGTTTCAGCCAGTGCGGGGAAGGGGTAAGATCTTTTGTTGTGCTGTTACCTGTTGATGTGCCGCCACGTGGCTTGAAGTTGCAAGGCTCGTCTACGAATTGCCAGCCAAACACGTATTGAGGTGTTGCTGCACACTTGCCTGCTTTTGCAGCTTCAGCCGGTTCACCGTTTCCATAGCTGTTCAGGCTGATTAACGTGATAAACGCCCCGAATAGTGTGCGGCAGAAAGAAGATCTGAGTACGGCATCTGGCATAAGAAAAGCTCCGGTGTTCATTGTCGGCGTTTATAAAATGAAGTATCTTATTGCAAATAAGAATTATTATTATCACGTGCGAGGCAGTAAATTACCAGCGCTTAAATCATGGAAACTTTTTATTTCCGAAGCACTAAGTAATTTGCGCACGCTATTTGATTCCCTGATTTGAAAATGCAGAATGAGTGTGTTTACTGAACAAAGGTTCAGGTATTGTCGTGTTTACCAGAAGTATGATTACAGGAGTTTCTGAATGAAAGACACCCGTCCACGTAATATGGACTTAACTACCATCAAGCTGCCGGTGATGGGGCTGGCCTCCATTTTACACCGGATATGTGCTGTGATTATCTGGTTCTCTCTGGCCTGGTATCTGCCGTTATTGTTCCTTTCTCTGCAAGGTGCTGAAGGCTTTGAAAATGTGCAGTCACTTATCAGTGGCAACTTTATCGCGCAATTTTTTACCTGGGGTTTTCTCACCGCGCTGGGCTACTACATGATGGGTGGGATAAAACATCTCATTCAGGAGTTTGGTTATTTTGAAACACTTGAAGGTGGCAAGCTGATATCGCAGGTGGCTATTGCATCAGGCATATTGCTGAGTGTGTTGTTCGGATTTTGGGTTTGGGGTTAACTGACATGAAGCGAAATGGCGTAAAAGAGTGGATTTTCCAGCGGATCAGTAACGTGATGATTTTTGCTTATGCGATATTTTATCTGGTGAGCGTTTTCACAATGGAGAATATTGACTACGAAAGCTGGACTGCATTTCATCAGTCAACCGGATTCAAACTTTACTCAACAATCACTCTTGTTGTTGTGATGCTGAACTCTCTGCTGGCAGGTTGGCAGATCGGCACTGATTACACCCAAAAAGTACCAGTGGCCGGTTTTTCTGCTGCCTTTCACACATTTTATACTGTAGTAACTGCAGGCTTTCTGCTATTCGGCTTATACATTCTGTGGGGAATGTCTTAAGGGGGCGCGCTGCGGAATAATTTCTCCAGCCCGCTGTGATAAGGTGATATCACGACAGATGCCGTTGTCTGTCCCCCATAGCCGGTCACCGGCACATATAAAAAGAGGATGCTTATGCGATACCTTCGCTACGCCATACTGGTTATTGCCAGTTGCGTGATGACTCCCGCTGTTTCTGCAGCACCTGACAAAGATACCCGTGCGGAATATATCCGTTCACACTACGCTAAATATGAATACAACATCCCCATGCGGGATGGCACAAAACTGTTTACTTCGGTTTATATACCTTACGATCAGAGTAAAAGCTGGCCTATGCTGATGCAGCGTACACCCTATCGCGTTGCGCCCTATGGCTCGTCAGATTTTAAAACCCGTTTAGGCCCCAGTGAGAAGTTCGAGCAGGAAGGCTACATTTTTGTTTTCCAGGATGTTCGCGGCAAACAGATGTCAGAGGGTGAGTTTGTAAATATGCGTCCGCAGGACGCATACAAACGCGGAAAAGACGCTGTTGATGATGCCACAGATGCTTACGACACTATCGAATGGCTGGTAAAAAATGTACCCAACAACAATGGCCGGGTAGGGCAGTGGGGCATTTCCTATCCCGGGTACTACACATCGGTTTCCGGTATCAACAGTCACAAAGCTCTTAAAGCTATTTCTCCGCAGGCGCCTATTGCCGACTGGTTCTTTGATGACTTTCACCGCAACGGTGCGTTTTCTACACCAATGGCATTCCTGTTTTTTGATACCTTCGATGCTCCCCGTACAGAGCCGTATCCTTACCGTCTTGAAGGACGCAAAGCCACCACGCCAGACGGATACGAGTTCTTCCGCGACCTCGGGCCGCTGGCTAACGTTAATAAAAACTACTTCCACGGCGAGCGACCGTTCTGGAATGAACTGTCTGAACACCCGAACTATGACGACTACTGGCAGGCCCGTAATGTTCTGCAGCATCTCGATAAGGTAAAGCCGGCTGTACTGGTTGTGGGTGGCTGGTACGATACCGAAGATTTGTACGGTCCTCTGGCGACCTATCAGACTATGTCCCACAAAAACAAACGTGACAATGTGCAAATTGTCATGGGCCCCTGGTATCACGGTCAGTGGATTGGTGATAAAGGCTCCAATATGGGCGAGGCCCGGTTCGGCTTCGAAACCAGTGTGTGGTTCCGTGACAATGTTCTGTTGCCGTTCTTTAATCAGCACCTGAAGGAAGAGTCGGAAGATAAGTACGAGCAGACTGCGACCATGTTTGAAACCGGTGCGAACCGCTGGCGTTTCTTCGGTCAGTGGCCCCCTGCAGATACTAATGAAAAAACACTGTATCTGACAAAAGATGACAGTTTGTCTGAGAACAAACCGGATAAAGATGGCGGTGTTTCAGACTATGTATCCGATCCCCGTAATCCTGTTCCTCATTCTGCAGCAATCAGCCGTGGATGGGATCGCCCGTATATGGCTGAAGATCAGCGTTTCACCGCCCGCCGTCCGGATGTGCTTAAATTTGAAACCGAGCCCATGGCAAGTGATATGACCGTTGCCGGTGAAGTGAACGTGAACCTGTGGGTGTCCACGGATAAAACCGCAGCGGATTTTGTGGTGAAAATTATTGATGTGTTCCCGGGCGTGGATGAAAACACCAATGAAGTGGACAAAGAAACCGGTGACCGTCATGAACTGGTGCGCTGGGGCATTATCCGCGGACGTTTCCGTGACAGCTTCTCTGAGCCCAAACCCTTTGAACCGGGCAAACCGACTCAGGTCTCTTTTGAGCTGTACGATTTGCTGCACGACTTTAAACGGGGCCACAGATTACAAATCCAGATCCAAAGCTCTATCTTCCCGTTCCTTGATATGAATCCGCAAACTTACGTGGATAATATCTTTCATGCGACAGAAGAAGATTTTGTCCGCGCTCAGCACACTATCTACCACGATGCGGCGCACCCGAGTTCAGTGACTTTCAATGTTCTGCCTTCTCAGTAGCAGGCCGAGCAGGTGAGAAAAATGATGCACTTCACGGCCTGAAGTGCATCAATTCCCGGGCCAGTGGGGAAACTGGCCTGACTGCATCATTCGGAAAAGCCGGTAAGCCAAACTCAGGGTGTAAACAACGCATAAAGGCCAAGACCATACACGCCGACAGTAAGTAGCACGCCTATCATATAAAAGTAGCTTCTGGGGCTGGGATTTTTCTCAGTGGCAATCGCATAGTATAGCGACATGTGAATAATGCGCACCGCAGCATATAACCAGATCAGTACGGCGAGTACTGTGGTGGGCGCGCCAAGAAAAATACAAATCAGTGCAGGCAAGGTAAACTGATGGACGTTCTCTAATGAGTTGTGAAACGTGCGATGGCTTCGGAACACAAAGCTATCGTGACTTAACTCATCGCTCACTTTGCCCGGAATATAACTTGATTGCTTCCTGTGGGCGACGGCTGCCACGATGTTTTGCACGAAAACAGTCGCTGCAATTACCAGTAACCCTGCTAAGGAATAAGCGTAGATCGTAAACATTTCCCTGTTCTCCTGAATTTCTCTGACATTTCTACGCAGCTTTAGGAGCAGAAGATCGGCGCACAAATTAAATGTACTTACCCCATCATTCAGACAGAAATCTAAACCGCCATCACACAACCCAAAAGAACATAAAGGGGCCCGTATTGCCGGAACAACATGAGTTATTCACTGGCTAGTCACGTGATCACCAATTATCATATTGAGTCTAATCCTCTAACCAACGTTTTCTATGACAAATACTTCTTCAAATTCAGCCGACTTCATGACCAAAGTTAAAAGTACCCAAGAGTTATGGGCGCTACAGGATAAAACCACAGAGGGCTGGGTGATTGTCGACTCGGTTAACTTTGAAAACACTGATGTGATGCCTGTCTGGTCTGACGCAGAAATGGCTCGTGAACATTGCACTGATGAGTGGGAAGATTACACTCCTAAATCCATTACCGTTTCTGACTGGCTGGAGTTCTGGCTGGAAGACCTGGCCGGGGACAATGTCCTGGTCGGCGTTGAAT
The DNA here is from genome assembly GCF_056161165.1 of Alteromonas sp. ABV2_168. Taxonomy (NCBI): domain Bacteria; kingdom Pseudomonadati; phylum Pseudomonadota; class Gammaproteobacteria; order Alteromonadales; family Alteromonadaceae; genus Alteromonas; species Alteromonas sp. ABV2_168. The sequence continues at coordinate 52,166 of NZ_JBSWYQ010000008.1, read as the reverse complement.
GGCGTGATGGTGGTGAGTATCTGGAAGTTGAACTGGCAGAGTTCAGCCAGATGCTTGCAGAGATAGAAAAACTCTGATTCGCATCAATCTTAGCATTTAGTTACTCCACATTCCGATAGTGTCTTTTTAATATAAGAATTTTTATCAAAAGGATGTGGAGAAAACTGCTTAATATCAGACACAAAAAAACCGACTAAAAAGTCGGTTTATTGTTTCTTCCGTTAAGGAAGAGAATGGTACCAGTGGGCATAAGAGGAATAACGCGGTTTTCAACTGTCCAGTGCCCTAATTCTTCTTATACTCCTATCATGCTCTTGGTCAGTGTACGAATAGCAATACCGGCGGCAGCGGTGCGATTTTCGACCCCAAGTTTAATAAAGACCTGTTCCAGGTGTTTATTAACCGTGCGCGCACCAATGTCGAGGATCTGGGCTATTTCCTTATTGGTTTTACCGTTGGATAACCAGAACAGCACCTCAGATTCCCGGCTGGTCAGGCCGAGTTCATCGCGCAGGGTTTGCTCGCCGGAAACCGCTTCACTGACCTGATTTATTCTGAAGGTAAAGTCGCCATTTTCCCGGCGCGTCAACAGCGTTAATTCGCACTCGCCGCTGTCGTAGCAGATGCGCTGAGGATCATTTTGTTGGGTTGACAACTTAATCATTGCGGTCACTGTTGGGACCAGCTGTTGTTCAAACCAATCATCCGATTGTGGAATGGCCGACAAAAAATCATGGGTTTGCGGTGTAGCCCACAATAGCTCCGCCGCAGTATTAACGGCAAACAGCTTTTGACCGACCGAATCCAGCGCATGCTGGGCACTGGAGGTGACCTTGGCATTAGCTGCATGAATTTTTATGCGCGCTATGAGTTCGTCAGGGTTGACCGGTTTAACAATATAATCCACGCCACCTGCATTAAGCCCTTTAAGAGTACTGTCGCTATCGGTCAGGCCGGTCATGAAAACCACCGGAATATGCCGTAAAAGACGATTTTGTTTAAGCTTGAGACAGGTTTCAAACCCATCCATTTTGGGCATTATGGCGTCGAGTAGTATGATATCAGGCTTAATTTGTTCGGCGATGGTAATAGCCTGTTGTCCTTCAAGCGCGACCAGTGTGCTGATCCCTTCCTTTTCAAGAATATCGTTAATCAGACTCAGAGAATCCGGCGAATCATCCACTACTAAAACCGTGTACATAGGTGGTAAAGACTGTCTGTCCCAGGCGCTATTGGTATCTTTTAATTTAATACTACACTGTAATTCCCGGCAGATCGACACTCCGTTAATCATGTGCCCAAGAACCATTTTGCCCCCATGGTTACGCAATTTAACGTATACGTTGGCAAAGCCAACTTGACTATGATCAGCTCTCGATACGCTTTCCAGGACACAGTGGATTCAGTGTTTAAATGACTATTGGGAGATAACATGGGACGAACAATCTATCGTGTCAGCTTGATAGCGGTTGGTATAGCCGCGATCATGCCACAAAAGCAGGCCTTGGCCGCTGCTAAAATTGAGTTTGGTGACAATCAGTATGTTAGTGTGGGAATGGGGTTACGGGGCGCATTTCGCTCGACCGAAAACGCAGACAACAGCGGGGATCGCAGTAATGATTTCTCTCTGGATAGCGCGCGTTTGTATATCGCCGGGGCCGTAAACGATAAAATCAGCGGTATTTTTACCACCGAAAAATCCGGTGGTAATGACACTGTGCAGGTTATTGATGCGGCCGGAATCTTTAAGCTGAAGCCTGATATAGAAATCTGGGCCGGCCGGTTTTTATCACCCGGCAGTCGCGCGAACCTGGCAGGCCCGTATTATTCCCTGGGGGGCGACTACTGGCAAGACATCGCTGCACGCTATGGCTGGAATGGCGGAACCATTGGCCGGGACGATGGTGTGGCCGTGGTTGCAAAGGCCTTTGACCAGCGACTGGTGTATTCTTTTGGTGCCTTTGATGCCGATAAAATATTTCATTTCAGCGACGTGAATGACGTTGCTGATAATCCCGCGCAAAGTGATAAGCTAATGTACGCCTCACGTCTTCAGTATAGTTTCTGGGGTAAAGAACCAGGCTATTATGGCACCGGTAATTATCTGGGTAATAAAGATATTTTTACTCTTGGGATCGCCTACCGACAAAAAAGCGATGGCGCGGCTTCGCCAGCCGCAGTGGGCGATTATAGTCAGTTAACCATTGATTTATTGATAGAAAAAAGAATCAGCGGCGGGGCGGTATCGCTTGAAGCTGCATACTTTGATTACGATACCGGCGATGTTTTTTTGAGTGAGCAGGGGCGTGCTTACTCGGTTGGGCTGGGGTATATCTTTGCTCAGCAGGTCGGTTGGGGGCAATTTCAGCCTTATGCCCGGTATCAGAACTTTGCCGCCGATACGGATATCTCAACAGCGCGCACCGATGTGGGCGTAAACTATATCATTGATAGCTACAATGCCCAGGTCGGAATAGGTTACGCCAACCTGGATGTTTCACAGCAAAGCAGTGCAGACAGTATAACGGCAAGTTTGCAATTACAGTTCTAAGTATATACGCGCCTGTGTTGCAGGTAGTTAAAGAGGGAGCAGGGCTCCCTCTCATGCTTCATCAACCTGAATCCGCTGTGTTACATCAGGGTTATTTAGTTGACTTTTTGCGCAACTGGCTGAAGCCCGACCAGGCCAGACGGGCGACCAAAGCAATGAGCAGACCGTAAAACACTACATGATAAAATGCATGGGCATTGTTGGATAAAAAGTGGTCGTCATGGGCTAACGCCAGTGAGGAAAATAGTAAGGTTAAGAATGTCATTAAGTATTTCATACAGGTTCCTGTTTTATGATTTTACGAGCATGCCTTCCACCTCAATGAACTTTATAATTTCATTCAGGCCCTGACCAGCTTTAAGGTTAGTAAATACAAAAGGTTTATCACCACGCATTCTGCGCGTGTCGTTATCCATCACTTCCAGAGAAGCGCCTACCATGTCTGCGATGTCGACTTTGTTAATGATCAGCAGATCGGATTTGGTGATCCCGGGCCCGCCTTTACGCGGTATTTTATCTCCGGCTGATACGTCAATCACGTAAAGAGTTAAATCGGAGAGCTCCGGACTAAAGGTGGCACTGAGATTGTCACCGCCACTTTCTACCAGCACAAAATCGAGATCGGCGTGCCGGGATTGAAGTTCGTCGATGGCAGCGAGGTTCATTGATGCATCTTCACGGATCGCTGTATGCGGACATCCACCGGTTTCAACGCCGATAATGCGATCTTCCTCAAGCGCGCCGTGGCGGGTAAGAAACTGTGCGTCTTCATGAGTGTAGATATCGTTGGTGACCACCGCCATGTTGTATTTGTCACGCATGGCCAGGCACAGTGTTCGGAGTAATGCGGTTTTACCAGAACCAACCGGCCCGCCAACGCCAACTCTAAGAGTTTGTTTTTGCATAAATAAAGTCCTTAAGATCGAAATAATCGTGAATACTGTTGTTGGTGCCAGGCACTTGCCATCGCCATGGAAGGCAGTGACTGTCCTATTTCATTTAATTGTGACTGTCCAGATTCGTTCAGAGCGATGCTGGCGCTTGTTGTCAGGCATGTTTGTATTTGTCCGGCAAGGCGAAATAATAGATTCTGGCCATCGGTCTGACCCAGCGGAATAAGCTTAGTGCCTGCAGCGACCTGAGCATCGAGTAACGTCCAGACATAGCCGCTCAATGCTGCGCCGCGGGGTAAACCAAACAGATGAGCAGCAAGCGCAAACTGGCTGATAAAGCAGTCTGCGTGCACGTTGCCAAGCCACTTTGCTGCAACCCCGGCCGGTTTGTCGTTCAGGTTATTCAACAGGCGTTTGAGTGCTTTTCCCATCGCCTGTTCAGCAAGTAATATCTCGGCACTTTCCCGGGTCGCGGCTACCCAGGCATCCTGTTCTTCAAAGGTTTTACGGCAACCGCTGCTAATGGCATCGTACTGGGCTCCAAGCAAAGGCAAATCGGTGTGGCTCACACTGGTTTGCAAAAACACGCTCAGCCAGTCATGCAGTGCCTCTGCCGAGTCAATCCAGCCGCGTTCTACCGCTTGTTCCAGGCCCTGTGAAAACGAGAAGCCGCCTACCGGCAGATTCGCACTACACAGTTGTAACAAGCGGGCGCTTTGCAGCGCGGCGGTGTCAGTCATGGTGGTGATGGGCGTGACCACCGTGCTGGTAGGCGCCATTTTCGGGTTCGAATACTGCCGGCGTATCGTCGGTTGTAAGTTGGTACATACTTACCAGCTCGGCAAGAACATGATCCGGTTTAAACCTAAGCCAACGTTCACCTACCTGCAGCTGGGTGTGCCGATTACCCAGGTGGTAACACACTTTGGCAAACATGTGCCAGTCATCCGTTGATGCCGTGATCACGGGTTCCAGAGCGCCAGTTACCTGAATGACCTTGCCGCAGTCACTTTTGAGACATTCACCTACCAACAATGGTTTACCCCGTTCGATAAAAATACCGGCGGGGCTGCCGTTGTCGGTGGTGATTTTAATTCGCGCCTTTTGGCGGGTATCGAAGTCCAGTGTGACCGTGTCATCAGCGCGACCGTGAAAATGTCCCAGACGTTGCGTAATGGTTAGCATAATCGTTCCTTAAAACAAGCTGTAACGTTGTGCCAGTGGCAGTACTTTCATGGGTTCACAGGTCAGCAATTCACCGTTGGCTCTTACTTCATAGGTTTGAGCATCAACCTCAATGTGCGGCTGCCAGTTGTTGAGTAACATATCCTGCTTGGTGATCGTACGGGTGTTTTTACAGGCGGCAAGATGTCGGCGAATACCGTATTTTTGGGCAATACCATTGTCGATGGCGGCCTGCGACACAAATGTGGTAGATAACTGTGCGGCAGCCGCGCCATAACTACCAAACATCGTTCGGTAATGCACCGGCTGTGGCGTGGGAATGGAGCCATTCACATCGCCCATTGGCGCCGCAGCAATAAAGCCGGATTTGAGGATCAGGCTGGGTTTAATGCCAAAAAAAGCTGGTTTCCATAATACCAGATCGGCTATTTTACCGATTTCGATGGAGCCAACGTGATCGGCGATGCCATGACTAATAGCCGGATTGATGGTGTATTTAGCCACATAGCGGCGTGCCCGATAGTTATCGTTACGCTTGCTGTCTTCTTCCAGCGGGCCACGCTGTACTTTCATCTTATGGGCGGTTTGCCAGGTGCGACAAATCATTTCGCCCACACGCCCCATGGCCTGGCTATCGGAGGCAATCATACTGATTGCGCCCAGGTCCTGCAGAATATCTTCGGCGGCAATACTTTCTTTACGAATCCGTGAGTCAGCGAACGCAACATCTTCTGGGATCGCCGGATCCAGATGGTGACAAACCATTAGCATATCGAGATGCTCATCGATGGTATTTACCGTGTACGGCCGGGTGGGATTGGTGGACGACGGTAACACATTCGCTTCACCGCAGGCGCGAATGATGTCCGGAGAGTGGCCCCCGCCAGCACCTTCGGTGTGATAGGTATGAATGGTACGGCCTTTAAATGCGCCCAGGGTATCTTCCAGAAAGCCCGCTTCGTTTAAGGTATCGGTGTGGATAGCAATTTGTACATCGTAACGTTCAGCAACACTAAGACAGTTGTCGATGGAGGCGGGTGTGGTACCCCAGTCTTCATGCAGCTTTAAGCCACATACCCCGGCTTCTATCTGTTCTTCAATGGCAATGGGCAGGCTGGCATTGCCTTTGCCCAGAAAGCCAAAATTCATTGGCATATCCTGAGTAGCCTGTAGCATTTTCTCAATATTCCACGGGCCCGGCGTACAGGTGGTTGCATTGGTTCCTGTGGCCGGTCCGGTGCCGCCACCAATCATAGTGGTGACACCGGACATCAGGGCTTCTTCTATTTGTTGTGGGCAAATAAAGTGAATGTGGGCATCAATACCTCCGGCGGTAAGGATTTGTCCTTCGCCGGCAATAATTTCGGTGCCGGGCCCAATTTTAATGGTGATGCCATCCTGCACATCCGGGTTGCCAGCTTTTCCAATCGCTTCAATGCGGCCGTGCTTTATGGCGACATCGGCTTTAACAATCCCCCAATGGTCGAGAATCAGGGCATTAGTGATTACCAGATCCGGGGTCTCGGCACAACTAAACTGGCCCTGGCCCATGCCATCACGAATGACTTTGCCGCCGCCAAATTTAACTTCGTCACCATAACGGGTGTAGTCTTTTTCTACTTCGATAAACAGCTCGATATCGGCCAGTCGCACCCTGTCTCCGGTGGTTGGGCCAAACATATGTGCATAGGCGTGGCGATCAATTCTAGCCATCTTCTTCCTCCAGTGAACCCATAATATCCGCTCTGAATCCGTAAATAATGCGATTACCGCCAAAAGGCACCAGTGCAACGGTGCGTTGCTGGCCTGGCTCAAAACGCACGGCAGTTCCTGCGGTGATATCCAGGCGTAGCCCCTTACATTGCTCACGGTTAAACTGCAGGGCCGGATTGACCTCGTAAAAATGGTAATGAGAGCCGACCTGAACAGGCCGGTCGCCACTGTTAATAACGGTAATTTCGGTTACCGGCAGGCCGGCATTTAACTCAATATCACCGTTATCGGTAATAATTTCACCCGGGATCATAGGCGCTCCTTAAACGATTGGGTCGTGAACGGTGACTAGCTTGGTGCCGTCCGGGAAAGTGGCTTCTACCTGAACATCGTGAATCATGGCGGCGACGCCTTCCATTACCTGCTCACTACTGAGTACGGTGCGGCCATAATCCATTAATTCTGCCACCGTCTGACCGTCTCTGGCGCCTTCGAGAATAGCCATTGAGATAAACGCGACCGCCTCGGGATAATTGAGCTTCAGTCCTCTGTTAAGTCGGCGTTCGGCGACTAATCCCGCCGTAAACAACAGTAATTTATCTTTTTCTCTGGGTAATAATTCCATGGTATGTCCTGTCGGCGAAATTTGATTAGGTAAACCAGATGCGGGGCGATACCGCCTCGCGCTGACTGACTTCGGGCCGTAGGGCAGCCCAAATACGGTGAAAACACTCTCGACATTGCTCGCTGTTATCACCTAAGTAACGCACTATCACAACGCCCTGAACCTGAGTGACGGCAAGCAGTCCGAATTGCTGCTCCTTAACCGTGATATCGAACACCCGGGCACACAGGATGTCAGCATACTGCTGGCTGCTAACCGACTGACCGTTAACCATCACCATCGTACCGGTGACGTGGTGTCCTGCCAGCCCGATGCGGGCCGTGCAAAGGTCGTCGTTGGCGGTAATTGCCAGGCGGTCATGAAAACGAATACGCTGGTTGTAATACACGCTGAGTGTTTGGGTAAACTGTCCGCCATTAAAAGGCTGTTGAATATGCGGCAGCCCCAAACAGGCGATTTCCCAGCCGATATAGCTGGCTTCATCCTGCAAATGTATGTCGGTGTGGCTGAATGCATTCGACTGAGCATATACCAGGGTTTCGTGTGGCAGGTATTCCAGACAGGCGTTCTGTGCAGCGCTAAAGTGCGTATACTGGCTTTGTCGGCTGGCCGGTGAAGATGCGCCTCTGGCGCGGTAAAACCGATTGGCTCCGGGGGTTGTCAGCAATACCTGGTTGTCTGCTGACAGGCTGGCGCTAATGCGCAGCTCATCACCAGAGACAATGCCTGCTGGCGGATGCAATAAATATAAATGCGCGGTACCGTTAGTTTCCGGATAAAAAGCGCGCTGTACTGATAATGGCCCCTGCCGTTTAGTCCGGTGCAACAAAGTGCGGCCTTGCCTGGTCGCAAACGACATGTGCAAGCGCGCCAGCCATTGCTGGTGGTTGCAATCTATTGCAGCCAGAGGCTCAAACGCTGTCATTCAGACAACCTGTTGGCGAGTGGTCGCCATAAACAATTGCATAGTTAACTGCTCCTTGCATGATGCGGTAAGACGCATGACAACTCCAAAATCAAGATGCTGCCACCGCTGATCCATCTTACCGTCACAAGGAGTGATAATAATATGGGGTAAATTACGTAGTCACGGATCGTACAATGCCCATAGCTGTTTAGCGCTAACCCCGTTATTCTAAATATCACTTAATCAGATAGCCTGTTTCAAGCAGGTAGCAGCTCTTAGGGGAAGGTGTTACGCCATGCCAGCTTCGCACAACATTTCATCAAATCGACGTTCGTACAATAAGTTTGTTGCGAATGAGATGATGGAAGATTTTGCTCTGCGTTTTACTGCGCGGCGGGCGCGAAAATGGCCCTATGCCAGGATTGCCGGTACGGCGCTGGGCATTGTGTCATTTATGGTGCTGGAAGCCATTGGTGGTGCGATCACTCTGAACTATGGTTTTGTGAATGCGGCCTGGGCGATTGCGGCACTGGTGGCTGTGATATTTATTAGCGGCCTGCCAATCAGTTATTACGCGGCCCGATATGGTGTTGATATCGACCTGCTCAGCCGGGGGGCTGGTTTTGGTTATGTCGGCTCTACCATTGCGTCGCTGATTTATGCGTCTTTTACGTTTATCTTCTTTGCCCTTGAAGCGGCCATTATGAGCATGGCGCTGGAATTATTACTCGGCATTCCGTTGTATATTGGTTACGCCATCAGTGCCTTAATTGTGTTGCCACTGGTAACCCATGGCATTGCCTATATCAGCCGTTTCCAGGTCTGGAGTCAGCCGGTGTGGCTGGTATTGCAACTTATTCCGCTGTTTTATGTGTTTACTCATCCTCAGTCCAGTTTGCAGGAATGGTTGCAGTTTAAAGGGGTGGCCGGCAGTGCAGCAGGCGGTTTCAATATTTTATTATTTGGTGGCGCTTCTGCTGTATTAATGTCGCTAGTGGCACAAATTGGTGAGCAGGCGGATATTCTGCGCTTTTTACCGCCAAAAGCAGAGCATGGCAGCCCTGCGAAATGGTGGACCGCCTTACTCATGGCCGGACCGGGCTGGATTGTATTTGGTGCCGGTAAACTCTTTTTAGGCTCTTATCTGGCATTTTTGTTGTTAAAGCAAGGGGTGCTTCCGGCGGTTGCAAGCGACCCTGCGCACATGTACCAGGATGCATTTGCCTATGTGTTCAGTAATTCCACGCTGGGTATTGTTGTCGCGACTATTTTTGTGGTGCTTTCACAGCTAAAAATTAATGTCGCCAATGCCTATGCCGGCTCGCTTGCCTGGTCTAATTTTTTCTGCCGGATCACGCACAATCACCCTGGCCGGGTAGTGTGGATGGTGTTTAATGTACTCATCGCACTGTTGCTCATGGAGCTCGGCATTTATCAGACGATTGAGAATATATTAAAAGGATACTCGGTGCTGGTGCTGTCGTGGCTGGGGGCTGTGAGCGCTGATTTGCTGATCAATAAACCACTGGGTATCAGCCCGCCGATGATCGAATTTAAACGCTCAAAGCTGTTCGATGTGAACCCGGTGGGAGTTTTGTCGATGTTGCTGGCATCAGTGGTGGGGTTTGTTGCTTATGCCGGTGTGTTGGGAACCGTATTGGCGGCACTGGCGTCGTATCTGGCTTTTGCCATCCCCTTTGTTAGCGTCCCTCTGATTGGCTGGGCCACACGAGGCCGTTACTATCTGGTTAGCAATGGCGTTCAGGTATTACCTCAACAGGCCCATCAATGTTGTATATGCGAAAACACCTTTGACTACGAAGACATGAGTCATTGTCCGGTGTATGCCCGGCCCATTTGCTCATTGTGTTGCAGTCTGGATGTGCATTGCGGAGATAAATGCCGCGACAAATCCACCCTGTCTGCACAAATGACTCAGTTTCTGAACCGTTATGCCACACACAACGCTGCGGTGCTATTAAGCCGTCCACTGGCGCAAACTATTTTATTAACTTTGGTGCTGAGTAGCATTTCGGTGGTTCTGCTGGCGCTGATTTACTGGCAAATCAGCGCCGGTTCGCCGGATTTAAAGGAAGTGGTGTCCACCACCTTAGTTAAGGTCTTCTTCTTTTTGTTGATCATTATTGGGGTTGTGAGCTGGTTACTAACCCTGGCAAAACAAAGTAACCGCCAGGCGTTGGGAGAACTGCGCCAGCAAAGTGATGCGCTGTACAACGAGGTGAATGCACACGAAAAAACCACCGAGGCGTACTTACAGGCAAAGGACCAGGCTGAATCGGCCAACAATGCGAAAAGCCGCTACCTCGCCGGGCTTAGTCATGAACTCAGAACCCCTTTAAATGTGCTGCTTGGTTATGCCCAGTTGCTTACCAATGACTCACAATTGCCAACGCATATTAAAGGCCCGTTACTGACGATGAAACGCAACGGTGAGCATCTTAACGATCTCATTGAGGGTATTCTGGAAGTTTCTAAAATTGAAGCCGGCCGGTTATCGGTTAATCGCGAGGAAATTGCGTTGCACGAATTGCTCGAACAATTATTACATATGTTTCAGCAGCAGGCGCAAGCAAAAGGGTTAACGTTTAATTATGAGGTGCCCCGCTTTTTACCCAACAGGGTATCCGGTGACAAGCAGCGGTTACGTCAGATTCTGATTAACCTTATTTCCAATGCCATTAAATTTACCCGGCAGGGTGGGGTTTCGCTGCGAGTTAACTATCGCAATGAAGTCGCGCATTTTGTGATATCCGACACCGGACCCGGTATCTCGCCGGCTGATCAGGAGAAAGTGTTCCAGCCTTTTGAACGGGTGGATTCTAACAGCTCGGCCATTAGCGGAACCGGACTCGGGCTGACGATTTCCCGGGCGTTGGCAGAACTGATGGGCGGCGAAATTACATTGCAAAGTGAACCCGACAACGGGAGTCAGTTTCATCTGCGATTGTTACTGCCACGCCTGAGCGAGAAAGACACCGCAGTGAGCCTCGAACATAAGCAAATAGTGGGTTACGAAGGAACACGCCGAACCATTCTGGTGGTAGATGACGAATTTAGTCAGCGCCAGTTAATGAATGACATCCTGTCACCGCTGGACTTTACTGTACTCACCGCAAGCTCGGCCGAAGACGGTATGCGTTTATTAACCAAATATCAGATTGATTTGTTATTGCTGGATCTCAATATGCCCGGTGCTAACGGCTGGCAGGCGGCCAGAGATATTCGTCAGGCCGGGTATCAGCAACCGATTATTATCGTATCTGCCAATGTGCGGGAGCTCGATAAAGTCGCCAGCGCCAGGCGTAACCATAATGACTACCTGGTGAAGCCGTTTATGATCAATCAATTACTCAGTAAAGTGGGAGAATGGTTGAGTTTACGGTGGCAGTACAAGGCGAGTGAGGCGAAGGCTTCTGTACATGAGCCGCCAGCGGCTAAACCAGCCGCTGGCGTGACCCAATTTAAGGCCCTTAAATCGCTGGCAGAAATTGGTTATCTGTCGGGGTTTGTTAGTAAGTTAAACGACATTAATAATAACTATAAACTCTCTGCGGATATTGCCAGGGAACTACAACAACTGGCAACGCAGTGTCAGTTTCAAAAAGCCATCGAAAAAATTGACGTACTTATTGCCTCCGGACACCCCCCCTGAGAAATAGCGCCAGCCCGATAGCGTTATGAGCTAACGCTGGCAGAACAGGCCTACTATTCGCAATCCTCTTTATTTTACTAGCTGATTCAACGTTAAGTTAAGCAGCGGGATGCATGCTGCTTAAAAATGTTTAATCATAATGGAGACAGACATTATGGAAACTATAAAACACCATCACGGCAATATTGATGCAGCGGGGTCATCGAATCAACCCGCCGCGGCCTCAGAAACACTGGAAGATTACACCCTGCGCTTTGCACCGCGCCATTACCGTCGCTGGACGCCAGCGGTGGTTGCCACCTCGGCACTTGGCGGTATCGCTTACCTGGCAGACTTTGCCATTGGTGCCAACATCGGTATTGCCTATGGTACCAGTAACGCAGTGCTGGGCATTTTGTTTGCGGCGATAATTATTTTTTGTACCGGCTTTCCATTGGCCTATTATGCCGCCCGGTATAATCTTGATTTAGATTTGGTAACCCGTGGCAGTGGCTTTGGCTACTATGGTTCGGTAATCACCAATATTATCTTTGCCAGTTTTACATTTATCTTTTTTGCCCTGGAAGGCTCCATTATGGCTCAGGGCCTCGAGATTGGGTTGGGAGTGCCACTCTGGCTCGGCTATGCTATCTCTACGCTGATGGTGATCCCGTTGGTAATATACGGCATGAAAGCGCTCGCCACTCTGCAGGTATGGACAACCCCTCTATGGCTGATCCTTATGGTACTGCCGATGATTTATCTGGTTGCCACACAGCCCGAAAGTATCGATGCCTTTTTAAATTATGGCGGAGAAAGTGGCAGCGAAGGCGTAGCCTTAAGCAGTGTTATGCTGGCTGCGGGTGTGTGTCTGTCACTGATTGTACAAATTGCTGAACAAATTGATTATCTGCGCTTTATGCCACCCCGGACCGAAGAAAATAAAAAAGTCTGGTGGGCGTCGGTGATCTGTGCGGGTCCCGGCTGGGTGGTATTAGGTGCTCTTAAGCAAATTACCGGACTCTTTATTGCGGTATATCTGATTGCTACCTTGCTACCAGAAGACATTAAGCTGGCAAGTGAGCCGGTACACCAGTTTCTTGGCGTTTATGAGCAAATGATGCCGGGCTGGCTGGCCATGACCCTGGCGGTGATTCTGGTAGTGATTTCGCAAATTAAAATCAACGTGACCAACGCTTATAGTGGCTCACTGGCCTGGACTAACTCATTCACGCGGGTGACCAAGCATTACCCTGGCCGTATGGTGTTTGTATTGTTCAATTTATCCATAGCGTTGCTGCTGATGGAAATGAACATGTTTGATTTCCTCAACAATATTCTGGGCTTTTACGCTAATTGCGGTATTGCCTGGATTGTTACCGTTGCTACCGACATTGCCATTAACAAATACGTGCTGAAACTGTCGCCCAAAGTGCCGGAATTTCGCCGCGGCATGATCTACGCGTTTAACCCGGTAGGATTTGTGTCGTTAACATTATCTGCCGGGCTGTCGATTGCAACCTTCTTTGGAGCGTTGGGACCCTGGTTACAACCCTATTCACCACTGGTTGCCCTGGTAGTTGCTTTGGTTATGACGCCACTGATGGCAATTATTACCCAGGGCAAATATTATCAGCGCCGCAGTCACGACGGGATCAGCATTCCCATGTTTGATGAGCATGGTAACCCTACCGGTGCAGTGATGACCTGCGTGGAATGTAAAACCGACTATGAACGCCCTGATATGCTGTCGACACCAGCGGTGCCGAATGCCAGCATTTGCTCATTATGTGTTAGTACGGATTCCAGCGGAAAACATATCCTGCCCGCTTCGAAATAATCCATATGTAAGTCTGCGCGGCAGAAATGTCAGCCGTGCAGGCGGGGTAGTTCCATTTTTTGTTATCATTTACAAAAAAACCGACGCTAAGGTCGGTTTATTGTTTCTTCCGCTAAGGAAGAGAATGGTACCAGTGGGCGGACTCGAACCGCCACACCCGAAGGCGGGGGATTTTGAATCCCCTATGTCTACCAATTCCATCACACTGGCATTCGACATGGTGTCGATGAGGGATGCATTATAGCGATACGCGTTGCAGAGACAAGTACTTTTTCCTGAAAATCAGGGTTTGTGTGGCAGTCTGGCTAAAGAATGTGCAACCGTCTTTGATGTACTTGATTCAGGTCGTGCATCTGTCGATTTCCTTTCCCGAAGTGTTTGTCTCCCGGTGACTCCGGGTTATTCTGGCGTGGCTGTTTTAACCAAATTTAACCTGTAGTGCTGTGCCGGAGCTTTACTATTAAAGCTGTGCGTTGCGTAATGAAGTGAAGAGCTTGTGGGAAAACAAAAAAAGAAAGCGCCGGTTGCTGAGCCGGCTGGTACATTGCCAGAAAGCACGATACCCAACCGTGCCGGATTTTTTCGCCGTTTGCTGGCGATGGTATACGACACATTGGTAGCTGTTGCGGTAGGCATGTGTGCAGCCATGGTGATGATAGTCACGCTGGTTGTTCTACTGAAAAACGGTGTGCTGAGTTTACAGGGCTTTGCAGAGCCCGCTGATTTGATTCAGCAATCCTTGCTTTATAAAACACTCATCCAGGTATGGGTAGGGCTTTGGATCACGGGGTTCTTTCTGTGGTTCTGGAAGAAGGGCGGTCAGACTATTGGTATGCGGGCATGGCGCTTACGCATTTTCAGTACGGTTGATGAGCCGGTTACCTGGGGCAGGTTGATTTTACGCCTGATCACGTCACTGGGCGGACTGGGTACCTTGCTGGTGCTGGTGGACTTTAAACAAAAGCTGTCACTGCAGGACCGGGTCGCCAAAACTGAAGTGGTTCACTTGTCTAAAGAGGCTAACGACCACAAAAGCTGGTAGTAATGTGGTCGTGGCGGCAGTCTGAATGCAGTTATCAGCGCCTCAGCAATAAGGTGGCCACGCCGGCAAACAGCAGGCTGGGCAGCAGGGCGGCGACAACGGGGGGTAATGAATACACCAGACTTAACGGGCCGAACACTTCATTGGTGATAAAGAAGCCAAAACCGGTAAGCACACCCATGATCACTCTGGCACCCATGGTGACGCTGCGAAGCGGACCAAAAATAAACGACAGGGCCATTAACAGCATCACTGCAATGGACACAGGCTGGAAGACTTTGCGCCAGAATGCCAGCTCGTAGCGTGTACTGTCCTGTCCGTTGCCTTTTCTGTACTGCACATAATCATACAGCCCCTGAATAGACAGTGCTTCGGGCTTAATTGCCACGATGCCTAACTTATCCGGCGTCAGTGTAGAGTTCCATTGCTGGCGTGTGTGGTCGGTAATATCAATGTGCTTGTCGGTAAAGCGGGTAACCGACACATCGTCAAGCCACCATACTTCACCATCGTAATTGCCTTCTTTGGCCCATGTCAGGGTGTTCAGCGTCAGGTCGCTGTTGAAATCGAAAATGCTGATATCCCGCAACGACTCGCGGGTAACCACCTGGCCGATACTGACAAAATGCTCACCGTCTTTAGCCCATGTCAGGGCATCTGACGAGAACAGGCTGCCCCCGGAAATGGCCTCGGTACGAATTTCTTTGGCTTTAGATTCGCTGTACGGCGTTACCCATTCACCGACCGCCATGACAAACAGGATCATGACCAGCGCCGATTTCATGGCTGAATTAATAATGTTCCAGCGGCTCAGGCCGGAGGCCTGCATAACCACCAGTTCGCTGTTACTGGCCAGTAATCCCATGCCGATGAGACCGCCAAGGAGGGTCGCCATGGGAAAGAATTGTTCGAGGTCCCGGGGCAGGCTGAGCAAAACGTACAACCCGGCAACCACGATATCGTAATTGCCTTCACCCAGTTTTCTTAACTGCTCAACAAACTTAATGAGGGCAGACAAACCAATCAGCACTGACAAGGTTACGGTAATAGTGCCAAGCAGGGTGCGGGCAATATACAGGTCGAGAATACGAAACATCTATTTTCTCCCCAGCAAACGTGCGCGCAGTTCAGTACCGGTCCGCCGGTCCCTGACTATCAGTGTGATACCGATTATCAGCATAATGCCGTGCACCCACCACAGACCGAGCTGGATAGGGATTTTGCCGTCTTCGAGTACCCGGCGGCTGGCCAGCAGCAACAGGAAATAACCGAGATACAGCAGGATCGCCGGAAACATTTTGCCAAACCGGCCCTGACGGGGATCCACAGAACTTAACGGCACGGCAATCAACACCAGAAAAGGAATGGAAAGGGGAATGGCAATGCGCCACTGCAACTCTGCCCGCGCTTCAATCGAGTCGTCGCTCAGCAGTTCCATGGTTGGCAAAACGCTCACTTTACGGCGGGGCTCGTCCTGCTTTTCATCAGCAATCTGGATCTGATATTCATCGAAGGCGACCTTGCGGTATTTCTTCTCCGTTTGCGTACCTTCGTACTGCACGCCTTCCCGCAATACCAGGTTACGGGTGCCGTCCGGGTTATTTTGAATTTGTCCGGTTTTCGCCTGTACCACCCGTACGCGGTCGGTATTACCGTCCTGCTGGGTTTGCGATAGGAAAACCCTCTTTAGGGTATCGTCCTGACTGTCGATGTCGTGCACGAAAATAACCGCTTTCTCGTTACCGGTTTGCTGGAACCGGCCTGGCATAATGGCAGAAAAGCCCGCTTCACTTCTGGCTTTCTCGCGAAGCTGGTACTCACTTTCTGCGGCACTGGGGGCGAGATAAAGAGTAATCACACCACAAATAATCATGATGAACACAGACAGCAACAGCATCACTCTGGTGATGTACCATTCGCTTATGCCGCAGGCCCGCATAACGGTCATTTCAGAGTCGACGTAAAGCCGGCCATGAGCGAGCATAATGCCAAGATAAGCACTGATGGGCAGAACGAGAGAAGAGAGTATGGGCGCGTACAGGCCAAGGAAGCCCAGCACAAGCCCGGCGGGAATATCGCCGTCTGATGCGTCGCCGAGTACACGCACGAAACGCAAAGTGACAAAAATGGCCATCAGGATAAAAAAGATGGCCATCTGTGACTTAAGCGTTTCCTTTATCAGATAACGGAATATCAGCATTCCGGCACCTCTGGAAAATTTGGATTTATAGTGAAAAAGCGCACGATGTTGAGTAAACTAACTGTTTTTACAAGTTTTGCCTGTATATCAATAACCCGATTGCATGAAAACGACGCAAATTTTTCCGTTTTCGTTACACAAGTCACAGACTATTGTAGCAGTACGGCAAACACGACAGAAAGCGTCAAACACAGTCTTATCGCTTATATGGCTGCGTATTAAAACATAAAGCAGCGCAAAACGTTATGCGAAATTATCGTCATGCAAATCACAAGATAAAAAGAGCGAGGTGTTATCGTGGAATTTAGTGTAAAAAGTGGCAGTCCGGAGAAACAACGCAGCGCCTGTATCGTGGTTGGTGTCTTCGAGCCTCGTCGCTTAACTGCGGTGGCTGAACAGCTGGATGAAATCAGTGAAGGTTACATCAGTAATCTGCTACGTCGCGGCGACCTGGAAGGGAAAGCCGGTCAGATGTTACTTCTGCATCATGTACCCAATGTATTAAGCGAGCGGGTGTTACTGGTCGGTTGCGGTAAAGAGCGTGAACTGGACGAGCGTCAGTATAAGCAAATCATCGCGAAAACCATTAAAACCCTGAACGAAACCGGCTCGATGGAAGCAGTCTGCTTCTTAACAGAACTGCACGTGAAAGGCCGTGATACCTACTGGAAAGTGCGCCAGGCGGTAGAAGCGACGCAGGATTCCCTGTACACCTTCCTGCAACTGAAAACCAAAAAGGGCGAGCCCCGTCGTCCGTTGCGTAAAATTGTTCTGAACGTACCTACACGCCGTGAACTTACCGTGGGTGAGCGTGCTATTGAGCATGGTCTGGCGATTTCAAAAGGTGCCAGCCTGACCAAAGACGTGGCAAACATGCCGCCAAACATCTGCAATCCTGCCTACCTGTGGGAACAGGCACAGTCGCTGGCTGAAAACTACGACAGCATCAGTGCAGAAGTGGTGAATGAAGCTATGATGGCTGAGCTGGGTATGAATTCTTACCTGGCTGTAGGTCGCGGTTCTGAAAATGAATCCATGATGAGTATCATTACTCACAAAGGCGGTCCGGATGATCAGGCGCCTATCGTGCTGGTGGGTAAAGGCCTTACCTTCGACTCAGGTGGTATTTCCATCAAGCCCGGTGAAGGCATGGATGAGATGAAGTACGATATGGGCGGTGCAGCCGGTGTGCTGGGCACCATGCAAACCGTGGCCGAACTGAACCTGCCGGTCAATGTTATCGGCGTGCTGGCTGGCTGTGAAAACATGCCGGACGGCAAATCTTACCGCCCGGGTGATATTCTCACCACCATGTCAGGTCAGACTGTTGAAGTGTTAAATACCGATGCAGAAGGCCGCCTGGTGTTATGTGATGCATTAACTTACGTTGAGCGTTTTGAGCCTGAACTGGTTATCGACGTGGCAACTTTAACCGGTGCGGTGATTGTTGCACTGGGTAACCATGCAACCGGACTGATGAGTACACATAACCCGCTGGCTCATGAACTGATGAACGCCGGCGATCAGAGTTCTGACCGTGCATGGCGTTTACCTGTGTGGGATGAGTATCAGGATCAGCTGGAAAGCCCGTTTGCCGATTTCACCAACTTAGGTGGCCGTGCAGCCGGTTCAATTACTGCGGCGTGTTTCCTGTCCCGCTTCACCAAGAAATACAACTGGGCGCACATGGACATCGCCGGTACAGCGTGGCGAAGCGGCAAGAACAAAGGTGCCACCGGTCGTCCGGTACCGATGTTGTCACAGTTCCTGATGAACCGCTCAGGCATTAAACAAGAGGACTGAGCGCAATGCCTCAGGTAACCTTCTGGCAACTCAGTGATGGTAAGGATGCGGGTGAATCCCGCGCCTGCGATCTGATTGCCACTGCATACTCTCAGCGACAAAAGTGCGTTGTGTTGTGTGCAGACAAATCTTCCGCTGAAGCAGTGGATGAGCTGCTCTGGCAATTGCCGGCCGGCCGCTTTGTGCCGCACAATTTGTGCGGGGAAGGGCCGGGCGCCGGTACGCCGGTGGAAATCTGCTGGCAGGAAAATCAACTTTCCCGTCGCAATCTCATCGTCAATTTAAGCGGGGAAATGTTAAGCTCCCCGCATTCTTATCAAACGATTTATGACTTCGTGCCGGTGGCGGATGACGCCAAACAGGCGGCACGGGTTCGCTATAAACAATATCAGCAGGCTGGCTGCCAGTTGCAGTTTAAATCTGCTGACAGTTGAGAGTAAGTAATGGATAAAACCTTCGAACCGCAATCCATTGAGCAGCAATGCTACGAAAAATGGGAAGCAGCAGGCTATTTCAAGCCATCCGGACACGGTGACCCGTATTGTATTTTACTGCCGCCACCAAACGTAACAGGCAGTCTGCACATGGGCCACGGCTTCCAGCAAACTATCATGGACGCGTTAACCCGCTATCACCGCATGAAGGGCGACAACACCTTATGGCAGGTGGGTACAGACCACGCGGGTATCGCTACCCAGATGGTTGTTGAGCGCCGTCTGAATGCGGAAGGCAAGACCCGCCACGATTTAGGCCGTGAAGCCTTCATCGACAAGATTTGGGAATGGAAAGAAGAGTCCGGTGGTACTATCACGAAACAGATGCGCCGTCTGGGCACGTCTACCGACTGGGACCGTGAAGTGTTCACCATGGACGACAATCTGTCCAAAGCGGTTACAGAAGTCTTTGTTCGCTTGCATGAAGAAGGTTTGATTTACCGCGGTAAGCGTCTGGTTAACTGGGATCCGGTACTGCACACAGCGGTCTCTGATCTGGAAGTGCTGAACGAAGAAGAAGCCGGTCACATGTGGCACATGCGCTATCCGCTGGCTGACGGTTCCGGTGAACTGGTCGTGGCGACTACCCGTCCTGAAACCATGCTGGGCGATACGGCTGTTGCGGTTCATCCTGACGACGAGCGTTATCAGTCGATGATTGGCAAGGAAATTCGTCTGCCAATTACCGGCCGCCTGATCCCCATTATCGCCGATGATTATGTGGATCCGGAATTCGGCACCGGCTGCGTGAAAATCACCCCGGCACACGATTTCAACGATTATGACATGGGTAAGCGTCACAGCCTGCCGATGATTAACCTGTTCACTGACGACGCAAAAATCAACGATGAGGCTCCTGAAGCTTATCGTGGTCTTGACCGTTTCGACGCCCGTAAGCAAATCGTTGCTGACCTGGACGCCGAAGGTCTGCTGGTTAAAGTGGTCGATCATAAACTGAAAGTACCCCGTGGCGACCGTACCGGTGCGGTTATCGAACCGTATCTGACTGACCAGTGGTACGTTGCCGTTGAATCGCTGGCAAAGCCTGCGGTTGAAGCGGTGGAAAGCGGTGAAATCCGCTTTATCCCTGAGAACTGGAACAAAACTTACTACCAGTGGATGAACAACATTCAGGACTGGTGTATTTCCCGTCAGCTGTGGTGGGGACACCGCATCCCGGCTTGGTACGACAACGAAGGTAATGTATTCGTTGGCCGTGACGAAGCAGAAGTGCGCAGTCGCTACAAGCTCGAAGACGCCGTTGAACTGAAACAGGACAATGATGTACTGGATACCTGGTTCTCCTCTGCACTGTGGCCGTTCGCGACCATGGGCTGGCCGGAAGAAACACCGGAACTGGATACCTTTGTACCATCGTCAGTGCTGGTCACCGGTTTCGATATCATTTTCTTCTGGGTGGCCAGAATGATCATGATGACGAAGAAATTCACCGGCAAGATCCCGTTCAAAGATATCTACATTACTGGTCTTATCCGTGATGAGAACGGCGACAAGATGTCTAAGTCCAAGGGGAACGTACTTGACCCTATCGATTTGATTGACGGTATCGATCTGGAATCTCTGGTGACCAAGCGCACATCAGGCATGATGCAGCCGCAACTGGCGAAGAAGATTGAGAAGAATACCCGTAAGCAGTTTGCTGACGGTATTAACGCTTTTGGTACCGATGCGCTGCGTTTCACGTTTGCAGCCATGGCGTCAACCAGCCGCGATATCAATTTCGATATGAGCCGCGTTGAAGGTTACCGTAACTTCTGCAATAAGATCTGGAACGCATCACGCTTTGTGCTGATGAATACCGAAACCGAAGATACCGGCCGTGACGGTGGTGAACTGGTGCTGAGTCTGGCGGATCAGTGGATTTGGGCGCAGTTCCAGAAAACCCTGAAAGAGTTTGAATCTGCCCTGGCTGATTACCGTTTCGATATTGCCGCTCAAACCGTGTATGAGTTCACCTGGAACCAGTTCTGTGACTGGTATCTGGAACTGACCAAGCCGGTACTGAACAGTGATGCGTCTACTGATGCGGAAAAGCGCGGCACACGTCATACGTTAATTAATGTACTTGAGCAGTTACTGCGTCTGCTACACCCGTTAATGCCGTTTATCACTGACACCATCTGGCAACGTGTTGCGCCGTTAAGCGATGCAGGCGTGAAAGAAGGTGAAACCAGCATCATGATCCAGTCTTTCCCTGAAGTGAAAGCGGAACGTGAGAACGACAAGGTACTGGCTGATATCGAATGGCTGAAGCGTTTCATCATCGGTATCCGTAATATCCGTGGTGAAATGGATATTTCTCCTAACAAGCCGCTAAACGCTATTCTGCGCAATGTGAGTGAGCAGGATCAGGCCCGTCTTGATTTGGCCGCTCCGTTCATCGATAAGCTGGCGAAACTGGAATCTGTCACTTTGCTGAAAGCCGGTGAACAGGCACCGGCCAGTGCGACTGCGCTGGTGGGAGAGATGGAAATTCTTATCCCGATGGCGGGTCTGATTGATAAAGACGCTGAGCTTGCCCGTATCGCCAAGGCGATGGGTAAAGCAGAACAGGACGTTGCCCGTGCTCAGGGTAAGCTGGCAAACGAGAAGTTTGTAAACAGTGCTCCGGAAGCGGTAATTGCCAAAGAACGTAGTAAGCTGGAAGAGGCTGAAACGGCGCTGGCAAAACTGAAAGAACAGCACGCCACAATCAGCGCGTTATAAGCGCATTTGCTAAGTAATAAAAAAGGAGCGGAAACGCTCCTTTTTTGATCCTGCTAAAATGCTAATTGCTATTTATGCTGACTGTTATTGCGTGCAGATTGTCCGCCGGACTCCGCCTGTAAAAAACGTTTCAGCATAGAGGCCAGCGCTGCGCGTTTTAGCGGCTTGGTGAGATAATCCGTCATTCCGTGACGCATTGCCTGCTGGGCATCTTCTTTCATGGCGTTGGCTGACAAGCCAATGATGGGCAGTTCACTTAAGCCTTTCTGGCGAATTTTGCGGGTGGCTTCATAACCGTCCATTACCGGCATCTGAACATCCATAAGCACCAGGTCGTATACCGGCGCATTATTGATTTTAGTTACCGCCTGCAAACCGTCTTCGGCAATATCGAAGGTGAGGCCAAGTGAAGACAACATTTCTCCGGTGACCACCTGGTTAATATTGTTGTCTTCTACCAGCAGAATGTGACCTTCCAGCATGGTGGATTCATCCGGCACCTCAGTTGACTGTTTAAAATCTTCTATGTCGGCAAGGCGGAACACAAACCGGCGGTACTGTGCCGGTGTAAACGGATGAAGCAGAACCGGACCTTTCCATTGACTAAGAATTTTCTCCTGCAATTGCCCGGTCTGGGTTTCCATGACAATGCCCACAGGAATGCTTTGCCGCTCTATCAGCGATAACTGCGGTAGCAGGGATTTGAATTCTGCGTAGGTAGCAATTTCAACCAGCACGGCAGGCGGCACGCCCACGTCATTTTCCACCATGGCAAGGGGCTGACGGGCAGAGCGCAGGTTTAATAATTCAATATAGGCTGCCGGCAGCAACGGTTTGTCGGAATAATAACAGCTGCCCAGTGGCAACTGGGGCAAATCAGCAAGAATACCTTTCTGACCGGACTGAATTTTCATGGGTAAAGTGATCACGAAAGTAGAACCGTGATTGGGCATTGATGTGACTTTCAGTTTACCGGCCATCAGTTCGGTAAGCTGTTTTACAATCGTCAGCCCCAGTCCGGAGCCGCCGAATTTTCGGTTTGTCGAACCGTCAGCCTGCGTAAATGGTTGGAAGATGCGGTCAACCTGCGACTGAGTCATGCCAATACCGGTATCTTCGACTTCTATGCGCAGAACCACTTTATCACCCTGCTGGTTCACCATGCCCTTAATGGTGACATTAATCGCTCCCTGCTGGGTGAACTTAACGGCGTTGGTACAGATGTTCATGAGAATTTGAGATAACCGCAAAGGGTCGCCCACTATGCGGGGTGGCAGTTTCGGGTCGACCTCCAGATGAACGCTGAGATTCTTCTCCTGTGCCCGCAAACTCACCACCGCAAGCAGATTATCCAGAATGGAGTGCAGAGAGAAGCTGACGTTTTCCAGTTCCAGCTTACCGGCTTCAATTTTAGAGAAATCAAGAATGTCGTTTATCACACTGACTAGGATTTGGCTGGAGTAAGATGCTTTGTCCAGATAATCCTTCAGCATGGATGACATGGGTTGCTGATGAGCCAGTTCCAGCAGGCCGATGATGCCGTTGAGCGGCGTGCGGATCTCATGGCTCATGTTAGCCAGGAAAATACTCTTCGAGGCGGTGGCCTGTTCTGCTTTCTTCTTGGATTCGGCGAGTTCTTTGTTTAATGCTTCCTGCTGGACGTTCAGTTCCTGGGCATTTTTCAGCAGAGAGCGGGTCTGCTCATTTTTGTCTTTAAATACGCTGGCTGCTTTGGCCAGTTTGCCGATTTCGTCTTTACGGTCGAGATCGGGCAATACATCTACCTGCTTACCGTCTGCCAGCTGATTAAACACAGAAGTAATGGAGCGGATAGGGCTGAGGACCCGGCGCACAGTAAAAATAGCGAAGGCGAAGGCGAGAATGATAGCGATAACAGAGTATATTTCACCGTTGAGCCGGGCCCCGATAGCGGCATTCTGCGCATTGCGGTTAATCAGATTGGTGCGGGCATTTACCCGGTCGGCAAGCTCGCGGCTGAGATACAGAAACTCGTTGGCCGAGCCGGCCATGACCACATTAACCAGAAACATATTGCTTTGGGTTATCTGGGTCAGCCGTAAAAAGCGTTCTTCCAGTCGTTGAATATGTTCACGGATCGCTACTTCGTTAGCGGATGATTCACTTTCCAGCAGGGAATAAACTGGTGCCAGTGACGCATTAAACTCGGAGATATTTTGCTGTGCCGGTGATACCAGATAACGCAATGCGGCATTCTCGGCTTCTGTTACATGCATTTTTAGCAGGTCAATTTTTGCCGCCGGCATCTCACGTTTTTCCGCGACTTCCTGCAACAAGCTCTCGATTTGTCTGACGACGACCAGTGAACCTGAATCGATGAGCTGGTCCCGGCGGTGCCGGTCATCCACCACCGCGTGAAAGTTCTCTTTGTAAGACACCAGATGAGTACGCATGCGCTCCAGAATGTCATCTTCTGTGTATTCATAGGTTGAAGAGATGGAAGAGGTCTCAAGGGCTTCCAGCTTGTCAGTGATGGAAATCATCAGGCGCTCAAAACGGGTTACCGCAGACGGGCTGGCGGTTTCACGGAAAATCAGCACATTGCGCTGAAGATCCACCACATCTCTTTCCAGTTCACCTACGATGCCCACATCGATCACCGCCTGGCGGGTATTGTTCATGCCTTCGGTTAAAACCTGCTCGTTGGCACGGCCGAGAAAACCCTGCACAAGGATCAGTCCGATCATGATGATCAGAACAGTGAGCAGTTGAATACGGATAGAATGAAACATAAAGAATGCGTACCACTAAGAAGTAATGAATTCATACCATTTCTGCAGACTATATTCATAAGTCGGCATAACGGTATTCCAAACGGCGACATGGCCGAAACGATCTTCGTAACTGCCGCCGGAGCGTTGCTGTCCGCGATTGACAGACACTTTTCCATCCGGCCCTCTGAGCGGTTCTGAAGCTGGTAAACCTCTGTACCAGTAGTTCCATTCAGCTTCACTTAAATAAGGCTTTGAACGTTGCGGGTTTGAAATGTAATACCCCTGACGGGCAATGAAAGCACCGGGCCAGCCGGACAACCACCAGTTCATGTATTCATAGGCAGCATCTTTCACCCGGCCCTGCGTGGCAGCAGAAAGACACATCACGCCGTGCCAGCCACGGTAACCTTCACGGGGAGCCGCAAAGCGAACAGGAATATCCTGACCATTCAAATCAGACACAGCAGGGGAGAACATACTTTCAATGGTGACCCGCTTCGTACGCATGTATTGCACCGATTCCGGTACGGAGGTCCAGAAGCCATTGAAATGCTGCAGCTGTTTAAGCTCAATCAGTAACAGGAACAGGCTGTCTAATTCTGCCCGCGTCATGGCGCCGATGTCTTCAAATTCCATGAAGCCTTTCGCTTTTGCCGCCAGGGCTAAATCAAATAACCCGATAGTCGGGTCATTCACGATACCCACTTTTCCGCTGAGTCTGGAATCCAGCAGCCAGCCCCAACTCTCATCTGCACTGTTCATATCGGCCGGTAACGCGTTTTCCAGATAGCCAAAGGAATCAACATTGTGCACGTACGGGAGGAAGCTGATTTCATCCGTGTGCTTTTCTCCCAGCGAGCCGTCGGCCTGAACGTTTATTATTTTGTGGGGGGCATCACCGGCACCGATTTTCGCTTCGGGAGAGACCTTGCCGGTCTTTGTCAGATCGTTAATTTCGTCCCAGTTACCAATACGGCGTTTATCGATGGGTTGAATGGCATTGGCCCGCCAGAGCACATTGATGCTGTTTGACCATTGCTCATATAAATCAAAGCCCTGCGGATTCATGGTGGCTTTCTGAAGTACCGTTGCACTGCCGCCGGGAGCGAACTGCAGCCGGATCCCTAAGTCTTCCATAGCCTGCTGTCTCAAGGCTTCCTGCAAGGTTACATGGGTGCCAAGCACTCTTACCAGAGGTTTCTCTTTGCCAATGGCAAAGGGGACCATGCCGGCGGTCAGCCAGCCTGCCAGAGAGCCTTTCAGCACTCGTCTTCTTGTCAGCAGTTTTTTTTGTTTGTCCATTCCGGTGGCGCTTTGTCCTGAGTCATACTTTATTGTGGCACTGAATGGACAGGTATGCCAAAAAAAGCGTTAAAACAAAGGCTGTTCTCTTTGAACAGCCCCGGAAGTAGAGTGCTATCTGCGTGGGCGGCGTGATACTGTTCTCCATATCCCCATGCCCAGAAGGCCGGCAAGGAAAGGCCAGTGCAGGGCTCCGCCGTGTTCTCTTACTTCCACCACGGTTTCCTGTTCAACAATGACCCGGTCGTAATCCTGACTTTCAAGGGGCACATAAGACAAGTCTGCATCGCTGGTATGATCGGCAACAGCCAACAGTTCGTTTGTCTGCGCGTCGTACAGCTCAATCATGATGTCATAGTCGAATGGACGGTAGCCGGTGATAAGGTCAGTTTCTATTACAAATTCATCGCTGGTACTTTCCCCGTAAATATAAAACACAGATGACTCGTGTACCGGGTAAAAACTGTCAGCATCGCCCAGGTAAAGCACGGCATAAACCGGTACTTCTGCATAAACAGTATCAGCATCAAAGCTTACAGACACCGTCGTGGCATAGCCGTCATAATCGGCGTCGTTGAAGCGCTCAGTCCATGCATCGTAAATCCAGAAGTCGGTATTCACAACGGCATTCACAGCTGCCCGCTTTTTACTGCTTTTTGTGGCTTTGGTAACGCTGGCCAGTGTATCGTTTCTGATAAAGTCGCCGTCTTTCGGGGTGTACGCTTCACCGAACTGAAACTCTCTGGCTTCAGTGGTCCGTTCCGTTGTTTCTGCCTGTGCCGGCGCTTGCAGAGCGGTAATGCCCATCAGAACAATTAACGGTTTCATTGTTTGTTTCAGCATCATCATTCCTCTTGTCTTTGGCTGACTACGGGCTTAGTGTCGCCTGCGTAAACTGAACGGTTGCTGAAAGCAGTCTTAACCGCTGACAGTTTGGCCCTTTATCTGTGCATTGCAACGGGTTAGCTGTAGACGGAATGTACCGGCCGGGATATAAACATGAGCAGACTCATTGATTACGGAATTATTCATGGTGCGGTTCGTAAAACTGATAGCGTTGCTGGTGTGGGGATTGTCTGCTTTCGCCCTGCACGGGGAAGCGTTGCCGGAGCAAAAACCAATGCAATTGTTACCTTTGTCTGATGATGTGTGGCTGCATCTGTCGTACAAGCAGGTAGACGGATTTGGGCTGGTGGAGTCCAACGGCGTGATTATTCTGTCTGAGCAGGGCAGCATTATTATCGATACGCCGTGGACAGAGCAGGACACCGCGGAGTTACTGAACTGGGCTGCAGCTCGAGGCATGCCGGTAACAATGTCGTTTTCCAGTCACTCCCATGAAGACCGTACCGCGGGCATTGGTTTGCTGAACAGCAAAGGCATAGATACACATGCGTCGAAAATGACTAATGCTATTCTGGAGAAGCAGGGTAAGCCGCTGGCAAAACAGGAAATTACCGGTCCAACCTATGCTCTGGCAGAAGGTGTTGAGGTGTTCTATCCAGGTCCGGGACATGCGCCGGATAACAGTGTGGTCTGGCTGGCCGGAGCAAACATTCTGGTTGGCGGATGTCTTATCCGCAGCGCAGAAACGGATAGTTTAGGTTATACCGGTGATGCCAGTCCGGAAGAGTGGGGGCCGTCAGTACAGAAGGTGTTAGCCAGATACCCTGAGGCGAAAATCGTGTTGCCGGGCCACGGACTGCCGGGAACCCGGGCGTTGCTGCACCATACTATCTCACTGACAGAAGGTGCTAACTGATCAGCGCGACATCGTTGCTGAACAAAAAAGCCGGTGATCTTCATGCAGTATACACCGGCTTTCGTTGATGAGTCAGACAACGTATCAGTCGTTGTAATCCTCATCGTCCTCTTCTGCTTCTTCGTCGCGGGGCATAAAGTAAGTGCCCCAGCCGTCGTAGTGCACATCGCACTTATCAGCAATCTTCAGCAGCGCATCTGTGTCTTTGT
The DNA here is from genome assembly GCF_056161165.1 of Alteromonas sp. ABV2_168. Taxonomy (NCBI): domain Bacteria; kingdom Pseudomonadati; phylum Pseudomonadota; class Gammaproteobacteria; order Alteromonadales; family Alteromonadaceae; genus Alteromonas; species Alteromonas sp. ABV2_168. The sequence goes on along the minus strand of NZ_JBSWYQ010000008.1, from coordinate 24,508 downwards.
CCAGCGCATCCTGTTCCAGCTCACGCTCAACAATCGCGTCAAAACAGAAAATAGTACCGCCGTCGTCTAATACAAGCTCCTCAGCATCAGACACTTCGAAACCGGCTTTGAACGCATCTACGGCTGCTTTTTCCAGTTTATCGAAATCATTGGAAGCAAGGTGATGCTCAATGGTGTACACCGCATCCGCCTGACTGCCGTCTTCCAGCAGTGCTTCTATGGTTTCCTGGTTAAACGCGTACCATTCTTCCCGTTCATCAAACTGATTCATGTTATCTCTCAAAAACGTCAACTTGCCCTAGTGTAATTAACTGAACGGCAGGATGCTATCTCTTTGCAGATTCAATTTGTGCCACTTCTTCGTTAAGACGGGCGAATTTCTCTTCCATGGCTTTATGGAAATGTTCCGTCCAGCCTTTCGGAGAATGCTCACGGGTCAGCTCTACCGGCGCATCAATATCGATAAGCACAACACCATTGTTCCAGCGGTTCCACTTTACTTTTTCGTGTAAGTCGCTGGCAGTAACCATGACAACCGGTACTTTAACAGCCTGTGCCAGCCAGAATGCGCCGGATTTAAAGGGCAGTAAACCTCTGCCGTAGCTTCGTGTGCCTTCCGGAAATACCCATACGGATGTCCCTTTTTCGCGGATTTTCTTACCAGCTATTTTTAACGTATCCCGCGCTTTTCCGCTGTTCTTCCGGTCAATCATGATGTTGCCCGATAACCAGTAAATCTGTCCGAATACGGGGATCCACTTCAGGCTCTTCTTACCGATAGTCACCACACCCGGCAAAGCCGCCTTACAAATGGTGATGATGTCGTAACTGCTCTGGTGATTGGCGATTAACACGTACGGGGTGTCTTCCTTCACCGCATCACTTTTCCGGATAATGATTTTAAGCCCCATAATCCGGGACATCTGCGCATAAGCGTTGCCGGCGAAATGAACATTATTCTTGTGAAAAGGGCGAAGCACGCAAACCACTAAAACAACGATGTTTATCAGAATGAATGCGAAAAAGAGCGCGATTACGCGAAGAATTGCTAACACTACTGTTCCTGTTTTATGTTTTGCCGCGAAGTATACGGGATTGAGAGCAGTTCAGTTATCCGATCAGTCTGAAAATTTAGCCAAAAGAACACTATTGCTGATTAGCGAAACTGCCGATCAGATGATATAACTTAAATACATGCTTAATGCGGTAACCAGATAAAATGCAGACGTTTACACCGGAAGAACTTGAAGAAGATATCCTCAGTGACCTGATGGAGGAAATCAACGAACTTTATGAATCCAGCGAACAAACCCTCATAGAGCTGGAATTGCGTCCGGAAGATAATGAACTGCAACGCAGCCTGTTCCGTTCTATCCACACCATCAAAGGTGACCTGGGGCTGGTTAATTTCAGTCCGATGATCCCCTTGCTTCAGCACGTTGAAGATTTGCTGGATTTTCTGCGTAAAGGGCAGATTAACTACACCAGTACCATGAGTGACCTGGTGTTGCTGACTATGGACAGGGTGAAAAGCTTTGTTCAGGATGTGATGAATGCCGGGTGTGCTGAATATGACGGTAATCTTCATGAACAACTGGTGCTGGCGATCACGCGGATCACGCCGGACAACCATGCTGATCACGACAAACTGCTGGCTGATGCGGTATTGCTGCTGAATCCGGATCTGGACATTGACACCGGTGAATTTGCCGGTACAGAGCAAACCGCTGAGGCGGAAGGCGAAAAGCCACCGGCAAAGCCTCCGCAGACGGTAGCGAATACCGGAATACTGAAAGGTCTGAGTGCCGACAAACGGGCCGATATGCTGTTTTTCCGTGACCTGATGCAAACCATTGAACACCGTTCTAATTATTGGGCCGGGCGTGGCGACCGGATTGCAAAGCTGGCGCTATACATCAATCATGAAGCAGGCAGTCCCATCGATGACGATCAGTTGTCTGTTGCCTGTTACGTGCACGATTTTGGTATGGCGTTCATGCCGTTGCACCTGCTTAACAAAACAGACCCGTACACTGACGCCGAGTTTAATCTCATGCGTTCTCACGTGTACAAAAGCTCCCGCTTACTGGAGCATCTCGATCAGTGGGATCACGCCCGTAAAATTGTGATGCAGCACCATGAAAGGGTAGATGGCAGTGGTTATCCGCTGGGCCTGAAAGAAGATGATATTTGTGACGGTGCCAAACTGCTGGCCATTCTCGATACCTACGATGCCATGACCCACTCACGGGCACATAATCAGGACTCGCGGATGTCTAAAAAACAGGCGGTCATTGAACTGAACCGGGCTGCCAAAGGGCAGTTCAGTATGAAATGGGTGCGGCACTTTAATCAGGCCATGACGAGCCTGCTGACGAAGAACCCGTAATATCCTTCCGGGCGTAGCCGCCTGAACAGTAAATTTATTCATGTAAAAAGCCGGGGCAGAAATTCTGCACCGGGCTTTTCTAATTGCGGAGACCGCGGAGACCGCGGAGACCGCCGGGACCGCGGTGACTTTCGTCTGGCGTTATTCAGCCGTTCACATCCAGCTCTTTAAGTTTACGGGTCAGCGTGTTCCGACCCCAGCCAAGACGCTTGGCGGCATCCTGTTTGTGGCCATGAGTGTAACTGAGTGCACGTTCCAGCATGATTTTCTCAAACGTGAGCATGGCGTCATTCAGGATATTGTAATGTCCTTCACGAAGCTGAGTGTCGGTCCATCTCGCCAGTAACTCGGGCCAGTCGCCGGTAGCGGTACCGCCACTTTTCTCGATAGTGCCCTCTGAGTGGATTTCCGGCGGCAGATCGCCGGGTAAAACTTCCTGTCCGCTTGCCATAACGGTAAGCCAGCGGCACACGTTTTCCAGCTGACGTACGTTACCCGGCCAGGGCAGGCGGGTCATCAGCTTCTCTGCATCTTTACTCAGCGACTTAGTCTCTACATCCAGCTCCTTCGCAGCACGGCGCAGGAAGTGTCTTGCCAGCAGAGGAATATCTTCACGGCGCTCTGCCAGCGACGGAATGTGGATACGGATAACGTTCAGGCGGTGAAATAAATCCTCACGGAACTTACCTTCTGCCACCCGTTTTTCCAGATTCTGGTGGGTTGCAGCGATGATCCGTACATCAACAGTCACTGACTGATGTCCGCCGACGCGATAAAATTGTCCGTCAGCCAGTACCCGTAACAAACGGGTCTGAACGTCCAGCGGCATATCACCAATTTCGTCAAGGAAAAGGGTACCGCCGTTTGCCTGCTCAAAACGGCCCTGACGGGCAGTTTGTGCGCCGGTAAAGGCGCCTTTTTCGTGACCGAAAAGTTCTGATTCCACGAGGTCTGCCGGGATGGCTGCCATATTCAGTGCAATGAACGGATTGGCCGCACGGGGGCTGTGACGGTGCAGGGCATGAGCAACCAGCTCTTTACCTGTACCGGACTGACCATTAATCAGCACGCTGATGGAGGAGCGGGACAACCGGCCGATGGCACGGAAAACTTCCTGCATGGCCGGCGCTTCACCGATAATTTCAGTAACCGCTTCATCCTGAGGTACCTGATTTTGCCGGCTCTGTTCCCGTGCATGGGCCAGCGCCCGCTGCACCAGCGTAACGGCTTCGTCGATATCAAAGGGTTTTGGCAGGTATTCAAACGCACCACTCTGGTAGGCATTTACAGCACTATCTAAATCAGAATGCGCGGTCATGATGATGACCGGAATGAGCGGGTCAGTATTATGTACTTCCCCCAGCAGTGTCATGCCGTCCATCTGAGGCATACGGATATCTGAAACGATAACCTCAGGGCGCTGACCACTTTGTAATTGCAGTAAAAGATCTTCAGGATTCTCAAAACTCAAACACCCGATATTGGCTGCCTGTAATGCCTTTTGCAGAACCCAGCGGATTGAGCTGTCGTCATCTACAATCCATACGGATTCATTATTCATTATCCGACTCCTTTCTGGGGACAGGGAGATATAGCGTAAATTCGGTGTGGCCCGGATGGCTGTCTACCTCAATTTTTCCGCCGTGGTGATTTATTAATGTTTGTGCAATAGACAGGCCCAGCCCGCTTCCGTTCTGCTTGCTGCTGACCATGGGATAAAAAAGGGTGTCTCTGATTGCGGCGGGGATACCCGGTCCGTTATCAATGATCTGGATTTTGGCCACCAGAGAGTGCCGCTTACCCAAAATGGTCATTTGTCTGTCTATACGGGTAACAAGCCGAATTTGCGGTGACGGTGTTTTCGCTTCTGTGAGCGCTTGAACACTGTTTCTTAAAATGTTCAGCACCGATTGCTGAATCATGTCCTGGTCTACTTTCAGATCCGGAATACTCGGGTCATAATCGCGGATGATAGTGATTGGGTTATCAGAGTCGACCCTCATCAGGCTGCGCACTTTCTCAAGCGCCTGATGGAGATTACTCCACTCAAGCCTTGGCAGCGCGTTGGGCCCGAGCAAACGGTCAACCAGGTTTCGCAGCCGGTCTGATTGCTCGATGATCATCTGCGTGAATTCATTATGGTCGGGATTTGTCAGCTCTTTTTCCAGCAACTGGGCGGCACCGCGAATTCCCCCTAAGGGATTTTTAATTTCATGGGCGAGGCCGCGGATCAGTTCTCTGGCGGCATCGTGCTGGGCATTTTGCTGATTTTCTCTGGAGATGCGGCGTTGCTGGTCGATACGGCGCACCTCAAACATCAGTTTAGGGCCGTCATCGGTATTCAGGTTAGTGACAGTGAGATCAGACAATACACAACGCCCGTCTTTGAAGCACAGACGTAAATCGTTTTCAGTAAAGTCTTCGCCATGACGAATTGCCGCCCGCAAACGGGCATCATTGATGGCGTTCGGCACAAAAAAGTCCGATAGCTTGTGTCCGGAGAGCTGCTTCACCCCAGTTTCGAACAACGCTTCCCCTGCGTGATTGGCATAAACGATTTGCAATCGTTCGTTGACCATTACCAACGCTGTGTTCAGGTTGTTCAATAAATGGTTTGTTTCAAACTCGGTGGCTTGCATGCCGAGCATTCCTCATTTGCACTTTTATAGTGCATTATAGTTTAACGCGTTCAAACGGTGTTAATTGCACCAAAATAAAATTTTCTGATGAACCCGCATGGTGCGCTGGCTGCGCCACCAAAGAACGCTAATTGTTATTGATAAACACTGATGCCTGATGCAAATAAAGTGTTTGCTGAGGAGATGATGCAAGAGTCTTGCCCTTATTATCAATTATGTCTATATGATAAGTGTGGGCGCCACGGTCAATGCCGGCGAGGTTAAACTTACCGCTACTGTTGATGCGGGTTGGCTGGCCGTCGAAAGTAAGGCGGTAACGGCCACGGAAGGCCGGGGTGGTAGCGGCTGTTATAGAAAACTGACCGTTGTTATTGCGGATTGTGGCTTCCGGTTCCGGAGAGGAAATGGATACTTTATAGTTGGGCTGTTTGTCGCGGGATTGCGTCTGTTGCGTGGCTTTGATGTCGGGGCTGTCTGCAACATTACTGGTATTGGCTTCGAACTCAAGGGTCTCTGCGCCGTCCTGTGGCACGTCTGTATACAGAACGGTACCGTCTTCTTTCACGACTTTATAAATTGTTTGTGACTGTACTGAAGGCACGAATAAAGCGGTGACAAGCAAAATGCGAAGTATCATCGGACACCATTTTCACAACGAAAGAATTCTCAGTCTAGCAAAAGCCGGGACGAAAAAAAGCCCGCAGATGCGGGCTTTTTCAAATCAAATCAGCGAATGGCTTCTTATACGCTGTAGTACATGTCGAACTCAACAGGGTGAGTAGACATGTTCAGAGTCGTTACTTCTTCAGACTTCAGACCGATGTATGCATCGATCATGTCATCAGTCATAACGCCACCGGCTTTCAGGAAGTCACGGTCGTTGTCCAGCGCTTCCAGAGCCATTTCCAGTGAGCTGGCAACAGTTGGGATTTCTGCTGCTTCTTCTGGTGGTAAGTCGTACAGGTCTTTATCCATAGAGTCACCAGGGTGAATCTTGTTGATGATACCGTCGATACCCGCCATTAACATAGCAGTGAAGCCCAGGTAAGGGTTACCAGTCGGGTCAGGGAAACGTACTTCGATACGACGCGCTTTATCGCTTGTTACGTAAGGAATACGGATTGACGCAGAACGGTTACGTGCAGAGTAAGCCAGCATAACCGGTGCTTCAAAGCCTGGTACCAGGCGCTTGTACGAGTTAGTAGAAGCGTTAGTGAATGCGTTGATTGCACGGGCGTGCTTGATGATACCGCCGATGTAGTACAGCGCTTCTTCAGACATACCAGCGTACTTGTCGCCTGCGAAGATGTTTTTGCCATCTTTAGCGATAGACTGGTGAACGTGCATACCAGAACCGTTGTCACCAACCAGAGGCTTAGGCATGAATGTCGCAGACTGACCGTATGCATTTGCAACGTTGTGTACAACATACTTATAGATTTGAACTTCGTCAGCTTTCTTAACCAGCGTGTTGAAAGCACAAGCGATTTCGTTCTGACCAGCAGTTGCTACTTCGTGGTGGTGAGCTTCAACGACCAGACCCATTTCTTCCATAACCAGACACATTGCGCCACGGATGTCGTGTGCTGAGTCTACTGGTGGAACCGGGAAGTAACCGCCTTTTACGCCAGGACGGTGAGCAAGGTTACCGCCTTCGAATTCTGCACCGGAGTTCCATTTTGCTTCAGAAGAATCGATCTTGAAGAAAGAACCCGCCATGTCAGTGTGGAATTTCACATCGTCAAACAGGAAGAATTCTGGCTCTGGACCGAAGAAAGCAGTGTCACCGATACCAGTAGACTTCAGGAACTCTTCTGCACGACGTGCAACAGAGCGAGGGTCACGGTCGTAGCCTTCCAGGGTAGACGGCTCAACGATGTCACAACGGATGTTTACCTGAGTTTCTTCTGCGAACGGGTCAACAACGCAAGATGCTGCGTCTGGCATCAGGATCATGTCTGATTCGTTGATGTGTTTCCAACCAGAAATTGAAGAACCATCAAACATCTTACCTTCTTCAAAGAACTCGTCATCGACCAGACCTGCAGGGATCGATACGTGTTGCTCCTTACCTTTTGTGTCGGTAAAGCGTAAGTCTACAAATTTAGCTTCGCTTTCTTTGATCAGCTCTAATGCCTTTTCTATTGACATCGTGTCCTCCGGATTTATTAGAATAAACGTGGAATGAACAATTTCACTCCAAAATAATTGAGAATCATTAAAGCTATTTTCATGCCACTTACATGAAGACGGTAAAACGCGGCTTAGCAGGCAGTAGCACAAAAATCCACAAACGCAAGTGCACTATAATGGTGCGGTGAAGCTCTGTTTTGGTGCGTAAGGGTGTTTTGATTCATCGGGTTCTATCGGACTGCTGAACATTATTAAGCCGTGATTTATCCGTACCGGAATGATTCGAACCGGAGCAGAAGAATAAAGGCTGTGACAATGCAGAAATTGCAGTATATGAAGATAAGAACTGATGCTTAGACTAGAACAAAGCAAACCCGGATACTAGTAGGATCATTGATAAAACATTGGAATAAATTAGATCCGCACACAATCCAGAAAAGTGTCACAAAGAAAAATAAAAAAAGATGCGCAAAGCGAAAGGAATTTCTGTACAATCCGCGCACATTTTACTATTCCGTTTTAGCAATCAAATCTGCCTGATGTTTTTCTTACATCTGCAACGCTGATTTCCAAGGCTTTGACCCAATGACCACTGATATTAATAAATTACGCAATATCGCGATTATCGCGCACGTTGACCATGGTAAAACGACTCTGGTTGACAAACTGTTACAGCAATCCGGTACGCTGGAAAGCCGTGGCGAAGCCCAGGAACGGGTAATGGACTCTAACGACATCGAGAAAGAGCGTGGTATTACCATTCTGGCGAAAAACACCGCCATTAACTGGAATGACTACCGCATCAACATCGTAGATACCCCGGGACACGCCGACTTCGGTGGTGAGGTAGAGCGTGTAATGTCGATGGCTGACTGTGTACTGCTGCTGGTTGATGCGCAGGAAGGTCCTATGCCGCAAACCCGTTTCGTAACGCAAAAAGCGTTTGCTCAGGGTCTGAAGCCAATCGTAGTAATCAATAAAATTGACAAGCCGGGCGCACGTCCTGACTGGGTAATGGATCAGGTTTTTGACCTGTTCGATAACTTAGGTGCGACTGATGAGCAGTTAGACTTCCAGGTTATCTATGCATCAGCACTGAATGGCTGGGCATCAATGGATGCAGACACCAAAGGCGAAGACATGACGCCACTGTTCCAGTTAATCGTGGATCAGGTTGAAGCGCCAAATGCAGACCCTGCCGGTGCATTCCAGATGCAAATCTCTCAGCTGGACTACAACTCATATGTTGGCGTAATCGGTGTTGGTCGTGTTAAGCGCGGTAGCGTGAAGATGAACCAGCAGGTTACTGTTGTTGGTGCTGATGGTAAGAAGCGCAACGGTAAAGTGGGTCAGGTACTGGGTTACTTAGGTCTTGAGCGTCATGAAGTCGACTCTGCAAGCGCAGGTGACATCATCGCGATTACCGGTCTGGGCGAACTGAAAATTTCTGATACTGTGTGTGACGTTAATACAGTAGAAGCCTTGCCTCCGCTGACGGTTGACGAACCAACAGTAACCATGACGTTCCAGGTAAACACATCTCCGTTTGCCGGTAAAGAAGGTAAGTACGTGACTTCACGTAACATCCTTGAGCGTCTGCAGGACGAGCTGGTACATAACGTGGCACTGCGCGTTGAAGAAACCGCTGACCCGGATAAATTCCGCGTATCAGGCCGTGGTGAACTGCACTTAGGTATCCTGATTGAAAATATGCGTCGTGAAGGTTACGAGCTGGCGGTATCACGTCCGGAAGTAATCCTGAAAGAAGTTGACGGCGAGCTGCAGGAACCGTTTGAAACACTGACTATCGACTGTGAAGACGAGCACCAGGGTTCAATCATGGAACAGCTTGGTCTGCGTAAAGCAGAAATGCGTGACATGAACCCGGATGGCAAAGGCCGTATCCGTATGGACTTCATCATTCCAAGCCGTGGTCTGATTGGTTTCCAGACTGAGTTCATGACGCTGACTTCCGGTTCAGGTCTGTTGTACCACACGTTCGACCATTACGGTCCGCACAAAGGCGGTACTATCGGTAAGCGTAAGAATGGTGTACTGATTGCCAATGCAATGGGTAAAGCACTGACAAACGCCCTGTTTAACCTGCAGGAACGTGGTCGTCTGTTCATCGGACACGGTGTTGAAGTTTACGAAGGTATGATCATCGGTATTCACAGCCGTGACAATGACCTGACAGTAAACGCCCTGAAAGGTAAGCAACTGACAAACGTGCGTGCATCAGGTACTGATGAAGCGCAAACTCTGGTTCCACCTGTGAAGATGTCTCTTGAACAGGCGCTGGAATTTATCGATGACGATGAACTGGTAGAAGTTACGCCGGTAAGCATCCGTATTCGTAAGAAGCTGCTGACTGAAAACGACCGTAAACGTGCCGGTCGTGCGAAATAAGTACTGAGTATTTTTGAAAAAGCGTCCTGATGGACGCTTTTTTTTCGCCTGAAGTATTGTTTCAATCCCGGTGAATAAGACTTATTCTTCATGTTGCGCCGGAGCCGGCAATGTATGTGTGTACACTGAGTGCCGGAATGTCCGGAAAGATAAATAGTTCAGAGCTGCTGTAGCATGCTGTTAAGGAGTAAAGTGTGGCTGAATACACCATCGCAGTGATAGATGATGATACGATAACGTTAGACATTGTGACCTATGCACTGGAAGAGGAGTTGGGTGCCAATGTGTTTGCTTTCAGCCGGAGTGAAATGGCGCATGACTTTTTAGTCAACCAGCCGCAGGATAATTTGTCTTTGATCATCAGTGATCAGAACATGCCCCAATACGACGGTTTAACGTTGCTGAAAGCGTGCCGTGAAGCTGGGCTGAAAACCCCTTTCATCTTACTGACGGCTGATGCCACACGTGACACGGTAATCGCAGCGAAAAAAGGCGGGGCCACCCAGTTTCTTGCCAAACCGTTCACATCAGAAAACCTGGTGCAGAAAGTTAAGCAACTGGTGGATTGAAGCTGACCGTTAATCGTTGTAGTGTTACAGGCATAAAGATATGGCCCGCAGGGGCCTTCTCGCACTTTCTTTTAGCACTGCAACACAGGAAAATCTCACGTGCCTTTCAATTTCGACGATACGCCTTCCCGTCAGGATACCTATTCTTTTAAATGGCAAAAATACGCCGGTCAGGACATCATTCCGGCATGGGTTGCCGATATGGAATTCCGTTGCGCCCCCGCCATTCTGGATGCACTCTCTTCCAGTGTTGATCACGGCATCATGGGTTATGTATTGCCGGCGCAGTACAAGCCGGCTATTGAGGCTGTTCAGCGCTGGCTTGAAGACAAACACGACTGGGTTATTGATCCTGACTGGCTGGTATGGACGCCGGGCGTCGTGCCGGCATTTAACATTGCCATTAAAGCGTATTGTAAGCCCGGTGATAAAGTGATGGTGCAAACGCCCAATTATCCGCCGTTGCTGGCTGCGCCGAAAATTAACGGCATGGAGCGTGTCGATATCGGTACTGTTGACGTAGACGGCCGGCCCACACTGGATTTTGCTGAGCTGGAAACCCAGGCCGCGGATCCAAAGTGTAAGTTACTGATTCTGTGCAACCCGATGAATCCTGTGGGGAGTGTGCTGAGCCAGCAGGAGGTTGATCGTGTTGCTGAGATTTGCCTGCAAAACGACGTGAAATTGTGCAGTGATGAAATTCACTGCGATTTGATCCTCGATGAAACAGTAAAACACATTCCGGCAGGCAGAGTAGAAGCGCTGAAAGATGTCAGCGTTACCCTGATGGCTGCCAGTAAAACCTTCAACGTGGCCGGTCTGGGTGCTTCATTTGCGATTATCCCTGACCGTCAGCTGCGTCAGCAGTTCGTGCAGTCCGCAGCCGGTCACATGCCGTGGGTAAACCTGTTGGGGCTGGTGGCCACTGAAGCGGCCTTTACCCAATGTGATCAGTGGCATTCTGAATTGCTGACCTACCTGAAAGGTAACCAGGCAACACTGATTGAACAGGTGAATGCCATTGACGGTCTGAAAGTGCATCAGTCGCAGGCAACATTTCTGGCATGGATAGACGCAAGCGGGCTGGATGTGGCGAATGTGCAGAAATGGGCAGAAAGCCGGGGCGTGGGACCATCACCCGGCGCTGACTTCCTTGCGCCGGATCATTTCCGCATTAACTTTGGTTGCAGCCGTAACATGCTGAACAATGTGCTTGGCAGACTGGCAGGTAAAGCCTGATCAGTCAGCCGGCCGGCTGATATTGCGCCTCACAAAAACAGTGAGGCGACTTTATACAGCCCGAGACATACCACAAACAGCACGATTGCAGCACCGGTGAGGTTGCTGAACGTGCTGTTTCTGTATGTGGCTGGCAGTGATTGCCGGTTCATAACGGCTAATAAAAATACCGCAATAAAGGGCAGAAGCAGCCCGTTAGTGGCCTGAGCGAACAAGATGGCGAGTAATGGTTTAATGCCGATACTGGCGATAATCACGCCGCTCAGAATAACCACCAGCCACACACCTTTAAATAACCTGCCTGTCATATCCGCTGGTTTACCCAAAGCACCGCACACCGCGTAGGATGCTGCCAGAGGGGCGGTTATAGCGCTGGTGAGACCGGCAGCGAACAAACCGGCGGCAAAAAAACACTGTGCATAATCCCCGAGTACCGGCGCAAGCTGACGGCTCATATTACCGGCATCAAGAGACTCACTCTGTCCGTAAAACGCGGTCATCGCGGTGGCAACGATAATTATCGTAATAATGCCCCCGAATCCGATAGCAGTCACAGATTGCTTCCTGCAGGCCTTCAGAGCGGCATCGTCGTTTGTTTTCCCGTACTGCTGTGCCACAAGGCTGGCATGTAAGAACAGGTTGTACGGGACGATAGTGGTACCTACAAGAGCCAGCACCATGGTAATCGTGCCGGCATCAAGTTGCGGATGAAGAAGTTGACTGAGCATGGCAGACCAGTCCGGCCCGGCAAAAAACAGGGTGATGACAAACACCAGGGCCATGATGGCAACCAGTGACACCAGCACTGACTCAATTAATTTATACTTTCCGGTGTACAACAACAGCGCTGCAAGTGCGCCCAGGATGAAAGCCCATTGAGACGTACCTAACGGAGTAATGGCATCCAGGCCTATGGCTGCTCCGGTAAGGTTGCCGGATTCATAGGCCGCATTGCCAATACCGATGGCGGACACAATCAAAGCCGCAATGGTAATGCGTAAGGCTTTATTTTCTGTCAGTGTCATTAAGGCATCCGACAAGCCCTTTCCGGTTCCTGTGCCCAGCCGCGCAGCCATATCCTGCAATACCATAGTGGCTATTACAGAAAACAGGAGTGCCCAAGCAAGGTGAAAACCAAAACCTGCGCCGGCCATGCTGGCCGTTGTTACTGTTCCCGGACCAATAAAAGCCGCCGCAACAATATAGCCTGATTTGTCACTTGCCATACTGCGTACTCCATTTAAGTGTTATTGTTATAGTGCATGCAGCATAACGATTCTTCGTGGTTAATCAAAGTGTTCAGAATAAATGGAAAATAACAGCACGCCGTTTTCATCATTATTTGCAGAACCGGCCCTGGCGGCTTTGCTCCCGTCGCAATGCCATTGTCGCGGATTCATTTTCGCTGTGGCAACCAGTCCTGAAATTCCTATGCCCGAACAATGGATGCCCTGGCTGGTGGCGAATGCGCCAGTGGCGGCTTCTGATGTCTCGTTCGAACACATGGCAGAGGGCCTGATGGACGGTTTAAGGCAGGACTTGCAGGCGATGAGAAATAATACGTCGTTGCTGCCCGGAGTTTGTCAGTGGCATGACAATGCCGAAGAGCGGAAGGAGTTAACGGCATGGCTTACCGGTTTGCTCAGCGCCCATGGCAGGCTTGAACCGGTATGGCAAAAAGCATGGCAACTGGCAGTGGCAAACCCTGAGAAAGATAAAGGCGTGAAGGGGAATGAAGATCCTGCAAAGCGGCTGTCCCGCTGTCTTAAGTTATTTTCAACACTGGCGAATCCCGATCTCGCAATGGAAAGGCGTACAGATGAACAGGCAGCGGCTTTGCAGCAGCATCTTCCGCAACTGGCTGCACAGTTACCGGCGATGCTGAAAGAGTATGTTGATCTGGCAGGAGAACTGGCCGGTGTTTTACCTGATCAATTTGAAACTTTTGTGCAGATGAAAGAGTAGGGCGTCCGCCGGCTTGAAAAGCTTTACTTAAGTCGCTGGGCGAGATTGTGACGCATTGAGCTGATGTAACTGTTCAGTTCCACCCGCGCCGCTTCATAGGCGTCGTTTAGTTCGTCTGAATCCGGTTCTTTCAGAAGCGCCTGAAAAGCCTCATCGGTCTTTTCCAGTAAGGACTTCAAATGTTCGTTACTCACATCCATGTTTTGGTTTGCCTTGTCACGTTTCCGGAGAAAATTCGCCACAAAATTGCTTCCTTTAATTTTATGACAACGATATCGCTTAGGATAAAGCGGGTTAAACTGGCCTGCTAATGGTTTTTAGAACGGTTTAACGACAGCTAAGATCACAATTGCCAGTAAAAGTAATACGGGTGCTTCATTTAAAAAACGGTAAAACTTAGGCGACCGGGTATTTTCGTCGCGGGCAAATTGATTAACCAGTTTAAATAAATAGAAGTGATATGCATAAATGGCAAGTAAAAGCGTTAGTTTAACATGTAGCCACGCTGAAGCCCGGAACCAGGCCATGCCGTAAACGTAAATCAGAGACACACCGAATATAAGTGTTAATATGGCAAAAGGCGTGACAAAAAACCATAGCCTTCTTTCCATTATTTTAAATTGATCGCGAATATTTTGTTCTTTTGCTTCTGCATGATAAACAAACAGCCGCGGAAGATAAAAAATTCCCGCCAGCCAGGCGACCATAAAAAAGATGTGTAACGCTTTTAACCACAAAATCATAACCGGTTTCCGTTAATACTGTGCTCTTTGCAGGAAGGTTTGCAGAATGTTCCAGGTAATTACCCCTTTGACTTCCTGCACAGACTGGTCGTATACATATACCGCTCCGCTCCGGCCGTTCTTCAGCTTTTCGTACACTTCGTGCAACGTGGCCTGACTGCTGACACCTTCCATACTGAAATAACTCAATGGGTGTGCATTATGGTCCAGACTGACATCGTATTGAACCAGTTTGTAATGGACATCCAGCTCTGTGCGGGATTTCTGTACCACCACGTAAGTGGGATTCTCAGACAGATAATTTTCGATAGCCTGTTCCGGCGCATCCAGAAACAGTTTGTATTCCGTGGTCATGGCAGCCAGCACACCGGTTTTTTCCAGTGCTTCGCGGATAGAGGTCACGGCATACGGCAGATTCTGATAATCGAGCTGACGGATAAAGATAGACCGGTTGCCTAAAAACTGGGTGGCCGTAACGTATGCCGGCACAATCACCAGCATGGCCGGCAGAATGATTTCCGGACTGTACGACAACTCCATCACTGCCGATAGTGCAGCGAGGGGAGCATGCAGTACTGCTGTAAGCATGCCTGCAACGCCGAGCAGGGCAAAGCTGCTGGTGTAGTCATCAACATCTACCAGCGATTGCAGGGGCATTAGCAGTACAGAGCCCGCCAGCATACCAATCACCATGACAGGCCCGATGATACCACCCGGGACGCCCAGTCCGATGGTAAAAATCGCCAGGATCAGTTTGGCCGAAAGAATCGACAGGAGTAGTAAGGTGCCCGGATGGGTGTGGAAAAGATGGTCCACATCATCAAAACTGGCGCCTAAACTTTCCGGCAGGAAAATGCCGATGGTACCGGTGATAAGCGCTGCAAGAATGAGTCGCCAGATCATATTAATCGGCCGGAAAAATTGCATTACCCGCATCAGTTGAGAGTTAAATAAGGTTGCCAGCGCACCAAGAGCAATGCCAAGGAAAATGAAATAGAAATACATCCATTCATCAAAGGCGGCGATGGCGAGAAAGGATAACTCGTTCACTTCCCCGAAGACCATACGGGTGAGCACCGAACCTATGGCTGCCGCCAGCATCACCGGTACGAAGATGTGAATTTTATACTCTCTGAGCACCACCTCCATTACAAAGATGACCGCGGCGAAGGGGGTGTTGAATGAAGCTGATATACCGGCTGCAATGCCGCAACCCGCCAGTATACGAATACTGTTATAGGGAAGACGTAACCACTGGCCAAGGAAGCTGCTGCCAAATGCACCAAGGTGTACAGACGGCCCTTCACGGCCAACAACAAACCCGCCGGCCAGCGCCAGCATACCGCCAAAGAATTGATTAATTGTGGTTCGGAACGGGATCAGTCCGTAGTGATGTTTAACACGGTGGATAACGAAAGGAATACCGAGGCGGTAATGTTTGAAACCTGTGATCCAGGCAATGATCAGGATGCAGGTCACTGCACACAGCGGCATCAGAAACCACACCATCCATTCATCGGAAACCACTTGCTTTAACAACGTAAGCGCACTACCTTGCACCCATTCCACACATAACCGGAACAGGATTATCAGGCCGGCAGCAATGAGGCCTCCCACAATGCCCAGCATACACACCTGAACGGAGGTTCTGGGATGGGCTAGTTCCTGGCGAAGTGCTGAAAGTCGCATTAAAGTGGCTTATCCTTTTGCTGTGGCGTTATTCTATCATAAGTCACTGCTTTTCCTATCAAGTAGTGTGCCTGTTTGTTGGTTTAAAATTGAATATAGAAGAACAATGAAGTTACCGTTACAACGCGCTGAATTAATCCAAAAATGGGGGCTGTACAGGTTTACCCTGGCCTGTGTGGCCGGATTGTTGTTTATGCTGGTCACGGGTTATCAGCTGGCGCAGTTTCAGCAGCAAAACGAAGAAAAAGTCGCGCTGAGTGAAAAGCAGACCCGGCAATATCTGGAAGATGAAAACGCAGCGTTACGAAAGCAGGTTGCTGCATTACAGGTAGAGAGCGTAATGGCAGCCAGCTCGGTGTCATCGTACAAGAAGATGCTCGAAGCCAGAGAGCAGCAGGGGCGTTCTTTAGAAGAACAGCTCAGCTTTTATCAGCGGGTGGTTGCTCCGGAAGTGACTCAGGACGGCTTTTTTATCGACGGGATCCAGGTGTCTCCCCTGGCCAGTGATAACCGTTACCGGCTCAAGGCGGTGTTACTCCAGCAAAATGAAAATAAAGCCATGCTGAAAGGTGAGCTTGCGGTACTCATTAAAGGGAGTCTGGGTGGAAAACCTCACGAAATTAAAGCCGGTGAGGGGGGATTTCTACCCAATGGAAACATCAAATGGGGATTTAAGTTTTTCCAGACCGTTGATGAGGAGTTCACACTACCGGCGGGATTTATTCCTGAACAGATTGTGTTTTCCACAGAGGTATTTCAATGGAAAAGCAAACGGGGGGAGTATATCAACAGCGTAAACTGGATTGATGTATACGACTCCCCGCCAGAGGAGGGGAGTCTGGACAGTTAAACGTCAGTTTTATTCTGTTTCCAGTTGCATCAGCAGATTGGTTTTTACCTGCTCTGCATTAAAGGTTTCGTTGTCTTCCGGCGCGGTGCCTTTACCCATCTTTATATTCAGTGTGCTCTCAATTTCACTCTGCTCACGGCCGCCAATGAAAACTCCGGTGGAAACCATGGTCTGAGGCTGCCAGCTTGTCCGGCAGGTAAGTGCACCGCATTCAGTCACCCGGGCGTAGCGCTGTGAAAACATCGTCTCAGGTCCCGTCGATACGGTTTCTTTATCCACGAGTGTTTCGCGCTCCGTTACCGTAAACCAGTCATATTGATTTTCCAGTGTAATTTCAGCAGCACGAAGCATGGCGTAATCCATGGCTCTGGTTTTATCTGAGCCTCTGGCTTTGAAGTACACGCGGTATTGTGTATCGGTAAGTTTGGTTTCCGTATAACCGAAGCCGCCATTCGAGGCTTCGCGGTATGCAGGCTGGCTGGCACAGGCGGCCAGCGTAAGGGTAAGGGCAACAATTAGTAATGATGTAACTTTATTCATTAGTGTCTCCTGCGCCTGATTGTCAGGCTGTCATAACATCACTGTTTTTTACAGAAAACTAAAGAATAAGTTCAGTTACGGTTAACGCTTCATCGGTTGAGCAGCCAGGTCATCCACACTATGACCCCGCAAAGTACGGCGCAAATCATTTGCCAGAACAGGACAGGATTTCGTTCCAGCAAAGGAGAGAATGTTTGTTCACTGACAATGAGTTCTTTTGGATTACTTAACGCGGTTTCGAACTCAGAATAGGCATTAAACCGCTTCTCCCGTTCCGGTTGCGTGGCTTTTTTCAGGCAGATATCCAGCCACGCCGGCAGATCGGGACGATATGATTTCAGGCTGCGGTACTTGTATTCAAAAACGTTGGCCGGAATGTAATCCTTAAATTTAAAGGGCTGGTAGGGGAGTTCGCCGGTGAACATTTCGTACACCACAACCCCGAGAGAAAACAGGTCGGATTGAAAATCGCTGTGGTTATCGATCAAAAATTCCGGCGCAATATAGTTTACCGATCCCACCGGGTAGTCTTCCTGCTCCTGTTCACCGGTTTCCAGCAGAGCCTTTACCTGTACAGTACCGAAATCAATGATTTTGACTTCACCGGTATCGGTTAGCATGATGTTTTCCGGTTTGATGTCGCGGTACACCATATCATTGCGCTGAAATACTCTGAGTCCGGCAATAATTTGTTTAACGATGCGGCGTACCTGTTCAGGGGCGGGCTTCGGATTATCAATCATCCACTGTCGCAGGGTGATCCCTTCAACGTATTCGCAGATGTGATAAATAAATCTGGCATTGTCAGGCCGGGGAAAGACCTTCATCACGGCGGGGTTATCCAGGTGTTTGCCTATCCACTCTTCCCGCAGAAAACCCTTCAGATGGGTGGGGTCGTCTTCAAAATACTCTGTAGGCGTTTTTAAGCCGTACACTTTACCGGTTTTTTCATCGGCGATTTTATACAAACTGGAGCGGGTACCATTAAAAAATTGTTCAATCACCCGGTAACCGTCAACTTTGTGGCCGGGTTCCAGCGGCGGTAACAGGCGCAAGGAATCCAGCATTGCATCCGCATCCGCGGTATCACCGGCGGGCAAATCATTCACCTTTACCAGCAGACAGGTTGTGTTGTCGTCACTGCCTGCTTTCAGGGCTGCACTGACGATATTAAATGCCGTTTGTTCAAGATCATTGGTGTGACTGTCGAGATGCTGACGGATTTGCCTTGAAGACAAAAAGTTAGTAACGCCGTCGGTTGTCAGTACGTAAATTTCATCTTTGCTCAGCGCAAAACGGGAAAAATCCACATCCAGTTTTGCCTCCAGCCCGATGGCACGGGTGAGGACAATATTACTGCCCTGTCTCGCTGAATGATCTCGGGTGAGTTGTTCCAGGTTGCCCTGCGAATAGCGGTAGATCCGGCTGTCTCCCACGTGGAGCATAAATCCGCAGCGGGATTTGAATATCACGCTGCTGAGCGTGGTCAGCATCTGGCTGTAGCCACCGTGAGAATAGTCATACTGCCCGTGACACCAGCGGTTAAGGCTGTTAAGTACCTGGCCTGCGGCGCGCTGAACGGTCCAGCTTGCCGGGGTTTGCATGTAGTCGTGAATAAAGTTGGTGACGGCTGTGTTAGCCGCTTCCTTTGCCCGTGTACAGGCAGACACGCCGTCGGCAATGGCGACGGCGATACCTTTGTCTTTTACTGCGTGGTCTCTGGCCTGCCAGGCCGCAAAGGCATCCTGATTTTCATCTTTGATGCCCTGCGTACTGTAACCGCCAAAACTGAGATCTAATTGAGACAAACGGAAGGGCCTTAGTGTGAACCTACCTGAATAAGTTCAACTGTACCATCTTCATTGACTTCGGTAATAGTACCTCCCGGTTCACGCATGAATAGCAGTGCTACAAAGCCCAGTGCAGCAGTGGCACTGATCACCAGGAAGAAGACGGAGGCATCGACAAAAGAGTAAACCGTTAAATATGTCACCGCACCCACATTACCGTAAGCACCTGTCATTCCTGCTATCTGGCCGGTCAGGCGACGCTTGATGAGCGGCACCACGGCAAATACAGCACCTTCACCGGATTGCACGAAGAAAGAGCAAGCCATAACAGCAAGGACTGCCAGCCAGACGGGCCATTGACCGGTAATATGACTTAACGTGAAGTAGCCCAGTGCCAGACCGGCGGTGAGGATAAGCAGGGTTTTCTTACGACCGAATTTGTCAGAAATCAAGCCACCGCCCGGACGGGACATCAGATTCATAAATGCATACATACCCGCCAGCAGACCGGCTGTTGCCATTGACAATTCAAAGGTTTCAGCAAAGAAAGCCGGTAACATTGAAACTACGGCCAGTTCTGAACCAAAGGTCGCAAAATACAGGATGTTCAGAACCGCAACCTGTTTAAACTCATAACGGTGTTCAGGGGCAACCGGCGTTTTAAATATTTCGCGGTTCACTTTGAAGGTAGACCAGGCATCAAAAAGATACAGCGCAGCCAGTAGCACATAGAGGGTTACCGCTACACTTTCGCTGAGCATGGCTACGCCTTGCGGGGATAATTTCCAGTTCAGTAGTGCCAGCGCGGCATACATAGGTGTTTTCATCACCAGCAGAAAGAAGAAATCGCCTTTACTGGTGACTTCCATCCCACCCAGGTTTTTCGGACGGAAGTAAGTCGAGCCTTTGGGCGTATCTGTGACGTTGGTGAAGTAAATCACACTGAAGATCAGGCAAAGTACTCCGGTAAGGGCAACGGCGTAGCGCCAGCCATCATCACCGCCAAACAGCAGCGCCAGCGCCGGTAAGGTAAATGCTGCAGCCGCAGAGCCAAAGTTGCCCCAGCCACCATACACACCCTCGGCAGTGCCCAACTCTTTAGGAGGGAACCACTCACTGACCATACGGATACCAATGACAAAACCAGCGCCGATAAAGCCCAAAGCAAAACGGGCGATAGCTAACTGAGTGAAATTGTCGGCGAAGGCAAATACAAAACAGGGGACAGAGCAGACGGCAAGCAATGCGGAATAAACGATGCGGGGGCCGTATTTATCAGTGAGTGCACCAATGATCACTCGGGCCGGAATGGTCAGCGCCACATTGAGGATCAGTAAGGTCTTCCATTCTTCAATGCTCAGCCCCATATCATTCATGATCACCTGTTTAAGCGGTGCCATGTTGAACCACACCACGAAGGTCACGAAGAAGACCATCCATGACAGGTGGAGAATTTTCATTTTTCCGGTGAAGGAGAAAAGATTAAATTTTTCAACACTCATTGATTGTGCCCTTAAATAAAAAAACCCGGCGCTGATAGTTCAACGCCGGGCATCATTGCCTGATAACAGATTGTGTCACATCCGGTCTTCGGCCGGCTCTGTGGTAAAAACTCATTATGCTGGAAAGCATTGGATGTTAACCCGACATAGAGTTAGCGAAAACCATGCCTGTTTTTTTATTTCATGATTTCAATGAGTTAGAAATTCACCCGGACACGTTGCCCATGTCGGTTGCATTATTTTGGTGCGCTCGTCTTCGTGTGGTGCAAACGAATGTTGTTTTCAGCAGTTTCCGGTCAGAGTCGCGGAGCACAGGATTGCGCGGATTAGTTGATTGATTTGGTCAGGTATTAGATAATTAGCCACATCCCGTTCACCGGCTCTGCTACTGAGCTGATGTGTGGTTCAGGTTTGTGAGACGTTCAGGGATGTTTTCAGGGCGAAAGCCCGTGGTATTTTGCGAGGTAACTATGTCTGTAGAAATGGCGCTGCCAATCGATTTTTCTGATTCTGCTGCGAAGAAAGTGAAAGAGCTGGTCACAGAGGAAGAAAATCCGAATCTGAAATTGCGTGTGTATGTCACTGGCGGTGGCTGCTCGGGCTTTCAGTATGGCTTCACTTTCGACGAGAAGGTAAATGAAGGTGACATGACCATCGAAAAAGACAGCGTTACGCTGGTGGTCGATCCTATGAGCCTGCAATATCTGGTGGGCGGTACCGTTGACTATGTAGACGGTCTGGAAGGTTCCCGCTTCCTGGTGGATAACCCCAACGCCACAACCACCTGCGGGTGTGGTTCAAGCTTCAGTATCTGAGCATCCTGTAACTCATCATTCTCTCAGGTGCACCGGTCTGATTTAACCTGTGCACCCTGTACCATTTTCCGGTTATACCCGTTACTGTGTCGTCATCACTTTGTTCTCAATGTTGCTGAGGAATTTTATGATGAAACTGTACGGCTCCGTTACATCGCCTTATGTTCGCCGCATCCGCATCGTGCTGTCTGCTACAGAGCACGAGTTTATTAATCTGAACATCTTTGAGGGTGAGGGCCGGGACATACTGGCATCTAAAAACCCTACCCTGAAAGTGCCGTGTCTTGAAGATGATGGACAGTTAATCTTCGACTCCCGTGTGATCCACAGTTATTTGCTGGCAAAGCTGGATCTGCCGCCTTTGAGCTGGGACCAGGAAAACCAGTTGACGATGATTGACGGTGCTAACGACTCGTTTGTTCAGCTTTTCATGCTTAAGCGTTCAGGCATTGAGGCTACCAACGATCAGTTGTTTTTCCGCCTGCAGAAAGAACGTATTGCTTCTACGCTTGGCTTGCTGAATGAAATGGTCAGTGCCGGCGAGTTTGATGGTTGGGGTTATCCGTCGGTGGCGCTGTTTACACTTATTGACTGGGTTGAGTTCCGTGAACTGCATCCCCTTACCGGTCTTGATGCGCTGAAAGCCTTCCGCGAACAGCACATTGACCGGATAGAGGTCACCGCTACTGACCCCCGCGGTTAAGCACTAATAGCCCCGTCTAAAATCGAACTGATGCATCAGGGGCTGACAGGATAAATAACGCTGTAAGTTATCTGCAAATAGCGCAGCCACATCGTCAGGGCGGGATTCCGCCGCGGTGTGCTGCGTTATTTTGATTTTGGGGTGTTGCCAGAATGGGTGTGTGGCTGGCAATGGTTCTTCATTAAAGACATCCAGTACCGCGGCTTTCAATTGCCCGTTATCCAGTGCAGAGAGCAAATCCTCTTCAACGATGGCAGAGCCCCGCCCGGCATTAATCAGTACACATTCACCGGGCAATGCAGAAAAGAAATCAGCATTCAGTAAACCTCTTGTGTCCGGCGTATCCGGCATCAGATTCAGTACAAAATCGCACCGGCCGGCAAACTCATGCACTGACGCCTGCGTGTACATCGCGGTGTAACCTGCTTTTGGTTTACCACTGCGGCTTAACCCGATGACATTCAACCCGAATACTTCTGCCACCGGCAACAATGCATCCGCAATGGAACCTGCGCCGGTGATCCCGAGCGTTTTACCCTGCAGGCGAGCATAGCCGGGAGGTGACCAGACAGCATTGCGTTGTGCTTGTGCATAATCATCAACAGAGCGGGAATAGTGCAACAGCCAGGTAAATACATATTCCCTCATCTGTACGCCGAAAATCCCCTTTGCTGCTGTCAGCAGATAGTCTTGTCTGTCCAGCGCCAGTAAGGGTCTGTTGCCCGCCCAAACCGACTGACACCATTTCAGTGCCGGCATTTGGGGGATCACCAGGGCAGCAAGGTCAGGATCCGCCAGCAGAATGGTGACACTGTCTTTGTCCACATCCACCGGTTCCGTTGTAATGCAATCAAGTACCACGTTGTCAGGGAGTAATGCGGGGATCAACGGCGCATATTCCTGCGCTTCACTGCTGAGCACTGCCAGTTTATGGGTGTTCATAGGGCATACCGGTTGTTGTTTATATTTCATTGTGCGGGAACAAAAATGCCCGCATAGCGGGCATTTTCAGTATGTTCATTGTCT
The DNA here is from genome assembly GCF_056161165.1 of Alteromonas sp. ABV2_168. NCBI lineage: Bacteria > Pseudomonadati > Pseudomonadota > Gammaproteobacteria > Alteromonadales > Alteromonadaceae > Alteromonas > Alteromonas sp. ABV2_168. The sequence continues at coordinate 1,507 of NZ_JBSWYQ010000008.1, read as the reverse complement.
GCGCGACAGGCTTATTTCATCGCCAGCATCAGACGCTTGGTGTTATCCAGCTGACCTAAGCGTACCTCAGCAATTTTCATAAAGGCGTCTTTTTCTGATGAGTCGATAGGACGCGCTTTCGGCAACTCTACGGTTCTGGGGTTACGGTGTACACCATCTACCAGGAATTCATAGTGAAGGTGAGCGCCGGTTACCATACCTGTTGAACCAAGATAGCCTACTGTCTGGCCCTGTTTCACCGTGTCACCACGCTTCACACCACGCTTTTTAAGGTGCAGGTACTTGGTGACGTATTTCTCACCATGCTGAATGAACACGTAGTTACCATTAAAGCGGTTATACGACGCTTCAATAACCTTACCGTCACCGGCGGCCATGATAGGCGTACCGACGGCTGCCACGTAGTCTGTACCGTTGTGAGATTTCCAGCGTTTCTGCACCGGATGGAAACGGGCTTTAGTAAAGTTAGAGCTCACGTATTTGAAGTTAATCGGCGCACGTAAGAAGCTTTTACGCATGCTGCGGCCTTCCGGCGTATAGTAATTGCCGTCATCATGCTGGATAGCAACAAAGCGCTCACCCTGATTCACAAATTCAGCGGCAACGATATCGCCGTAGCCCACGAATTCACCGTCGATATAGTTTTCTTCATACACGATATTGAACAAATCGCCCTGACGGATACCCATAGCGAAGTCAATATCCCAGCCGAAAATACCCGCAAGGTGCATGATCTGATTGTCGGTCAGACCGGCATCAACACCGGCATTCCAGAAGCTGGAGTCGATTTCACCCTGTGCAAAGCTGTAGCGTGTTTCGATTTCTTTCGCTTCCAGCTGAGCGGTGAGGCCATCGTCTTCAGCATTGCGCTTGATAAGCAACGCTTCTTTATAAGAAATGGCGTAACGCAGTCCGTCAAAACTGCCATCTTCACCGGCGCGCAACTGCAACTCGTCACCCGGAATCAGGGTGACCAGGGTTTTTGCCAGTTCGCCTGCCTGAGTCACGTCATAAGTATCGCGGGCAGAAAAACCTGCACGCTTGAATATTTTAGCCAGTGTGTCGCCACGACCCACTTTGAATGTTTCCCAGCTACCCTCGTCTTCTTCGACATAGATTTCCGGCGTTTCAATGACTGAAAGCGCAACAGGGTAACGCACACCTGCGTCTAAAATCAGGGATTCCTGATGACGACTTGCTTCGACCGGTTCGGAAGGAAGAAGAATAAGACCACCCAGTAAAAAACTGGCGATCACCAATCCGGTCCGGTGTGGTTTGGGAAGATTTTTGAATGTTTTCAGAACCACGGTAAATTTCAATCTCATATTACTGCCCAGCCTGAGAATATCGTGTTACAGCACGACTTTCCACCAACTCACCTGTAACTTCATTATTCTACCCCACACCCCCCCCCCTCTCCCCCCCCCCCCCCCCCCCCCCCCCCCCCCCCCCCCCCCCCCCCCCCCCCCCCCCCCCCCCCCCCCCCCCCCCCCCCCCCCCCCCCCCC